>JANXGQ010000097.1 GCA_024959305.1 Porticoccaceae bacterium | reverse complement strand
AAAGTATCTGGAATAGGGCGCGGTGACCTGATCAATTTGATGGCTTAATATGCCCGACAGGCACAGCTGCCCAGCGGGCAGAGTCAGCGAGCTGATGTGCTCTGCTAGCTCAATAAGCGGTGTGGCGAGGATATTGGCCACCATCATATTGGCTTGAGTATTGTCGGGGACCTGTTCTGGTAGACAGGTGATTAGCGCGCTGTTATCTATACCATTGCGCTGGGCATTGTCGCGACTGGCCAGTAGGGCTTGAGGATCGTTGTCTACCGCCCACACCTTTTCTGCCCCCAGCAATAGTGCAGCAATACCCAGAATACCTGAGCCACAGCCGTAATCTATCAGGGTTTTGCCCTGTAGCGATTGTTTTTCCAGCCAGTTTAAACAGAGCATGGTGGTGGGGTGACTGCCAGTGCCAAAGGCCAGCCCCGGATCTAGACGCAGATTCACTGCATTGGGTTGCGGCGCATCTATCCAACTGGGGCAGATCCACAGCCGCCCAGCGCTGCAGGAAATGGGTTTAAAATACTTTTTCCATTCCTGAGACCAGTCTTTATCTTCAACTAATTCCCAAGTTGAGTGGATAGAGAACGGCAGATATTGGGTAATTTCTTGCTCTGCGGTGGCAGTATTGATTGAGGCCGGAAATAGTGCGGTCAGAATGCAGCTATTCCACAGCGGGGTTTCACCAACCCCCGGTTCTAAAATAGGCTGATCAGCTGCATCTTGCAATGTGACAGAGACGGCGCCAGCATTTAAGACGGCGTCCTCAATAAGCTCGCTGTGCTTGGGTGTAGCTTCGATATTAAGCTGAATCCACTGAATTGAAGCCATAGTAAGTGCTCGCTTATTGAAGTCTATACCCTGCGGAAAAACCAATTAGAGCCCGAGCTTTTTCTCCAGATAGTGGATATTGACACCGCCTTTTTGGAATTCCTTGTCGCGCACCAATTCCTCATGCAGTTGAATATTGGTTTTTATACCGTCAATCAGCATTTCATCTAGGGCATTGCGCATCCGCGACAGGGCGGAATCTCTATCGCGACCGTAGGTAATTATTTTGCCGATCATGGAGTCGTAATTGGGGGGTACGCTATAGCCATTGTAGATATGTGAATCCACTCGAACACCGTTGCCGCCGGGAGCATGATAGGCGTTGATAGTGCCCGGTTGGGGCAAAAAGGTCTTGGGATCCTCGGCATTGATTCGGCATTCAAAGGAGTGGCCGCGGAATATAATATCCTCCTGTTTGAAGCTCAGGGGCTGACCGCCGGCAATGGTTAGCTGCTCTTTAATAATATCCACACCGGTAATCATTTCTGAGACCGGATGCTCCACCTGTACTCTGGTGTTCATCTCGATAAAGTAGTAGTTGCCATCTTCATAGAGAAATTCAAAGGTGCCAGCACCTCGGTAGTTCATCTGCACGCAGGCATTGACGCAGCTTTCGAACACAGCCTGTCGCGCGTCCTCGGGAATGCCCGGGGCGGGAGCCTCTTCAATCACCTTTTGATGGCGGCGTTGCAATGAGCAGTCGCGGTCGCCTAGGTGTATGGCATTGCCCTGCCCATCGGAGAGTATCTGAACCTCCACATGGCGGGGATTTTGTAGAAATTTTTCCATATAAACCGTGCCATCGCCAAATGCGGCGGCGGCTTCAGTTTTGGTAATGGCGACAGCATTGATTAAACTCTGCTGGTCTTTGACAACGCGCATGCCGCGACCACCACCACCGGCGGCGGCTTTAATAATCACTGGGTAGCCGATGCGTTTTGCGGTGGCTTGCAGTTCTTCTGGGTCCTCGGACAGGGGTCCGTCGGATCCCGGCACCGTGGGTACGCCGGCGGCTTTCATGGACTTGATGGCGGCTACCTTATCGCCCATGGTGCGGATAGTGTCGGCTTTCGGGCCGATAAATGTGAAGCCGCTATTTTCTACTTGCTCGGCAAAATCGGCATTTTCCGCCAAAAATCCGTAGCCTGGATGCACTGCTTGAGCGCCAGTAATTTCCATGGCGCTGATAATAGCCGGAACATTCAAATAGCTCTGGGGTGAGGGGTTGGGCCCAATGCAAACGGCCTGGTCAGCCAGCTTGACATGTTTGAGCGCGGCGTCAATTTTGGAATGGACGGCCACCGTCTGGATTCCCAGCTCCTTACAGGCGCGGAGAATTCTGAGGGCAATTTCGCCACGGTTGGCGATCAGCACTTTATCGAGCATATTGCAGTTCCTAGCAGCGGTTAAACAATGGTAACTATGGGTTGATCAAATTCGACGGAATCTCCGTCTTCAATCAATATTTTGCCGATGGTGCCGGACTTGTCGGCCTCTATTTGGTTCATCATCTTCATGGCTTCGATAATGCACAGTACATCGCCGGCAGCAACCGTTTGACCCTGAGTCACAAAGGGCGGAGATCCGGGTGCTGGCGCGGAGTAGAAGGTGCCTACCATAGGCGATTTAACCACATGACCTGACAGAGTTTCGGTATCCGCCTGAGCAGTTTCTACAGCTGCCGCTGGTTGAGCAACAGCCATGGCTGGCGCAGTAACTACAGGTGCTGGCGCGTAGGTGACCGCTGGCCCGCCGCGACTGATGCGCACCGACCCATCGCCCTCATTGATTTCTAATTCATTGATATTTGATTGTTCAAGTAATTCAATCAGTTTTTTAACTTTACGAATATCCATCCTGCGCTCTCAGTGTTTTTAGGGATTAATGATCAAGTTTGTTCAGCGCCGCTTGCAGAGCAAGTTGGTAGCTGTGTGCGCCGAAGCCGCAAACAACGCCCTCGGCAATATCGGAAAAGTAAGAATGGTGGCGAAACTTCTCTCTGCTATGGATGTTAGAGAGGTGAACTTCGATAAAGGGAATTGCCACGCCCAACAGCGCATCTCGCAGTGCCACACTGGTGTGGGTAAAGGCTCCGGGATTAAAAATTATATAATCCACGGCGCCTTGTTTTGCATCGTGAATGTACTGAATAAGATCGTGCTCCGCATTGCTCTGCAGGCAAAGCACCTTGTGCCCGGCCACAACCGCAATTTCGCTGAGTTGCCGATTAATTTGCTCAAGGGTTTCCACGCCGTATTTCTCGGGCTCGCGGGAGCCGAGCAAATTGAGGTTGGGGCCATTTAAAATAAGAATGTTTGACATAGTGCCCCTATCGAAGGTCGCCAAATTTTGAGGCTAGTCTGCACTAAAAATAATGGCCTGTCTACGACTTCGTGAAGAAAACAGAATTTCAGCGAAATTAGCCGAAAATTGCCGTATTTTCAGGTATTTTGAGCGGTTTTTTAGTTGGCATAATTGCTTTTAGTGGTATTTTATAAGCATTTAGATGCAATCTCTGGCTAATTAGAGCAAAAAATACGCTAAAAGCCGATAAGATGTCGATAAAATCAGAAAAATGATGGGTAAAATCTATTTTGCGCGATTTAGGGCCTCTAGCAGGCTGGATTCCAATAAAATTTGCGGTAGAATCTGCGGCGAGCCCTGTCCTCTGGGATACAGCAAATAGAGTGGTACGCCACTGCGGTTGTACTGGTTGAGTAATTGCGTGATTTGCGGGTCGTTATTAGTCCAGTCGCCCCTGAGATAGGTGATATCCTCATCTTTAAGGCGCTGGTAAAACTTGTCGCCGAAGGCCACAGATTCATTGACCAAACAGGTAATACACCAGTCGGCGGTTAAATTAATAAACACGGGTTTTCCCGTGTTGCGCAACTCTGCCAAGCGTTGCGCAGTGTACGCTTCCCAGCGCTGACTTTGATCTGGCGTCTTGAGCCCGAGGCCGGGCAATACAATGGCACCGGCCATAAGGCCAACAGCCACGACTTTAATTACCTTTGATGTGATTTTTGATGAGCTCTCGGAAGGCTTTAATTTCCAAAGCCAAATAGCCATAGTCATCAGTAATAAGCCGGCAATTATGGCGATTACTACATTGACATTAGTTTGACGACCCGCCACCCAGAGTAGCCAAATCGCGGTGAGGTACATGGGAAACGCCAAAAACTGTTTTAAACTGTCCATCCACTGGCCCGGCTTTGGCAGTTTGTTGGACAACCCCGGCACCCAGCTAAGCACAATAAAAGGCAGCGCCATTCCCAGACCCAAAAAAGCAAATACCAGTAGCGCCAAATAGCTGGGTTGGGCAATGGCAAACCCCAGTGCTGGGCCCATAAATGGCGCAGTGCAAGGGCTGGCCACAGTGGTGGCCAGCACGCCAGTCGTAAATGATGAGCTCAGGGTATTACTGACTTTTGAAGACTGCCCGAGAGCCATTAGACCACTGCCGATTTCTAGATAGCCGGACAGTGACAATCCTATCGCCGAAAATAAGTAAATCAAAAAGATAACAAAACCGGGGGACTGTAGCTGAAAACCCCAACCTATGGCCTCGCCGCTGGCTCTCAATACCAGCATCAGCGCGGCAATAGCTAGAAAACTGGCCACCACCCCCGAGGTGTAGGCAAGCCCATGCAGTCGTTTTTCACCTTCAGTGCGATGGCCGCGGGTAAAGCTCAGAACCTTAATCGACAGCACTGGAAACACGCAGGGCATTAGATTGAGAATAACACCCCCAGCTAAGGCCAGTAATAGGATTAACCACAGAGGCGTAGATGGAGCGGCTATAGATGACTCTGGGGGTGGCGAATTTGCAGCAACAGTACTAATGTCTACTATGCCGCTTGCCAGATCCACACTGAGCCACTGGCGATAGGGGGGGTAGCATAGGCCGGCATCAGCACAGCCTTGGGATTCCAGCTGCAAATCAAAATTCTGGTTGCTGGTGCTAAAGGGCACCCTTAGGCGGGTTTGCCCATAGTAGACCTCTAGCTCGGCTTCAAAAAACTCATCCCACTTGCGTTTGCCTGCTTCAAATTGCGTGGGGCCCAGCTGTGTAGAGGCTTCTAGAGCGTGAATTTTAAAACCATGTAGATACAGGTAGTATCCTTTGGTAATGCTCCAGTCAAAAACCAGCTGTTCTTGATCAATGCTCGCCACCACCTGAAAAGCCTGCGCCACTGGCAAAAAATCAGTGGAGTTCTGAGTAACAATCGTCTTAGCTGAAAGGGCTGGGTTACTGCTGGAGAGGCTAGACTGTTTTGAAAACTGATCGGCAAATCCCATGGACGCTATCAACCCGACCATAAGTAGCATGCTTTTCAGTAATTGTCTCATCTTGGGATTACCAACAAATAAATTTCGCCATTAATGCCACCTTAACATTTTCACTGCACTATAGTGATAGACTGTGCGAAACTAAATTTGTGGTTCTCTTAGAGGAAGCCTATGAAAAAATTCGCTTTTAGCTTTGCCTTTGTGGTTGTTTCTGTATGGGCACTGTTAAATTTAGCTGCACAGCATAAATCGGCAAACCAGCTGGCAGTGGATAATGCTTATATCAGAGCTGTGGTTCCGGGGCAGAATACAACGGCGGCTTTTTTTACCATTACCAATCGCGGCGAAGTGGACTGCGTATTGTTAAGCGCAGAATCGCCGATGGCTGAGCGAATTGAATTCCACAGACACCAGCATGGGCAGAACATGGTGAAAATGCGACCTGTAGACAGGGTCGAGGTGCCCGCAGGCAAAACGGTCTCCTTTAAGCCCGGCGGCCTTCACCTTATGCTTTTTGGTGTAACTTTTAACGACGATGAGGTTGAGCAGATTAGGATCCATACAGATCACTGTGGTGCGGTGAGTTTTTCGGCGCCGGTAAAGGATATGCTTGCTAAGCCTATGCAAGGAATGCATCACTGATGAAGTGGTTGAGGGGAGTGAAATGGTTGAGGGAGCTAGATTTTAAGTGGCCATGGCGGTCGCCTGTCGACGCTGACGAACTCTATGACAAATCCCTCGCAACTGGCGATTCGAGCCTATTTCGATTCGCGGTGATTGGCATACCATTGGCATTTGTTGCCCTGTTATTGCTCGGATGGCGCTGGAGCCAAGAGCCTGAAACCTTTGAGGTGTTTTCAGCCTATCAGGGGCCTTTTCCAGAAGTCACTGGTACGGTTACCACCGCGACGCTAATTCGGGTGGTTGATATTGTGCTGGAAAAACCAGGGGGCTACCTATCCAATGATCTTATGCCGCCGGGGCTGTGGTTGGATAACCTGCCCAATTGGGAATTTGGTGTCTTGGTGCAGGTCAGAGACCTCAGCAAGGCCATGCGCGAGTCCTACAGCCGCTCCCAGTCCCAGTCTACGGAAGATGCCGATCTCGCTCTCGCCGAGCCGCGATTTAATGTAGACCACAGCAGCTGGGCTGTGCCCTGGCCAGAAAGCGAATATGCGGAAGGTAGGGACTATCTTCAAAGCTACCTAGACCGATTGGTGGATAAAGATAACTACTCCGCTCAGTTCTATGCGCGGGCTGATAATCTCCGCTATTGGTTGGGCACAGTAGCGACCAGATTGGGCAGTCTTTCACAGCGGCTTTCTGCCAGTGTGGGTCAGCGTCGAATCAATACAGATCTCTCCGGTGCGGCCGGTGCAACCCAGTCTACTGCGGCACCCGGAGAGTTGGTGGTTAAGACCCCATGGCTACAGATAGATGATATTTTCTATGAGGCTAGGGGTACCTCATGGGCACTGTTGCATTTTTTAAAGGCAGTTGAAATAGATTTCGCCGAGGTGCTGGCCAGAAAAAATGCCCTGACCAGTGTGCAGCAAATCGTTCGCGAGCTGGAGATGACTCAGCAAGCGGTGCGCAGTCCGATTATTGCCAATGGCAAGGGCTTTGGTCTGATTGCCAATCACTCATTGGTGATGGCCTCTTATATCAGTCGCGCCAATGCGGCGATTATTGATCTGCGCGAGTTATTGTCTAAGGGTTAGTCGGTTGGGCGATGGCTGATAATCCCATCCTGAGTGGCAAGAAATAGCACATCGGCGGGTTTTATAGCAAATAATCCATTGGTTACCACGCCGGTAATCTGATTGATCTTCTGCTCAAGGTCGCAGGCTGAGGCTATGGGATGCAGATGGTGCACATCGAGAATAATATTGCCATTGTCAGTAAGCACATTTTCGCGCCATACCGGATCACCACCCAGTTTTACCAACTCTCGAGCTACAAAGCTGCGCGCCATTGGAATCACTTCTACCGGCAGCGGGAAATTGCCCAAATGTTCCACCCACTTGCTTTCATCTGCAATACACACAAACTCATTGGCGGCTGCAGTCACTATTTTTTCGCGAGTAAGTGCCGCACCGCCCCCTTTGATCAGTTGTAAATGGGGGTTGGCCTCGTCGGCCCCATCTATATAGATAGTCACTTCAGATACGGCATTGAGTTCGAATACTGGGATGCCATGGGCGCGCAGACGCTCAGCCGAGCCCTCGGAGCTGGCCACTGTGCCCTGAAATAGATGCTTATACTCGGCAATCTGGTCGATAAAGCAGTTGGCGGTGGAGCCAGTGCCTATGCCGACAATGCTATCCGCTTCAATTTTCGTCAATGTGTATTCTACGGCGGCTTTAGCCACTGCCTGCTTAAGTTGATTTTGATCCACGGATAACCCTTAATAAGCTAATAATTCTTTATTTTTTATATTAACATGGCCGCTTGGCTAAATCATATTGGAAGCACCATGCCGCAAAACTATGTACAAAAAATCAAAGACGCCCAGATCTATGACTTGGCAGTTGAAACGCCAGTGGATCAGGCGCCCCTGCTGTCTCAGCGTTTAAACAACACTGTGCTTCTAAAGCGCGAAGATTTGCAACCGGTGTTCTCATTTAAGTTGCGCGGCGCCTATAACAAACTGCGCCATCTCTCTAAGCAGCAATTGGCGACTGGGGTGGTCGCAGCCTCGGCGGGCAATCATGCTCAGGGGCTGGCACTGGCGGCCAAGAAAATGGGTGTGAGCGCGACCATTGTGATGCCTCGAACCACGCCTCGCATCAAAGTTGATGCGGTTCGCTCTCGGGGTGCTGAGGTAGTTTTGGTAGGCGACGATTACGATGCCGCGGCAGCCCACGCCGACCAGCTAGTCGCCGAGCGAGGACTGACCTATATCCATCCCTTTGATGATCCAGATGTGATTGCTGGGCAGGGCACTATTGGTATGGAGATTTTGCGCCAGCTACCCGGCGATCTCGACGCAATTTTTATCGCTGTGGGCGGGGGTGGTCTTTGCGCGGGTATAGCTGCCTATGTCAAGCAGTTAAGGCCAGAGATCAAAATTATTGCCGTGGAGTCCGATGATGCGGCCTGTCTTGATGCGGCCATTAAAGCGGGTCGCAGAGTGCGCCTGAAAGAGGTGGGTATCTTTGCCGATGGCACAGCGGTGGCGCAAATTGGTAAAGAGACCTTTAGGCTATTAAAAGATCTGGTGGACGAGGTGATCACGGTGACCACCGATGAAATCTGCGCCGCCATCAAGGACGTTTACAATGACACTCGCGCTATCTGTGAGCCCTCTGGCGCCTTGGGGACAGCGGGATTAAAGAAATATGTGGAAATGCATGGCGTGCAAAAGCAGACGCTATTATCCGTGCAATCTGGTGCAAATATTGATTTTGATCGCTTGCGCTATATTTCAGAGCGCACCGAAATTGGCGAGAAACGCGAGGCTGTGCTGGCGGTAACCATCGATGAAAAGCCCGGCAGTTTCCAGTCCTTTTGCAGTGTTTTGGGCAGGCATAGTATTTCTGAGTTTAACTACAGATACAGCGATACACAGCAAGCTCATATCTTTGTCGGTGTGCAGGTTAGCAGTGATAAGGACCGCTATCAACTGGTGGAGGAACTGCAAGGCAAGGGATATTCGGTATCGGATATGACTGACAATGAGATGGCCAAATTACATATTCGTCATATGGTAGGAGGCCGCTCGCTGCAGGTGGCGGAAGAACAGGTATTTCGATTTGAGTTTCCAGAACGCCCCGGAGCCCTGCTGAATTTCTTGGTGCAGTTGGGTGGGCGCTTTAATATTTCTATGTTCCACTACCGCAACCACGGCTCTGCTTTTGGCAGGGTGTTGGTGGGTTTGCAGGTATCTAAAAAGGACCGCCGAGAACTAAAGACCTTTTTAGATAATCTGGGTTACAGATACGCCGATGAGACCGATAATCCGGCTTATCAGTTCTTTTTGAGTTAGCTCGTATTTTTCACGAAAAATCCGGATTAGAGTAAATCGGCGATTTTACGAATCTCAAGGGCCTCAAAACCCGAGCCCGCCAGTGCATCGGAAATAACCACCACCTGATCATCTGGAGAAAACTCATCGCGTTGGATCATTATATTGGCGGCGGCGGCAAGGGTTTTTTCTGGATCTTTATCAAAATCAATCTGGTAGCTGAGCACATTGCGGTTGAGAACCAGTTGCCGTCTGGTAACACTGCTGTCGGTAAAGGCGCAGATAATAGAGTCGGGATGGCAGTTGGTGACTCGATTGGCCATGCGCCCGCGGCGAGTAGGAACAATAATGGCTTTGGCTGAGATCGAGGTGGCTAGATCAACCGCTGCTTTGGCAATATGTTGCTTGTCGCTTGCCACCATAAGATTATCGGTAAAGCGCAAACCACGACCTTTTTCAGTGGATCGCGCGATACGATCCAGTATTTCCACGCATTTTACTGGGTACTTGCCTACAGTGGTTTCACCAGACAACATAATCGAATCGGCCTCTTCATACACTGCGTTGGCAACATCGGTCACTTCGGCGCGGGTGGGAATCGGATTCTCGATCATAGACTCCAGCATATGGGTGGCGACTATCACTCGCTTACCCCTCTCTGCGCAGGTGCGAATAATACGGCGCTGTATACGCGGCAACACCTCCAGAGGTATTTCTACACCCAGATCACCGCGCGCCACCATAATGCCGTCGGCCGCATGGATGATCTCTTCCATATTGGTAATGGCCTCCTGATCTTCCAGCTTGGCAATCACCTTGACCTGTTCAGATTTGTCGCCCAGTAACTGGTGAAGTTGACGAATATCCTCAGCCTGACGGACAAAAGACAAAGCGATAAAGTCCACGCCTTGCTCAACGCCAAATTCAATATCTCGGCGATCCTTATCGGTAATGGCGGGCAGGTTGACGCGAATGCCCGGCAGGTTGACGTGGCGTTTGCTTTTAAGCAGACCGCCATCAATCACTTTGACCTTCATTATCCGGTCTTGCTTGCTGAGTACCTGAAGGTTTATCAGTCCATTGTCCACAGTGATGATATCGCCCACATCCACATCATTGATTAAATCGTCGTAGTTAATATGGATGGAAGATGACTCAACATCCTCAGCGCCGCGCGCAACAATGGAAATAGTATCACCCTCGTGAAGATGCAGATTTTCGGCCCTATCACCGGTGCGAATTTCCGGGCCCTGAGTATCCAGTAGAATGGCAATGGGATGGTTGCGCGTTTTGTTTAACTGGTGAATAGACTGAATAACCTTGGCGTGGGAGCCGTGATCACCATGGGACATATTAAGTCGTGCCACATTCATGCCGGCGTCGGCCAACCTTTCTAGCATTTCAATAGAATCGGTGGCGGGTCCTATGGTGCAGATTATCTTGGTTTGGCGCATATGATCTCTCTTTCCGTGATGATGTAGTTAAGGGGGATATCCCAGTCTTGACTAGCAATCGAGCTCAATTCTTGACAGTTGTGGGCCAATCCCACCAGTTTGGGGGCTGGGTTCTTCCCCGCGGCCATAAAGGCTAGGGTGCGATCGTAGTAGCCGCCACCCATACCCATGCGGTTGCCGTTTCGATCAAAGCCCACCAGTGGCATCAGCATAATATCCAAACTCCAAGCTGGTGCCAGTGTTGAGTTTTTTAAATTGGGTTCGGGGATGCCGTAGCGGTTGGCAACCAGATCAGTTTGCCGATGATATTTTGCGAAGTGCAGGCGCTTGATCTTTAGGGGATGAAGCACTGGCAGATAACAGCTTTTGGCTGATTTCAGGCAGATATCCACAATCGGTGAAGGGTCTATTTCTCCATCGTTGGCCAGATAGATGCCAACTCGCTTAGCGCGGAGAAAAAAAACCTGTCTAGTCAGAATTGAAGTAATCTGATCAGAGCAGTGGCGCTGCTGATCCGGCGCCAGCGAGCGTCGTTTCGCACGCAGCTGATTTCGTGTTTTGTCACCATTCATAGGCTTATATCTTGCGCAAAGAAAACCCCAGAGTGCCGCTGTCAATGTGGCCTCGAACCGAAAAGTTCAAGGTGGCGACCCTCGCAACAAATCAGGCGTTCCGACGCACGGAATTGCACAACATTGTTGACGGAGAGCAGCCAGATAATAAGTATCGGCTCAGGGACTTCTCAACTGGCGAACACCCCAGGATGCTCCCAGTATAACAGAGCCTAGGGCGAAAATAGGAGTTTTAGGTTAACTATTTCAGCCGTTGAGATCGGGGAATTAATTGGTTAAGTCTGCAAGTGCCGAATTGAGCTTTGAGTCCATAGATTGCAATAGATCGGAGGCCAGCGAATGCTGCTGCGAAGATTGCTCAGCGCGGATTAAATCGTTAGCCAAGTTGAGTGCCGCCATAACCGCTATGCGCTCCAGGCCAATAATATGTGAGCCACCGCGGATCTCTTCCATTTTTTCGTTCAGAAGCTGAGCGGAGCGCTCGAGGGCCTCTCGCTCATCGGGCTGGCAATTGACCTGATATTCTTTGTCGAGAATGCGAATTTGCAAGGATACGCTAGACATGGGATTTACTCTGCACTCAGGCTGCGTAGCCGACTAATCATGGTTTTGATTTTCTTGCGTGTCATTTCATTTTGTTCCAGCAGTGCCCCGCGCTCACCGACAAGCCCCGCCTCGCGCTTGCGAAGTGCGGCATTTTCACGCTTTAGCTGCTGGCAGGTGTCAATTAATTGGTCCAGCTTTTGTTCAAATTTATCTGTATCAGTCATTGGCGCAGGCTTGTAATATTAACAGGTTCAACAGAATGGCCTACTATAGGCATTGCGGCCGGTTCGGTCAATTCTAGGCTTCTAAAACCAAATAATTTCACAAATTAAGCAGGTTTTAGGGGTCGACGAGAAAATGGCGTTGCAGCACCTATTTGATCACTAGGTTAATAGATGCGTTGGCTATTCAGGAATGGTAGGATGCCCCAAACATTGAGAGGTAGTACGGTGACGTTTGAACAGTTGGAAGATCTTTTTTACCAGTTAAATATCAAGGCCAGTCCATCTGGGTTTCATGGCTTTCTCTGCGGTCGATTGAGTTGTGGCGCGGTACAGATGGAAAATCTAGTGAATAGCTCGACTCAGTGGCTGGGGTTGGAAGGAGATACTGCCGAGACTGCCCATAATTCTCTGGAAACATTTTATGAATCTTCCTTGAGTAACCTTCAGGATATCAGTTTTATTTTTCAGCCCCTACTGCCAGACGATGAGCTTCCCCTATCTGAACGGTTGATGGCCGTGGGGGAATGGTGTAGCAACTATATCTCTGGTGTGGGTGAGGGTATGGGCGCAGAGTTTGAAGTATCCTCTGATGGCAGGGAAGCGCTGGAAGATATCGCCGCCATAGGTCAAATTTCGGCTGATTTTGAAGTGAGTGAAGACGGTGAGCGCGACTATCTAGAATTGATCGAATATATCCGCATTGCCGTGCAACTTGTATTCTCAGATCTGGATCTGGAGGTCGACTCAGAGGTGGGGCCAACGATCCACTAAGGGTTATAGTAACGGGTTCAGTATGCAATGATTTCGAATAGAGAGTACGTCGCTAGGCGCCGCGATCTAATGGCTATGATGGAGGATAACAGCATCGCGGTTATTGCCGCTGCTCCTGAAAGGGTCCGTTCCAAAAATACACTGTATCCATTTAAACAGAGCACCAACCTAAGCTATCTGTGTGGATTTCCCGAGCCCGATGCGGTGCTGTTATTAATTCCCAACCGCCAACAGGGAGAGTTTGTATTTTTCTGTCGAGACAAAGATCCGCTGCGAGAAACATGGGATGGATACCGTCAGGGTCCCAATGGCGCAGTGCATAACTTTGGCGCTGACGACGCGTTTCCAATCGATGATATCGACGATATTCTGCCCGGTCTACTCGAGGGTAAAAACCGCGTCTATTATTCCATTGGTAAAGATAAAAAATTCGACAGACAGCTGATAACCTGGGTCGATGATATTCGCGACAAAAAGGGTAGTGACGGTCAATCTCTCGGTGAGTTTATAGACCTTGAGCATCTGCTTGGCGAGATGCGTCTGATTAAATCTGCGGCAGAGATAAAATTGCTGCGCAAAGCGGGAGATATCTCGGCTCGCGCTCATTGCAGAGCCATGCAAAAATGCCGCCCCGGCCTCGATGAGTTTCACTTACAGGCTGAAATTGAACATGAATTTATGATATCTGCAGCCACTGGACCCGCCTATACCAGTATTGTTGGCGGCGGTAAAAATGCCTGTATTCTGCATTATATTGAAAACCGCACGAAGCTTAGATCTGGGGATTTAGTGCTTATAGATGCAGGCTGTGAATATCAAAACTATGCGGCGGATATTACCCGCACCTTTCCGGTCAATGGTAAGTTTACCGCCTGTCAGGCGGCTATTTACGATATTGTGCTGGCTGCACAGGCGGCGGCCATGCAGAAAATTGCCCCGGGGTTGGCTTACGATCTCGCCAATCGGGCCGCAATGGGTGTCATTACTCAGGGCTTAGTAGACTTGGGGATTCTCAATGGCGATGTAGACGAATTGATCGCTCAGGGAGCGTACCGAGATTTCTATATGCACAATGTCAGTCATTGGTTGGGTATGGATGTCCACGATGTGGGCGACTACAAGATTGATAACCGCTGGCGAGTTTATGAGCCGGGGATGGTATTGACCGTTGAACCCGGTATTTATATAGCGCCAAACAATGGTAATGTAGACGAAAAGTGGCATGGTATAGGGGTGCGTATTGAAGATGATCTATTGGTCACCAAAAATGGCTATGAAATTCTTACTGATGCTGTACCCAGAGAGCGCCAGCAAATAGAGCAATTAATGGCATGAGCGACCCATCCCATCCCAATGATAACTACGACATTGCCATTATTGGTGGCGGCATGGTGGGTATCAGTTTGGCGCTGTTATTAGCGCAGCAAAAACGTTGGAAAATTGTGGTTTTGGAATCTCAGCCAATGGATGCGGCGGCGCTTCCCGAGTACAGCCCCAGCTTTGATGCTCGATCCACGGCCCTATCTTGGAGCAGTCGCAAAATTTTCCAATCTCTGGGTATCTGGTCGCAACTTCAGCGCTGTGCTTCGGCTATTTCTAGCATCCATGTCAGTGATCGGGGGCACTTTGGGCTCACCCGCATTCAGGCACAGGAAGCTGGCGTCGAGGCGCTGGGCTATGTGGTGGAAAACAACCGGCTGGGGTCGGTTTTATTAGAGACTGTTGCCAACACAGATATCCATATTCGCGGTGCAGCTGAAGTCACTGCTATCAAAGCCTTGGCATCATCTATGCGGCTGTCCATTAATAGCCAGCAGGGTGCTAGCCAAATTAATAGCAAATTACTGATTATTGCCGACGGGGTGGATTCCTCTTCAGCGCAAAAGCTGGGCATTCAACAGCATAAAAAATCCTATGGAGACAGTGGAATTGTCGCCAATATCAGTTTAGAAAAGCCCCATAATGGCATTGCCTATGAGCGCTTTACCGATTGGGGCCCCATGGCGCTATTGCCCCTTGGCGACTTCCAAAATCGCCCGCGCAGTGCACTGGTTTGGACTCAACCCAGTGACTTGGCGGAATCGCTAATGGCAGCTGACGACGAGGATTTTCTGAGCAGACTACAGGAGCGATTTGGCCATAGATTGGGACAGTTTATCGGGGTTGGCGACAGGGTTTCTTATCCATTGGCCCTCACCACCACAGAGGAACAGGTGCGTCGACGGCTAGTGGTGGTTGGCAATGCGGCCCATAGCCTGCATCCGGTAGCCGGACAGGGATTTAACCTATCTATGCGCGATGTGGCGGCTCTTGCCAAGAGTTTTGCGGATTTACCTGAGGGTGCTGATATAGGGTCTCTAAATCATTTGCAACAGTACCAGCGCCAACAGTCCGCAGATCAACGCGACAGGCTAATTTTCAGTGACAACTTACCCAGACTATTTGGACTGTCCTCCTCTCTGGCCGCGCTGGGTCGCAATTCTGGTCTTCTTATGATGGATCTAATTCCTCCACTGCGTAACCACTTTGCGCGTTTTGGTATGGGTCTGGACAATTCAGAGGTTGATTATGGTCAAAGCTAAAAGCGCACACTATGATGCCATTATTGTCGGCGCCGGCATGGTCGGAGCCGCCGCCGCGTGCCTACTGGCGCAGATTGGCGAAAAGCATAAGGCCACACCCCTGAGGATTGCGCTGGTCGAATCACAATCGCCACAGCCATTTAACCCCAGCCAGTTTGATCCCCGAGTAGCAGCCATAACTGAAAAATCTAAAGTCCTATTAAAGCACTGCGGCGTTTGGGAAGAGGTTGTTGCGAAACGGGTTTCCCCCTACAGGGCCATGCAGGTTTGGGATGCAGAGGGCACAGGCAGAATTAGCTTTGACTGCCGCGATGTTCATCGGCCCAATCTCGGCTATATAGTCGAAAACTCTGCGCTTACCTCGTCCCTAATGGCGCAGATTGAGCAGCTGTCAGCCATTGATTTATATTGCCCGGCCAGCGTTGTTACCTATGCAATGGAAGCGGACGCTGTAACCCTAAGCCTCGACAACCATGCAAGTATATCGGCCCCCTTGCTAATCGCTGCCGATGGTGCCAACTCGGGGATTCGCCAGCATTTTCAATTTGTCACCAAGGAATGGAATTACGATCAGCAGGCCATAGTCACCACCATCGCCACCGAACGCCCCAACCAGCAGACCGCATGGCAGCGTTTTATGCCCACCGGCCCGCTGGCATTGTTGCCCTTAAACGATAATGGGGATTTGCAGCGCTGTTCCATTGTCTGGTCTCAGGATACCGAAGAGGCGGAGCGGCTTATGGCACTGAGTGACAAGGATTTTTGCCAGCAATTATCAAGGGCCAGTGAACTCTGTCTGGGTCAGGTGCTGGGGGTGGACAAGCGTTTTTTAATTCCCCTGCGTCAGCGCCATGCTGCTGACTATGTAATGCCCAGAGTAGCGCTTTTAGGGGATGCTGCCCACAGCATTCACCCACTGGCGGGGCAGGGCGTCAATCTGGGGTTTGCCGATGCACAGGTGTTGGTGGAAGAAATTGCCAATGCCCGTTCCAAAAAGATGGATCTAGGCGAACTACAGGTTTTAAAGCGCTATCAGCGCCGCCGCAAGCCAAACAACCTAG
>JANXGQ010000016.1 GCA_024959305.1 Porticoccaceae bacterium | reverse complement strand
ACAAACTGTTTGTGTACAGTTTCTGCCCTTAAAAACTAGCTGCTTCAATCCAAAAAATGGTTATTTGAACGCTGGATTTTTTATACGGAGGGATGGCTGAGCGGCTGAAGGCGCACGCCTGGAAAGTGTGTATGCGTTAATAGCGTATCGAGGGTTCGAATCCCTCCTTCTCCGCCAAAAAGTATGATTAACTCTCTGTTTTCACAGAGGTTTTTTATTTATTTCTTGTTATATATCTATGAGTCACCACTTGAGTCACCACTTGGCTGTCTGTTTCTCAAAAAATTAGTAAATGTTAGTTAGAAGGGGGGGTAGGCATCTGACGATGGGGGCGGTCGATATAGCTGGTTCCATGGCTTAGGCTTTGCTTTCTACTCTTCCTTTTTGTCTTCCATATCCCAAATGAAGTTAAGTCCATGATATTGTTGAATTTTAGATTAGTGTCCAGATAAGTTTCATATGGGTCTCGAATACAGAATGTTATAGACCACATTTCATTATCGCTGGCATCTTTTATTACCATTGATCCCACCTCGCGTTTATCACCTCGAAATTCTATAAGATTCTCTGTCTCTATTAAGTGAGAGTGTTGCTCATCAGAATAGTTTTCTATCCCAGAAGTAGAGAATAAAAATGTTACTAAGGTTAATTGCTCTTGAACCCAATACTCTGCTCGGTAAGGTCTCCCGTCTGAGAGAACGCCAATACACCACCCTACGTCAACCACATCATTTTCATCCGTTGGTCTAAAATTGGGCACAAGATCCGATCGATCAGGAGTATGAAACATTGAACACCTCATGAATGGTTGGGTTATATATCTTTACATAAACCAGATGAATTTCACAGGTTGACCAAATCACTAGTTTTAGTCGAGTTAACTAAATAATGCAGGATTTTTAAGGACTTCAGCAATCTATCCACAACATATCATTGTCAAGATCCCTGCAATTTCCCCACAGCGATCGGGGGGGGGTAGTAATCTAAGGCATGGGGCGTTCACTATATACGGTTCCATGCCCTAGTGTCCGGCGAGTGTCTTTATTAATCCAATAGCGTATAGCCAAGCAAAATCAATGGTGTAAACTGCTATCCTTGATCAAATGCGATAATAATTTTCCACAAGGAATTTTGGTTTTATGGCAAGCGATGGGCTGATAATTTGGGATGCATTGTATGGACGAAAAAGTTTTGTCACGAAGAAAATTTCTTAAATACCTTGGGCTATCAGGAGCTGGTGTTGCTTTTGCTTCAGCTGTAGACGCTGGAAAAGAAAAAATAAAATCCGGCGGTGATGATGCAAAAGAGGAAATTGAAAAGCTTAAAAAAGCCTATGAGGAGTTGGATGCTCGCTCAAAATTGATTTTGAGGGTAATGCTAGTTTTTACAGGGCTAGATATATTTATATAGTTCTGCAAAATATCAGCGACCATTATCATGGCTATTAAGGAAATCAACTAAAATATCCCCATGACATGCCAAAGGCTTACAAAAATAGCCTCCTTTTAGGAGGCTATTTTGTGCGTAAGAGGGTGAAAAGCCCAGAGGGGCTGTTTGTTGCAGCTAGAAATTAAAGACAAGACTAGTGTTATTAACAATAATGGGGTGATTAACCTAACCGCACTCGATTAGGTTAATATTTAATGAATACTAACTTATAAATTCTGCAACGCTTCACAGGCTTTGCTATTACCTTTAGGCGCAATCATAACTATATTTTGATTGATACAAACCTGTTTATCATCAGATAACGAGGATTCAAAGAACGCTCTACTCACCTTTTCCGAACTTTCATAGGTATACAATTTAACGCTTTCACCTTCCCATGTACCACTATAGCCGTCAATAGCACCAATCATTGCGAAGGGCAGTTGCTGATCTTTAATAAATCCATCGCTTTCTGCTTTTTCAATACCTGTGCCACCATCGCAGCCAGCAATTAAGAATAAGAATAGCGTTATTATCGTAGTGTTAATATAAGTCCTCACGGAATATCCCCCTAGTATGGTTTCTAATTTAGTAATGTATTTTTGCGAAGTTATTTCCCTATGTATATCTCTCCCTACAGGAACCATCAGCTAGCAGACTGTGGTCGCATCATATAGATTTGGCCTTAAGTGCTCTCGATAAGGATGTTGATTACCGCGATTCTGGAGACTAATCGCATTGCAAGCACCTAAAAGATAACCCTCAATATCTATCGGAAAATAAGTTATCTTATGCAATCCTCTCAGTCAAATTATTTCGCCTTTAAAAATACATAGCATATTTATCTATATGGCACTGTGAATACAGTTTATGGTCTGCATGTTGGAATTCAGGCAACTTTGGAATTCAGGCAACTTTGGGATTAGGGAACTGGCTGACCCTTTGCCGCTTCGAAAAGTTCAAACCAAGACTGACGATCAAGGTCCACTCTCAGGGCCTCGGAAAACTGTTTTATTCGGTTAATGTTATTGCTGCCCATCACCGGCAAAATATTGGCGGGATGTTTTAGTAGCCAGGCAATTGCAATCGATGCGGGATCAACAGCAAATGTCGCTGCTATTTCTGTCAGCTTTGCGGTAAGTGGCGAGCGGGGGTCTTGGAAGAGCCGCCCACCTGCCAAAGGAGACCAAGCCATGGGTGCGATTCTGTGTTGTTGCAAATAGGCTAGGTCGCCATTAGTCAGCGCGGAATTTTCTAGCAGGCTAATTTCGATTTGGTTGGTTGCGATCGGGCTTTTTACGCGCGACTGTAGGAGGTCAATATCCCGAGGGCGGAAATTTGAAACACCGATATTTTTTACTTTTCCGCTTTCGATAAGGGCGTCGAGCGCGTTGCCGGTTTTATCTGCATCCATTAATGGATCTGGGCGGTGTAGCAGTAGCAAGTCGATAGAGTCTATAGCCATATGTTGCAGTGAGCGCTCCACTGCTTGGGTAATATATGGCGGCGATGTGTCGTAGTGTTTAATCCTTTTGTCGCTATGTATCCCAGTTGGCGCCACTATATTGCATTTGCTAATAATCTCCATCTGATCTCTGAGGGCGGGCGCCTGTTTTAATGCCGTACCCAACAGGGATTCGGCGCTGTAACCACCGTAAATATCGGCTTGATCAAAGGTGGTGATACCCTGCTCTAGACAGGCTTCAATTTTGGCTTGGATATGTTTAGCCGATGTATCTGCATCATCTGTCAATCTCCACATCCCATAGGCAATGCGAGAAACGGAAAGGCTGGCAGATAGCGTGATTTTTTCCATTATTTGGGTTCTCCAGATCGCAAATAGATAGGTTTTTTTAAACCGGTATTTGTGGGTGTTGGTTATTCCAGTTCAGGCATTCCTCCAGTGTGACACCAGTCCCGCCAAAGATATCCAACGCACTGCCAATGGTTAGATCCACACGACCATTTGCAAGTGACTGCACCAGTTGCAGATCCTCAACTGACCTAGCTCCTCCGGCATAGGTGCAGGGCAGGGTGCAACAGTTGCTTAAAAGACTGACTAGATCCTGATCAATCCCAGCCTGAAGACCTTCGACATCGGCGGCATGGACTAAAAACTCTGCGCAGTGGTTTTCTAGTTCAGAAATCGTCTGTTGATTGATCGGAGTGTTAGTAATGGTCTGCCAGCGGTCGGTGGCGATCATCCAGCCATCTGCAGTTTTACGACAGCTTAGATCCAGAACTAGCTTGTCGGCACCAACGGCGGATTTAATAGCCTCCAGCCGCGGCCAAGAGAACTGACCATTTTCAAAGAGATAAGAAGTGACAATAATATGGGAGGCTCCCGCGACTAAGAATTCAGTAGCGTTTTCAGGATTGACACCGCCGCCGTACTGCAGTCCATTGGGATAGGCAGCCAGTGCTTTAAAAGCCTGTTGCTGATTATTGGGCCCTAGGGAAATAATATGCCCGCCTCTGAGATCGTTTTGGCGATATAGATCGGCGTAGTGGGCGGCATTGTGATCGCTGATAAAGTTAGTCTCAGCGCCCGCATCATTAAGGCTACCGCCGACAATCTGTTTTACCTTGCCCTGATGAAGATCGATGCATGGACGAAATAAGGTCACAGGGTAGCTCTCGCAATGGTTGGAAAGTCGCTATTATAGTCAGCTTGGCCGCAAAGCTGTAGCCAGTTTGAAATACCCCTTGAGCCCATGAGCTGTAACAAGCGGTTAAGGGGTTATAGAGCTTGGTACTGTCCCCGATGAAATAGCAGTGGCGAGTGCTTGTTGTCAGTGAAGTTGACTATCTTTCCGGTGATAATAACATGATCTCCACCATCGTACTGTTGCTCCATGGTGCACTGAAAACAGGCGCTGTAGTGCGGCAGAATAGGTATTCCCGACAGGCCTTCCGAGCATTCGATGCCTAAAAATCGGTCTTTTCCGATTTTGGCAAAGGACTCAGATAGATCCTGTTGATCTGATGCCAGCACATGAATAGCAAATGACTCAGCGGCGATAAAGTCATCAAAACAGTTAGTGTCTCTGCCCAAACTCCAGAGGACCAATGGCGGGTCGAGGGAGACCGAGTTAAAGCTATTGGCTGTCATGCCCACTTTCTGGCCGCCTTTTCCCAATGTGGTAATAATGGTAACGCCGGTTGCAAAACTGCCCAGAGCTTGGCGAAATTCCATCTTGGTGAAAGATTGGGACACGGTGCTTATGCTCCTTTGGACGGCTATAGTTATATTCAATATGCAATCGAATTTAAGGCGGCAATAATGGGAGTATTCTGTTGCTGATGCAAGGTTTGAATTTCAAATAGGCAGAAAAAACCGGTCAATTCCAATTGCTCGGGCAGTCTCCCTTAGAGGGCTGCGGCTAGTCTAGTGCCCTGATCAATGGCGCTCTTTGCATCAAGCTCTGCGGCCACATCGGCACCACCGATTAAATGGTGGGGAATTTTAAGACCTGCAACGATTTCCCGAAGCGGATCTTGACCTGCGCAAATAATGATGTTGTCAACCTTGAGCAGCATGGATTCGTCGCCTACCTTCAGATGCAGGCCATCATCATCAATACGTTGATAATCGCAGCCCGGCATCATGCGCACATTTTTCTTGGCGAGGCCGGCTCTGTGAATCCAGCCGGTAGTTTTTCCAAGCCCTGAGCCAACCTTGGATGTTTTGCGTTGCAGCAGGTACACCTCCCTTGGAGAGGGTTGAGGCTGCGGGGTAACCCCCTCGATACCAGAGCGGGCAGTTAACGACATATCTATACCCCATTCCTTCATAAAGGCGGGAATGCTTTGGCTGGTGGACTCACCGCTGTGAGTGATGTATTCGGCGGTATCAAAGCCAATGCCACCTGCACCAATAATGGCAACTTTGTTACCCAGTGGCTTTTTATCGGCAATAACATCGATATAGTTCAGCACGCTCGGATGCTCAATACCTTCAATAGCTGGTTTTCTCGGGGTAATGCCGGTAGCGACTATGACCTCGTCAAAGCCGGCGTTATTGAGTTGCGTGGAGGTGACGCGACGATTTAATTGCAGGGTTACATTATTTAATTCCAGTTGCTTTCTGTAGTAACGAAGGGTCTCATAGAACTCCTCTTTGCCCGGGATCTGCTTGGCAATATTGAATTGGCCGCCAATTTCACTGGCGCCATCGAAGAGGGTTACATTATGCCCTCTAGAGGCAGCGGTGGTGGCCGCCGCTAGCCCAGCTGGCCCAGCGCCCACCACGGCAATGTTTTTGGGTGCCGTGGTGGGTTCAATAAGTAGTTCTGTTTCGTGACAGGCGCGCGGGTTGACTAGGCAGCTGGCCACTGCCCCTTTAAACACATGATCCAAACAGGCCTGATTGCAGCCAATACAGGTATTTATTTCATCTGCACGGCCCTGTTGGGCTTTAAGTACAAAGTCGGCATCGGCCAAAAATGGCCGCGCCATGGATACCATATCTGCATCACCTCTGGCCAATACCTGCTCAGCAACCTCTGGGGTATTGATCCGGTTTGATGTGATAACAGGTACTGAGAGTTCTTTTTTGAATCTTGCCGTCACCCAGGTAAATGCCGCTCTTGGCACCTTGGTGGCAATAGTGGGGATCTGTGCCTCGTGCCAACCAATCCCCGTATTGATAATGGTGGCGCCGGCTTTTTCAATGGCTTTGCCTAGCTGTATAACCTCGTCTGCAGAGCTGCCTCCCTCCACTAAATCCAGCATCGACAGTCTATATATAATAATAAATTGCTCACCCACAGCTTTGCGCACACGGCTGACTACCTCAACGGGAAGGCGCATACGGTTCTGGTAGCTGCCACCCCATTGATCATCGCGTCGATTAGTTCTTGCGGCGATAAATTGATTTAAAAAATAGCCCTCTGAACCCATAATTTCGACACCGTCGTATCCGGCTTTTTGGGCCTGCGCTGCAGTGGTTACAAAATCATCGATTTGTTTTTGAATTTCTTCTTCATTGAGTGCTTTGGGCACAAAGGGGTTGATGGGCGCTTTAACCGCTGAGGGTGCCACAAGGTCGGGCGAGTAGGCGTAGCGACCCGTATGCAGAATCTGTAGGCAAATTTTACAATCATGGGCATGCACTGCATCGGTAACTTTCTTGTGGTCGGCGATATCCTGATCGGTCTCCAGCTTTTTGGTGGCAGCATGTGTTCCGCCCTCTGAATTTGGACCAACGCCGCCGGTAACGATTAGCCCCACGTCGCCCTTTGCTCGCTCTGCGAAAAAAGCGGCCATGCGCTCATGTCCATTTTCAGCTTCTTCGAGCCCAGTGTGCATAGAGCCCATCAGTACGCGATTTTTTAATTGGGTAAATCCCAAATCCAGTGGAGCCAGTAAATGGGGGTAGGTGGCTTGCGGCATAGGTTTCTCTCCTTGATCCTTTATTTTGCGAGTAAAAGTTGGCGACGCCAGTTACGGATGAAGATCATCGAAGATTGGGTCTCTTTTTTGCGCAGCGGCCTGCATGGCTTCATAAACCTCTGTGCTGTGCAGCATTCCCGCCTGCCAAGTGGCCATAAAATTTAGGCTATCGGCCACCGAGTGGTCGCGGCTGTAGTTGAGCATTTCTTTAGTGCCATGCACGGCCATAGGGCTCTGTGCAGCTATAGTTTTAGCAATGGATCTCACTGCTTCAAGCATCTGTTCCTGACTGTCATAAACCTGATTGACAAAACCGCTGGACAGGGCCTCCTGCGCATTCATGCGCCGGCTTGTATAGGCTAGCTCTCGCGCTAGTCCTGAAGGTATTAGGCGTTGTATGCGCTGTAATGTGCCTAGGTCTGCAGTCATACCTAGAGCAGTTTCTTTAATGGTAAAGAAGGCATCACTGGTACAGTAGCGCATATCGGTAGCGCAGACCATGTCGACGCCACCGCCTATACAGGCACCTTGAATCGCCGAGATGACCGGCATGCGGATGCTTTCCAATTGGGTAAATATTTGCTGAAGCTCTATTATTAAACGACGAGTTTTTTCGGCCTGGCTCGCCGTCTCAATAGCTTTATCAATATTTATGGATTTGAGAATCTCCAAATCCATACCGGCGGTAAAATGTTTGCCGGAGGAGCTGAGAATCACTGCCCGAACCGTTCCTAATTTGTCGATATTGCCAATGATCTTGGGCAGTTCGCTCCAAAAAGCATTATTCATAGTATTCAGCGCCCGATCGCGCTTCAGGCAGATTTCGGCAACCCCGTTGTCGTCTAGGTTTACTTTAAATGCCTCTAGGTCTGAAAAGTATGAGTTGCTCACAAAAGCCTCCGTTGCTTAATTGCTATCACAGAGTCAAAGATTACGGCAATATTTTGACACTGTCAAGATCAGTTGATATATTGCCCCTATGACAGAATCAATCACTGCACAGGCTGCCCGCTCTCATTATCACCATGGCGATCTTCGCAAAACTCTTCTGGTTGCCGCTAAAGACCTTATCACCCAGCATGGGATTGAATCTTTGTCGCTGCGCAAGTTGGCGGAAAAGATCGGGGTATCGCGCACGGCCGCCTACCATCATTTTAAGGATAAAAATGATTTACTCTGCGCAATTGCCGCACAGGGATTTCGTCGTCGACAACAGGAAATGCTCAAGCAAAATAAGGATAGCAAGCAAACAGAGCGCCAGAAATTGCAGCAATATATCTGTGCTTATGTGCATTTCGCAGTGGAAAATCCCGAGGAGTATGAATTGATGTTTGGTCGTTGTATTTGGAAGCAGGCTAAATGCACCGCGGAACTGCGGGAGGTCGCTTACGCCTCATTTCAACAGCAGGTGGAGATGGTTGGGCAATGGCAAGCCGTGGGGCTAATATCGGGCGATAATCCACTGCGTACAGCTCAGGTGCTTTGGGGAACCTTACACGGCATAGCCAAGTTATTTATTGACGGCATCTACACGGATGTTGCCCGCGTTGAAGAAATTGCTTTAACCGCGGTGCCGTTGTTTGTTTCAGGTTCTGATTGACAGATTCGATGTGGTTAAATGGTTTTTTTGGATTTAGATGCAAAACTTGCATTAAAAGGCTATTTATTTGGTTGCTGAATACAGGGCTCTGTGGCAAACTTCACGCCCTTTTTGGGGAGGCCAATTTAGCGAGTTATTAAGAGCTGCCGCTAGATAGGTTAGATACCCAAAAAATAAAGATTTTGCGAGTGTGGCGGAATTGGTAGACGCGCTGGATTTAGGTTCCAGTGGGGCAACCCGTGAGAGTTCGAGTCTCTCCACTCGCACCATATTTTATATTAAAATTATTGAGTTGGATTCTGCAGAGATGCTTTGCAGACTGTTTCTCCATCTTCCTTGATATTGCAAGAGGTTATTCCATGCAGGTTTCTATTGAGTCGAGCAAAGGTCTTGAACGGCAGTTAAAGATCGGCGTACCTGCCGACAAAATTGAAAATGAGGTATCGCAGCGGTTGCAGAAGGCCAGCAAAACGGCCAGCATTAAAGGCTTTCGGAAGGGAAAGGTTCCGCTTAAGGTGGTTGAGCAATACTACGGTAAGGGCGTGCGCCAAGAAGTTTTGGGTGAAGTGGTCAACTCCAGCTTCTATGAGGCGATAAAGGAGCAAGACCTGCGACCCGTAGGTCAGCCGCGTATTGATGATATCAAAGATAACCCCGGCCAAGACCTTGAATACAAGGCCACCTTTGAAGTCTATCCAGAGGTCAAATTAGCCGATCTCAGAAAAATTTCTATCGCTCGACCGGCCTCCGATGTCACAGAGGCGGATCTAGAGAAGATGATCTCTGTGCTTCAAGAGCAGCAAGCGGCGTTTGATATTGAAGAAAAAGCGGCGGAAGATGGCGATCAGGTTAATCTGGATTATGTCGGCACCCAGAAGGGTGAAGAATTTGCCGGTGGTAAGGCAGAGGGTCAAAGTTTAGTTCTGGGCTCAAACAGTATGATACCCGGTTTCGAAGATGGATTGGTGGGGCTGAGTGCTGGCGAGGAAAAAGTGCTTAAGCTCAAGTTTCCCAAGGACTATCAGTCCGAAGAGTTAAAGGGTAAAGCGGTTCAATTTGCCGTCAAGATAAATTCCGTGGCAGTAAAAACCCTGCCTAAATTGGATGATGAGTTCTTTAAGTTGTACGGCGTTGAATCCGGCGGAGAAGAAAAGTTCCGTGAGGATGTAGAGGCCAATATGCAGCGCGAGCTCAACAATGCGATTCGCGCCAAGGTTAAAAACCGTGTGATGGAGCAGTTGTTTAAGCTCAATAAAGTGGAGCTGCCCAGCGTCTTGGTAGCCAATGAGATTGGTCAGCTGAAGCAACAGATGGTTCAGCAGTTTGGTGGTGGTCAGCAATTTGATTTAAATATGTTGCCCGATGATATGTTTAAAGCAAAAGCCGAGCGCAGGGCTGCATTGGGCGTTATTGTGTCAGAGGTTGTCAAAGTTGAGTCTCTGACGCCCGATGAGGAGCAGGTGCGAGTGCGCGTCGACGAGATTGCATCCACCTACGAGAAACCTTCTGAGGTGGTAGACTACTACTACAGCAAGCCCGAACTTTTAAGTTCAGTGGAAGCTGTTGTATTAGAGGATCAGGTGACTGAGTTGGTACTTTCGAAGTGCAAGCTCAAAGAGGAGAAGTTGGGCTATGAAGATGCGGTCAAACCAGACCCTGAAGCCGAGGCCTAGTCCGCAGCTCGCATTTTTTGATAGATCTAACGCCCATAAATTCGCGTATACTAAATATACTAAGTGGTATAGTGGACTGAGCGGTTCGGCAAAGGCAATTAGCAAATAAAATCAGCCATAAGAGGACGCAATGACTTTTCAATATTCAAACAACACCTCTGAATCTATCGATGTGCAGGCCAGCGGCCTGGTGCCAATGGTGGTCGAGCAATCGTCTCGCGGTGAAAGAGCCTATGATATTTATTCGCGACTGCTCAAAGAGAGAGTTATTTTCTTGGTTGGGCAGGTTGAGGATCATATGGCCAATCTTGTTGTCGCCCAGCTGCTGTTTCTAGAGTCTGAAAATCCTGACAAAGATATACACCTCTACATCAACTCTCCCGGAGGTTCGGTTACTGCAGGTCTATCAATTTACGATACCATGCAATTTATCAAGTCAGATGTGAGCACTATGTGCATTGGGCAGGCAGCATCCATGGGTGCTTTTTTGCTTGCCGCTGGTGCCAAAGGCAAGCGTTACTGTTTGCCTAACTCCCGAACTATGATTCACCAGCCCAGTGGTGGTGCTCAGGGTCAGGCGACAGATATTCATATTCAGGCACAAGAAATCCTCAAAATCAGAGGGCAACTCAATAAGCTGATGGCTGAACACACTGGCCAATCAGTTGACAGGGTCGAGAAGGATACCGAGCGTGACAATTTTATGAGTGCTGGGGAATCTAAAGAGTACGGTCTTGTAGATGAGGTGCTGGACAAACGGGATTAGGGTAGTTACTCTTTTGTATAGAAATACTAGCAAGAACCCTTAACTCACTGTTTTTAATAGTTTTTAACTCCCAGATAGGTTTCGGAGATGAGTGATAACGACACATTAGGCGATAGCGGAAAGCTTTTATTTTGCTCCTTCTGCGGCAAGAATCAGAACGAAGTTCGACGGCTTATAGCGGGTCCGTCGGTCTATATATGTGATGAATGCGTCGACCTGTGCAACGATATTATTTCTGAAGAGGCGCAGGTTGTTGATTCAGAGAGTTCTGGCGATCAGTTGCCCGTGCCCACCGAGATCAAAGATATTCTTGACGAATACGTTATTGGTCAGGAGCGCGCGAAAAAGATTCTCTCGGTGGCGGTATACAACCACTACAAGCGACTTCAGGTTAGTGAAATGGGTGGTGGGGACAAGCCTGATGTCGAATTGGGTAAGAGCAATATCCTGCTGATAGGCCCTACTGGCAGTGGTAAAACGCTACTTGCAGAAACTCTGGCTAGAATGTTGGATGTTCCATTTACCATTGCCGATGCCACCACGCTGACTGAAGCGGGCTATGTGGGAGAGGATGTAGAAAACATCATTCAAAAGTTACTGCAGAAATGTGACTACGATGTGGACAAGGCCCAGCGCGGCATTGTTTATATCGATGAGATAGACAAAATCTCTCGCAAGTCTGACAACCCATCAATCACCAGAGATGTCTCTGGAGAGGGTGTGCAACAGGCGCTGCTGAAGCTGATTGAAGGCACGGTGGCCTCGGTTCCTCCTCAGGGGGGTCGCAAGCATCCGCAGCAAGAGTTTCTGCAGGTTGATACATCCAATATTCTGTTTGTCTGTGGCGGAGCCTTTGCCGGTTTGGAGAAGGTAATTCGCGATCGCTCAGAGAAAGGTGGTATTGGCTTTAGTGCTCAGGTTAACAGCAAAGATACTAAGAAGTCGGTGGGAGAGACGTTGCTCGATGTGCAACCCAGTGATTTGATTGGGTACGGTCTAATTCCAGAATTTATTGGTCGGTTGCCAGTGGTGGCCACTCTCTTAGAGTTAGATCGCGAGGCGTTGATTAACATACTTGTTGAACCAAAGAATGCACTGGTTAAACAGTATAAGGCCTTATTTGATATGGAGTCTGTTGAGCTGGATTTGCGTACCGACGCGCTAGAGGTTGTCGCGGACAAAGCCATAGAGCGCAAGACGGGTGCCCGAGGTTTGCGCTCGATCCTAGAAACTGTGCTTCTGGAGACTATGTATAAAATTCCCTCTGAGTCCAATGTTGTCAAGGTGGTTGTCGACAGCTCGGTCATTAATGGGGAGAATGAACCGCTGCTAGTCTACGAGCAAAAAGAAGCCAAAAAGGTAGCCTCAAAAGATCTGTAGTAAAAGGCGGCGATAGTCGCCTTTTTTGTTTTGGCAACAACGCCACACCATAGAGTGTTTTTTGCTCAAAAGGTTGTTTTTACAGAGCAAGGCCCCATATAGTGAGATAGGCCGCACAGGATTAATTTGTTACAGCGGCAGCGCTGACAAACCACAAGAGGTAACTAATGGGCTCCCAGATTGACACTAAAAACGCTACCTACCCACTCCTGCCGTTGCGAGACGTTGTTGTTTATCCTCATATGGTGGTACCGCTGTTTGTGGGGCGTGAAAAATCTATTTTAGCCCTTGAAGATGCGATGGATTCAGGCAAGCAGGTTGTTCTGATAACGCAAAAGGACCCCTCCGAAGACAATCCATCTCTCGATGATATTTATCAAGTTGGGACCCTTGCGACTATTGTGCAAATGCTCAAGTTGCCAGATGGCACGCTAAAAGTGTTAGTCGAGGGGACTCATCGAGTCTGTTTGGTTGACGCAGTGGAGGGCGGTGAGTTTCTCCGCACCGGATTCAAGTATCTGGCAGAGGATGAGCCAGATGAAAAAGAGGCAGATGTTCTGTCTCGTGCGGCTGTGTTGCTATTCGAGCAATACGTCAATCTAAGTAAGAAAATACCCCCAGAAGTGGTTACCACTGTGAGTGGAATTGAGGACTGCGATCGCCTTGCAGATACTATTGCTTCCCATATGACGCTCAACTTGGAGCAAAAGCAAGAGGTTCTGGAAGTTGCCAACCTCGCCGATAGGTTTGATCACCTAATGAGCCTGATGGAATCGGAGATTGATCTATTTCAGGTGGAGCAGCGCATCAGGGGACGAGTCAAAAAGCAGATGGAGAAGAGCCAGCGAGAATATTATCTGAATGAACAGATTAAGGCTATCCAGAAAGAACTTGGCGACGATGAGGATGTTTCTGAATTTGAGCAACTAGACAGCAAAATAAATCAAGTTGGTATGCCTAAGGCAGCATTGGAAAAAGCTAAATCGGAGATGTCGAAGCTAAAAATGATGTCGCCGATGTCTGCAGAGGCCTCTATTCTGCGCAACTATATAGATTGGATGATAGGTGTGCCGTGGAAAACGCGCACCAGAGTAAAGCACAACCTCGAAAACGCCGAAGAGACGCTTAATAAGGACCATTATGGATTGGCAGAGGTCAAAGAGCGTATTCTCGAGTTTTTAGCGGTGCAAAAACGCGTTAAAAAGCTAAAGGGCCCAGTTCTCTGCTTGGTCGGGCCTCCCGGTGTGGGCAAGACTTCATTGGGAGAGTCCATTGCTCGTGCCACGGGGCGCAAATTTGTGAGAATGAGTTTGGGTGGGGTTCGCGATGAGGCTGAGATACGCGGGCATCGCAGGACCTATATCGGCTCTCTGCCGGGTAAAATTATCCAGAAATTGAGCAAGATTAAGACCAAGAATCCTCTGTTTTTACTGGATGAAATTGACAAGATGGGCATGGACCATCGAGGTGATCCGGCCTCTGCGTTACTTGAAGTGTTAGATCCAGAGCAAAATCACACGTTTAATGACCATTATATCGAGGTCGACTACGACCTCTCAGAGGTTATGTTTATCTGTACCTCTAACTCAATGAATATTCCCGAGCCACTGCTGGATCGTATGGAAGTTATACGTATCCCTGGGTACACGGAAGACGAGAAAGTCAAAATAGCCGAGAAGTATCTGATCCCCAAACAGTGCAAGGCCAATGGATTAAAGGACAACGAACTGACCATCAGTGATGATGCGCTCAGGGATATTGTTCGTTATTACACCAGAGAGGCCGGTGTGCGTGGTCTAGAGCGTGATATCGCGAAAATTTGCCGTAAAACAGTCACCAAACATGTTCGTGAGGACACTGTATTACAGAATGCTGTCGATGCTGCTGGTCTTGAGGATATGCTTGGCGTAAGGCGCTATGATTACGGTCGTGCTGAGGCTGAGAATCAGGTGGGTCAAGCAACAGGTCTGGCCTGGACTCAGGTTGGCGGTGAGTTGCTAACCATAGAGGCCTCGGTGATTCCCGGCAAGGGCAGTGTGATTAAAACAGGGTCTCTTGGGGATGTTATGCAAGAGTCTATTCAGGCGGCGCTAACAGTGGTAAGAAGCCGTTCGCAACAGCTGGGTATTCGCAAAGGCTTCTATCTGGAAAGTGACTTGCATATCCATGTTCCTGAAGGGGCAACGCCCAAAGATGGCCCTTCGGCTGGCGTCGGCATGTGTACAGCGTTGGTGTCGGTATTGACCGGTATTGCGGTCAAAGCTACGGTCGCCATGACTGGGGAAATAACCCTGCGTGGACAGGTACTCAAAATAGGCGGTCTAAAAGAGAAGTTGCTGGCCGCTCACCGCGGTGGTATTCGCACCGTCATTATCCCCCATGGCAATGCCAGTGATTTAAAGGAAATTCCTGATAATATCAAAGATGATCTTGAGATATGTCCGGTAAAATGGATTGATGAAGTGCTAGAAATAGCACTTGAAAACGGTCCTCAAGCACTTAGCGAAGAGGATTATAATCGCAGTAGTTCTGCAGAAAAATCCGCTGATGATGATCTCAGGCCAAGTACGCACTAGGCTTAGAGAAAAATATTTTTAAAAGTTAGCTTGACCAGACATAGTGCTATTGGTATAAAGTTGGGGCGAGATCACCCTGCGCCGCTATTGGTATAGATAATTGGGTTTTAGGTGTCTCACATCCGGGAAATTTAACTTCATAAAAAAAAGGGGAACACTGTGAATAAATCTGAACTAATCGACGCTATTGCTGGATCTGCAGACCTTTCAAAGGCTGATGCTGGTCGAGCTCTGGATGCTGTAACCAATACTGTGACACAAACATTGGCTAATGGTGATTCATTGTCACTGGTGGGTTTCGGGACTTTTTCTGTCAAACACCGGGCTGCTCGCGCCGGACGCAATCCTCAGACAGGGGCTGAAATTCAAATTAAAGCTTCTAATGTGCCAAGCTTTAAAGCGGGTAAGGCTCTTAAAGACTCTGTGAATTAATCAAACGGGGCGTTTGCTCTTAGTAAGTAGTAAGGGTCCCGTTACTTAAAGGCGCATACTAATGCGCCTTTTTTTAGTTTGGAATATACAAATGTTAGAAAATTTACGAAATAATCTACGCGGTGTAGCCCTAGGCATTGTTATAGTTATAGGCCTTATCTTTGCACTGTCGGGCACGGGTGCTCTTTTTGTAAGCACGCCTGATTCTAAGGCGGCGCTGATGGTCAATGGTCAGAAGGTAACTGAGCGCGAAGTCCGACAGGCCGTGGCGCGGGAAAAGAGCAGAATATTAAGTCAAAATCCTGAGATGGATCAGACTTTATTAGATGATGCAGAGTTACGTCCTCAGGCTATTCAGCAAATAATTGCCCGTGAAGTGCTGGTTCAGGCTTCGCAAGATCAGGATTTAGCTGTTGCACCCAGTCTGGTCAGTGAGCTTATTGCCGATGTAGAGCAGTTCCAGACCGATGGGCAGTTTGATCAAAACAAATACCGTTTTGTAATCCGCAATCAGGGTTACGCCTCTAGTTCAAAATTTACTGGCATGCTAGAAGATCAATTTCTCGTGCAACAGTTGTCACAGGCGGTCTTGGCTTCAAGTTTTATAACTGCTACGGAGCTGTTCTCTTTGGCGGCACTAACCGAGCAGCAGCGAGATTTTGATTATACTCGGGTGCCACTGCAACCCTTTGTCGATCAGGTGGAAGTTACGCAACAGGACATCTCTGACTATTACGACGACAACAAAGACCAATATACCACTGAGAAACAGGTGGCGATTGAATATATAGAATTAAATCCCAACTTGCTGATAGCCTCACAGGAAGTAACTAACGAAGCTATCCAAGCTAGGTTTGATCAAGAGGCAGAGTCTGCACAGACCAGTTCCTCGTTGCATGCCGCGCATATCCTTCTCGGCGATGCCCCTGATAAATTGATACAAGAGATTCAGGGCAAACTGGATGCGGATGCCGATTTTGCGCTGTTGGCCAAAGAATATTCTGAAGATGTGGCTTCAGCTGAGAATGGTGGTGATTTGGGTTATACCACTGGAGATACCTTCCCTGAACCATTTGAGCAGGCACTTGCTGAGCTCGAAGTTGGTCAGGTATCAGCGCCAGTAAAAACTGATGCCGGTGTGCATTTGATAAAATTACTGGAAGTTCAGGAATCTACCTTTGAGTTTGAGGCTCAAAAAGAGCGCATTGCACAAGAGTTGCAACAGGAATCCGCTGAAGAACTGTTGGTGGAAAAGCTTGAGATGTTAAAAGAACTGAGTTTTAACGCCGAGAACTTGCAAGAAGTTGCCCAAGACCTCGGCTTGCAGGCGCAGACCAGTGAGCCCTTTTCTGAAAATGGTGGCGCTGACATAGCCTCTTCGCCGCAGGTGGTCAAAGCCGCCTATAGTCCAGAGGTACTGGACGATGGGTATGCCAGCGAGGTGCTGGATCTGGGTGATGATAACTACGTTGTTATTAGATTGCAGGAAGATTTCCCGCCGCGACAACAGTCGCTGGAGGAGGTTTCCGAGGACCTTACTGAAACTCTTACCGCCTCACTTGCCCAGCAGAAAATTGAAGAACTGAGAGCCGTTATTCTCGAGCGTCTTAACAGCGGTGAACCGTTAGAAGCTGTGGCAAAATCTCTGGATCTTGACTGGAAAGCTATCAAAGAAGGCAAGCGAGCCCCATTTGGCGTTGATCCCGAGGTTAATTATCAGGTGTTTAAATTTCCTATACCTAGAGAAGGTGCGCTTATCGAAGATTTTTATGCGCGCAATGGTGACTTTGTTGCAGTGCAACTGACAGGGGTTAAGTTGGGTCAGGCTGAAGAGCTAAGCGATGAGCGCAAGCTTGCGTTGCGGTCTATTGCCGAGCCTTCCTACAGCGGACGCGAATTGCTCTCCTATCAGCAGACTTTGGTGAATCAAGCGGATATAGTTCAGTAAGAGAGGGGCCTAGGTATTGCTAGGCCCTGACTCAATGCAATAGCCTCTTATTGGGGGCTTCTTATTGCATCCAGATCGCCAGTCCACTGCAACTGGCCGCGAAAGTTCTTAATGCCTTCCTGTTTCTTTAACCTTATCAAAGTTTTAAGACCCAGTTCCACCGCGGCTTTTTTAGTTGTCAAGCCGGTAGCCTCTAGTACGTCATTGATCAGTTTATCGTCTATATTAATACTGGTCCGCATAACAGATGCCTTATTCTGAGCAATAGGGTTAATGTTTTTATAGACACATAGTAAGTCAAGTGTGTCTATAGTTAAAAGCCGCGCCATTTGTTGTTAGGAGGCGTTGGAAAGACAAGGGAGTTTATCTATACATGGAATGGTATCTGGCGGTTTTACTTTTCGCCGCATCAACATCAATTACGCCCGGCCCCAATAATATAATGCTTATGTCATCGGGGCTGAATTTCGGTATAAAGCGCAGTATTCCGCATCTACTCGGAATCATAGTCGGATTTGCTATGTTGATTGTAGCAGTGGCTGTGGGATTTTCAGCCCTATTTGCGGTATTTCCCCAACTCCACAATGTGATTCAAATAGCGGGAATCATCTATCTGCTGTATTTTGCATGGTTGGTGGCCACCTCGGAGGCCAGTGATTTCGGCACCTCCAATAAAAAAGCCATGAGTTTTATGCAGGCGCTGGCCTTCCAATGGGTCAACCCAAAGGCATGGATAATGGCAACAGGCGCTATTGCGGCCTATACCACAATAGGTTCAGGCTTTGCTTTGCAGGTCGCCTATATACTGTCTGCCTTTTTTTAGTGGCCATTCCCTGTCTGGGTACTTGGCTTGTATTTGGTTCATTTTTATCCCGCTATTTAAAACGACCCAGCTATCGCAAATATTTTAATTTCACTATGGCTGGATTATTGGTGATCTCTATATTGCCAATTATTAGAGATCTGGTGATTTAATTAGCGGTTGGCGTTATGTGAAACAACAACTGAAATCGTTGATTGAATTTTTAAAAGTTATCATATAGGATAACAAAAGGGAGATTGAATGGCCTGGACAATTGACTTCTGTGATGGTGTTGAAGATGCCATCATCCATATGCCGCCAAAGATACAGGCTCGGATGCTACGGCTTTTGGAGCTAATACAGAAGTATGGGGCCAATCTAGGTGCCCCACATACCGCACCTATGGGTGATGGTCTCTTTGAGATTCGAGCCAAGGCAGAGGAGGGAGTTGGTAGGGCGTTGTTCTGTTATATGAAAGGTAAGCATGTTTATATATTGCATGCTTTTGTGAAGAAGACCCAAAAAACACCGAAGAAGGAAATAAACCTAGCGAGAGCACGAATGAAAGAGGCCAAAAAAGATGGGTAAACTACAAAAATTAAAACAACAGGCACTGCAAAATCCCGAAGTGCGCCAAGAGTATGACGCCCTATCAGAAGAATTTCAGATGATCGATAAACTTCTGCAAATGCGTTCTGCTGCTGGTTTAACTCAAGATGAAGTAGCGCGCCGTATGGGCACCCAAAAAAGTAATGTCTGTCGCTTAGAAAAAGGTAATGCCAACCCAAGCTGGAATACATTAAGAAAATATGCCCATGCCTGTGGCTTTCAGATCACAATGGGCTTTCATACAGCATAACTTACGTAATAAACCTTAAGCTATTCTAAGTAGTTGTAAATTGCCTTTAACCTATTTTTCACACCTGACTTGGCATCAGCGCTCTATCTCCAACTTTGGCGAAGCAATTAAGTGTTTTAGTGGTGCTCGTGAGCGTAAACGTAGCGGTGCCCTACGTCGGAGCGAGATTGTGCCAATAAAACACCCAAGATCCAGCTAAAAAAGTTAAATCCGCAATGGATTAATATATAGAGTCAAGCGCTGCCCAGGTCGCAGAAATTCCTTGCGGTTAATTTTATTCCAGTAGGTTATATCGGCAACCCGCAACTCAAATTTTTCCGCGATTAGGTGTAGAGAATCTCCACGGCGGACTAGGTAGGAGAGTCTCCTTAACTTTTCGGACTTGGCTGTGGAACTGGGTGCTTTAATAACCAGTGTTTGCCCCACTTTAATTCTATCGCTAGTCAGGTTATTTGAGCGCCTTATACTGCGCGTGGATATTTTAAATGTTTCGGCAATCTGCGATAGCGTATCCCCTGCAACCACTCTGTAGCTTAGGGTTTGCGCGGGTTTATATCCAGTTGCGCTGGCTATTTCGCCAGATGGGGGTATGCGCAAAATCTGTCCCGCCCGCAAAAAATCACTGCCCAAGCCATTAGTATTCTTAATGAGTGCGGTGGGCAGTTGGTAGCGCTGTGCTATATGGGACAGGGTGTCCCCAGATTTAACCACATACTCCCTGTAGGCTGCCCATGTAGATGGATCATTATTGGCCATAAATTCGTTAAGTGCGGGGCTTTCTGCAATGGGTAGCAGTATATGATAAGTGCCTTCAGGCGGAGTCACAGAGCGTCTAAAAGCGGGATTTAGCTTTATAAACATTGACTCTGTAAGCCCGGTGACTTGGATGACTTTACTGAGTTCAATCTGAGATCTGAGCTGAACTATATCGAAGAACGCCGTATTGGGGATGGCGGGCAACTGCAACTTGTGGGCCTGTGGGTTTTTAACTAAATTTGCCAGTGCCAATAGCTGGGGTACATAGTTTTTGGTTTCTCGGGGTAGTTTGAGTGACCAAAAATCTGTGGCTTTGCCGCGCCGGCGATTTTTTCTGATGGCTTTTCTAACTGCCCCTTCACCGGAATTATAGGCGGCAAGGGCCAGTAGCCAGTCTCCCTTAAACCTTTTGTTAAGATAACTGAGGTAGGTTGCCGCCGCCGCGGTGGATTCAACTACATCCCGCCGACCCTCATACCAGCGATTGCGCTTTAGCCCCAGTGATTTTGCAGTGGACGGTATAAACTGCCATAGCCCCACAGCATGGCTGTGGCTGTAGGCAAGGGGATCGTAATTGCTTTCAACAATCGGCAGTAGAGCCAGCTCTAGGGGTAGCTCGGCATTGTCCAGCTGTTGGGCTACATGGAAGATATAGGGTGTGGCGCGTTCAAAGAGTTTGTTTAGGTTGTGGGGGTTTTTTAAATACCTATTTTGTTGTTTTATAACAGCTGTTGGCAGCGCCTCTGGGGTCATCTGGAAGCCTTGGCGCAGTCGTTGCCACAGATCCACAGGTTGCTTGGGTTCAGCGACTGGCGGTTGCTCAGTTGGCGGTTCAGGCGGTATTTCCACATCCTCAGTGCTGGCTATCTCAGTTGCCATTATCTCCAAGTCGAGAGTCGCGGCCGCCTGCGATCTGTCCTCAATCTTTGCTGTGTCGGCAACAGTGGTGCAGCCGACCAGTCGTAAGCTGATCAGTAGCAGGCATAGGTAGAGAGGGATATTTTTGGATTTTACCAACACAATGGACTCTATTTGGACTGGTTTTTTCGGTGCGGAATTGTACCCATGATAGGCAGTTTAGACAACAGACTTAGGGTCAGAAGCGTTGGGCAGTGAGGTAAATTGATAAGGGGTGGTAGCATTTGAGACGGTGAGTGGGCATATTAGGATAGAATTTTACATTACAACCGTTAAGTAATAACCTTTGTGCAATGAATTTTTATCGAGATTTTATAAAAAAACTATATTTTCGGCATGCAGCCGGGGACTCCGATTCGCAAGCTATGAATCTGGATAACTGGGCGGGCCAGTATTTTGGTCGTTATCTGTTGCGCTGTGAACAGAATATGCTGGGTCGCGGTTGCGGCGAACTGGCGGGCTATAGGCTGATGCATCTGGGTGTAAGTGGGGATGGATCCGGTCTCGAATCCTTTAAACAGTTACACCAGTTTTATATCAGGCCCTCCGCCCAGCCTTTGCAATTTGAGTCTAGCTCGGCGGTGGGAGCCTATGCCGAGTTGCCTCTACCTTCCGAAGTGGTGGATGTGGCGGTTTTGCAGCATGCGCTGGAGTATTCCGCCTCGCCGCAGGCGGTTCTGGCGGAGACTGCCAGAGTGTTGGCTCCAGGTGGGCATTTGATCCTTTGCGTTATAAACCCATTGGGGCCTATTGGCCTGATAAAATCCCTAATGGGACTCTTTTTACGTCGCCCCGAGTACGGGTTTCACAGTTTGAGAAAGAGGCGTGTTTACGATTGGCTCTCACTGCTCAACTTTCAGGTGGTTGGAGTTAATAATGGCGCCTACAATTTGCCCCTTGAGCGACCAGACTGGCTGCAAAAAGACTCTGTTTGGGAACAGACCTGTCAAAAAATTCACTTTCCACTGGGAAACTTCTATATGATTCACGCAGTTAAGCGGGTGGCTGGCGGTATTCGCAATACAGCGCCTGCATGGCGAGCGGTGGGCGAGCAGTGATAACCAGATGCCAATATTAATGGATCGCCGTACGGTGATCAGTAGCGATAGAATCAGATTATGACAAATACAGTGGAAATTTATACAGATGGAGCTTGCCGTGGCAATCCGGGGCCGGGGGGTTGGGGTGTCCTGCTTCGCTATGGTGACAGTGAGCGCTCGCTGTGGGGAGGCGATACAGAAACAACCAATAATCGCATGGAACTATTGGCGGTTATTCAGGGTTTATCTGTTTTGCAGCGACCCTGTGAAGTGGTAGTTACTTCAGATTCCACCTATGTTCTGAAAGGTATCCAGGAGTGGATGCCCAACTGGAAAAAGAGGGGCTGGAAGACGGCGTCAAAAAAACCAGTAAAGAATGTTGATTTGTGGCAGCGCTTAGACGATCTGATCGAGCCCCATAAAATAGATTGGCGCTGGGTAAAAGGGCATAGTGGGCACCCTGAAAATGAGATAGCAGATCAGCTGGCCAATCGCGGTATTGACGAGCTGTAAATAAGATATTTTAAGCGACTGATTAGAGTTTATGAGACAAATCGTATTAGATACAGAAACCACCGGACTTGAAACCTCTCAAGACCATCGCATTATTGAGATTGGCTGCGTGGAAATGGTCAATCGCAAACTCACGGGTGGCCATTATCATCAGTATGTGAATCCGCAGAGAAACGTCGATGAGGGCGCTCTGCAGGTGCATGGTATCAGTGATGAGTTTCTTGCCGACAAGCCGCTGTTTAGCGATATAGTCAGTGAGTTTCTAGCCTTTATTGGCGATGCTGATTTAGTGATACATAACGCGCCTTTTGATCTGGGGTTTATTAATCACGAGTTATCAAAATTACCCAACCAGATCAAAGCCGTCGAGAGCAACCGCAAGATTATAGATACATTGCCGCTGGCCAAGCAAAAGCATCCCGGGCAGAGGAATAACCTAGACGCTCTCTGTAAGCGCTATGGCGTGGATAACTCGCAACGAGAACTGCATGGCGCATTGCTTGATGCTGAGATTTTGGCGGATGTTTATCTGTTGATGACCGGCGGTCAGGTCAATCTTAATATCAACGATCAGGCTGGCTCAGAGGCGGGTGAAGTCAGTTACACAACTAGCATTCATCGATTGCCAGAGAATCGCGATCCCCTTAGCGTTATCAAAGCCAACGATGCAGAATTGGCGAGCCACCATAAGAAACTCGAAGCGATAAAGGCTGCGAGCGGTCAATGTGTCTGGCACCAGATAACCCAGTAACATTGTTTGCCAAACTATCCTAACGGGGGCAGGAATGAAGATCCCCGCGCAGAGTCCCACCCAATCTAAGCAATTTAAGCTACTTAAAGGACAGCTGGTTGATGCAGTGGCCAGTCGCGACCTATTTCGACTGACCAAGCAACTTGAGAACATGGGGCAGAGGGCGAGTAAAGCCGAGGATATTTCGTCCCTGTGGAAAAAGTGGTCGGCGTCGGCTAACAAATCCCAACGCTGGGTGCAGCGGTGCGCAAATAATTGCCCCGAAATTTCTTTCCCAGAACTTCCAGTCAGTGCGCGCGCCGATGAGATTCGTGACCTTATAAAAAATAATCAAGTGGTAGTGATTGCCGGCGAGACAGGGTCTGGGAAAACCACACAGTTGCCAAAGATATGCTTACAGGCTGGTTGTGGCAGGCGAGGCCTGATCGGCCACACTCAGCCGCGACGAATCGCCGCGCGTTCAGTGGCCGGTCGACTGGCTGAAGAGCTCAATACAATTCTGGGTAAAACGGTTGGCTATCAGGTACGCTTTTCCGATCAAAGTTCTCAGGATACGCTGATTAAACTAATGACTGACGGCATCTTATTGGCGGAAATCCAGCGCGATAGATTTTTTAGTCGCTATGACTGCATTATTATCGATGAAGCCCACGAGCGCAGTCTCAATATTGATTTTCTATTGGGACATGTCAAAAAAATCTTGCCTGATCGACCCGATTTAAAAGTGATTATCACTTCAGCCACCATCGATGTAGAGAAATTTTCCCGTCATTTTGACAATGCGCCCGTAGTTGAAGTGTCGGGAAGAACCTATCCGGTAGACGTTGTCTACAGTGAATTTATCGACTCAGATATGGATCGAGATCAGTTGATAATAGATTGCCTTAAAGAGATTGATAGCCAACAAAAGTCGGGTGATGTACTGGTATTTCTCAGTGGCGAACGGGAGATTCGCGAGGCCAGTAATGCTATTCGTCGAGCGCAGATCCCCCATCTTGAAGTGGTGCCCCTGTATGCGCGTCTGAGCCTTGCAGAGCAGAGGAAAATATTTGCGCCGCACCGCGGGCGCCGAGTGGTGTTGAGCACCAATGTAGCTGAAACCTCATTGACTGTTCCCGGCATAGGCTATGTGATAGATACGGGGCGAGCGCGTGTTTCGCGCTACAGCTACAGAACCAAGATTCAGAGATTGCCGATCGAGCCGATCTCTCAGGCCAGTGCAAATCAGAGGGCGGGTCGCTGTGGGCGAGTGCGCAGTGGTATCTGTTATCGACTCTATACCCAAGAGGATTTTGAGAGTCGTCCTGAGTATACAGACCCGGAAATTGTCAGGACCAACCTAGCTGCGGTGATTTTGCAGATGTTGCACTCGCGGATTGGTGATATCAGACAGTTTCCCTTTATAGATAAACCGGATACACGTCTAATCAACGATGGTTTTAAGCTCTTAGAAGAACTTCAAGCGGTCGACAAAGAGGGTGCCTTGACGCCTTTGGGGAAAATGCTGGTGGCTATACCACTGGACCCCAAGTTTTCCCGAATGTTGGTTGAGGGCGCTAAGGTTGGGGCGCTAAATGAGCTGATGATTATTACTTCGGGTCTCAGCATACAGGACCCCAGAGAAAGGCCGGCCGATAAACAGCAAGCGGCTGATTTAGCGCACAAACAGTGGCTCGACGATGATTCTGATTTTCTATCTCTGTTAAATATTTGGCAGCATTTTGAGAGCAAACGACAGGGGCTTTCGCGCAATCAGTTTAGTAAATACTGCCGTGCCAACTATATCTCGGCACTGCGGATGAAGGAGTGGCTGGACCTCCATCATCAGGTGCACAGTGCTTGTCGGGGACTTGCATTAACTGATAATAGCTCGCCCGCTGACTACAATGCTATCCATCGTGCGCTGCTGTCGGGCCTGTTGGGGCAGGTGGCAATTCGTCAAGATAAATGGGAGTTTCTGGGAACTAGAAACCGCAAACTGTTTATCTTCCCAGGCTCAGGTTTAAGTAAAAAACCACCGAAATGGATTATGGCGGGTTCGTTGATGGAAACCGCTAAGCAATACGCCCTGAATGTTGCCAAAATCGATTCTGATTGGCTGCAGCCCCTAGCTGCCCATCTGGTGAAAAAGACTTACAGTGGGCCTTTTTATCATCCTAAATCCGGTCAGGTTATGGCTAGGGAGAGGCAGACTTTATTCGGTCTGACCATCGTCGAAGGTAAAAACACCGTCTATGGAAAAATTGCTCCAGAGGAGGCGAGGGCGGTGTTTATTCAGCAGGCGCTGGTGGAAGGTGGCTACAGGGAAAAGGGAAGGGTAAAGGAAAAGGGAAAGGGAAAGGGAAAGGGAAAGGGAAAGGGAAAGGGAAAGGGAAAGGACAGTTTTATAGAGCATAACCAAGCCTTAGTCGATGAGCTTCAGGCACTTGAAGATCGCTTTCGACGTCGCGATCTGGTGGCGGAGCAAAAGGTGGTTTACGGCTTTTACGACGATCGCGTGCCCGCGGATATATGCAATCTGGCGGCCTTTGAAAAATGGCGTAAGGCGGCACAGCGCAAAGATTCATCCATACTGCTGCTGACTCGGGATTTGCTATTACTGCGTGGATTGAGCGCAGATGAACAGGCCCAGTTTCCAGAGCAAGTCAGCTGTGAAGAGATGGATTTTTTGTTGCGCTATACCTTTGAGCCGGGACATCAAGAAGACGGGGTCAGTGTGATAATACCGCTGGCTCTATTGCATCAGGCGCCGCGGTTTTACTTTGAATGGTTAGTGCCGGGTATGTTGCGCGATAAATGTATTGCCCTTATCAAGGGCTTGCCCAAGCAGCTGCGCCGGCATTTTGTGCCTGTCCCCGACTATGTCGACAAGATACTGTTAGCCGTTACAGCACAGGATAGACCGCTGACTGAAGTGCTCGCAGAGCAATTAAAAAGGTTGTCCGGCATTAGCATTGCCGAAACTGATTGGCGTCCAGAGAAGCTCGATCCATGGTATCTAATGAACTTTGTGCTCGAGGATGAAAACGCTACAAGGATTGCCATGGGGCGCAGCTTGCAACAGTTGCAACTGGACTTTAAGCAGCAGATAAACGTCGGTTTAGAGCAGGCCTCCACTGACAATATCTGCCGACAAAATATCACTGCGTGGGACTTTGATGAGTTGCCAGAGCAGATTGGCATTGAACGTGGAAAAATCACTATCAAAGCTTGGCCCTGTCTGCGGGATTGCGGGGATTGGGTGAATATAGAGCTATTGGATAATCCATTGACAGCCGAGAATCTCAGTATCTACGGCCAGTTGAAATTAGCGCTGCTAAAAGGTCATGAGCAGGTTAAATATCTTAACAAAAACCTGTTGCGGGGATCCGATCTAAGGTTAAAAGCGGCGGCGGTGGGTAACCGTCAGTGCCTAGTCACAGCGATTATCAGTGCTAGTTTCCAAGAAGCCCTGTTTTCTCAGGGGCAGGTGATTAGGGATAGGTTAAGTTTTGAGCAGTGCTTTGAAGATGGATTGAGCTCGGTAGTCGGGATTGCCCAGCAATATGCCGCTACGGTCGAATCGGTATTGCCGTTACTGCATCAGTGTCGCAAGCAGTTAGCTTCTGTGGGTTTGGCAGCAGTCTACGCCAAGAATGATATTGACAGCCAGATTGAGCGCTTGTTTTGTGCAGCTACATTGAGTCATATCAACCTCGAACAGATGGGTCAGTACCCCAGATTTGTGCGCGCTATTCAGGTAAGGCTTGATAAGCTGGCCTCTCAGGTTGCCAAAGATCGCCAGCACCTTGAGGAGTTGCACAATTTACTAGAGCCTGTGCGGGATCAACAGCAACGCCGCGCGACCCTGTCGAGAGCTCTGGTCAAAGCTATAGATGACTTTGAATGGGCGGTCGAGGAGTATCGGGTGTCATTATTTGCCCAGCAGCTAAAAACCCGAATGCCAGTTTCAGCGAAGCGATTGCAAAAGCAGTGGGGTCAGGTGCATGAACAACTGCGCCGTTTTTAGCCCGGCGCACAGTAAACAGCTATAAGGCGATTAATTCGGAGATGGCCTATAATTACAGTAGCAGGGGTGGAGATTTACTGTGGTGGTCGATACTAACTTATGGCGAGTAATTTAGTATTGAACCTGTCAGGGATGAAACGGTAGAATACCTATTAGGTGGTATAAGAGAAAAGGATGAATAAGTTCCCGCGAGTTTTAATAATTTTATTGTCGGTGATGATGCTGTGGTCGGGCTGGAGTCAGGCTGGTGAAACAGGGGGTATCGACCCCTATCAGAGCATCAACCGCTTTACCTATCGATTTAATCAAGTACTTGATGATTATATTGGCCGCCCCGCCGCCAAGATTTATGTGGCTGTAGTTCCCGATCCGGTGGAGCGCGGTGTTACCAATGTATTGGATAATATTGGCGAGATCACTAATGTTGTCAATGATCTGTTGCAGGCCAAGTTTGCACAGGCCGCCAATGACGCGGGACGTTTCCTGATCAACACAACGATTGGGCTTGGTGGTTTGTTAGAAGTGGCTGAGCATCTGGATTTTCCAAAGAGCGAGGGGGAAGATTTTGGTCAGACGCTTGCTGTGTGGGGACTCTCTGAAGGGCCTTTTTTGATGCTGCCATTGGTTGGCCCCTCGACAATGCGAGATGCCCCTGCGAAAATTATTGATAGTTTGACCAGTCCGATTTCACAGTTAAGCAATGAGTCCGATCGCAATGGCCTAAGGGTGGCGAGTTTAGTCTCCTCTAGGGCAGAGCTATTGGACTTTGATGATGTGATTGCTGGAGATAGCTATATTTTTATTCGTGATATCTATTTGCAGCGCAGAGAGTACTTAGAGAATGATGGTGTTATTGAGGACGATTTTGGTGATCTCGATGACTACTAACCTATTCGAGCGATGCTGAATCGCTGGGATATAACTACTGAAGACGGTTATCATTTCGATGGCAAGGTTAACTCTCGATGAGTAATATAAAGGGCCCGATTATTGTTTTAGACGATAATTCTGATGGGTCGAAGCATTTGATAGAAAGCTTCCAATCTATTGGACAGGGTTGTCTGAGCGCTAACAATATGGATGCTGTACAGGACCTCTGCAGCGATCCTCTCAATCAGCCCGTAGTCCTCTTTTCTCAGCAGGCCCCCAGTGTTGATTCTCAAGATATTGAACGCCTGAGTCAGTTTTTCAGCTGTTATTTGGTTGTGATTGCCTTTTGCGCTCAGGACAAAGGAAAAGAAGCCGATTACTTTAGATTGGGTGCTGCCGATATTATAGAGCCTGATACCGAGCCTCAGGATCTCAAAAAAATACTCGATCGACTGGGTGAGCTGGCTGATACTCGTCGCCAACAGCATCAGTACAGTACTCAGCTAGAAAAGGCCAATAACGAGTTGCAAGAGAGCCTTCGGCATCTGGAACAGGATCAGAAAGCCGGACTTGAAATTCAAAAAAATCTGATGCCAGAAAGCCCTCTTAACTGCGGTAATTTCGAGATTTCTCACTCTATTGCGCCGTCGCTGTACTTGAGCGGTGACTGTGTCGGCTACCATTTTGTATTGGATCGCTATTTGCTGTTTTATTTTGCAGATGTTTCCGGTCACGGTGCCTCTTCAGCATTTATCTCCGTGTTGCTGCACTTTATGGTAGGTCGAGTTATTCGTCGGCATGCCCGCGAGAAAGAATATAAAGCATTGGCACAGGCTCCTGAGGGCCTTGTAGAATCCATTAACCAGCAGTTATTAAACACTGGATTGGACAAGCATTTGACTATTGTGGCTGGATCTTTGGACACCGAGACCAGACAGCTGCGCTATGTGGTGGGTGCTCATCAGCCATCACCCATACTGATTGCTGATGGTGCCGCCAGATTTTTACCTGGCAAAGGAAAACCCGCCGGTATCTTTAAAGATGTGGAATGGACGGTGGAGCAAATAACGGTGCCGGAGCAATTTGCCTTTGTATTGCTATCGGACGGTGTTTATGAATTGCTGTCGGGTGAACAGATCGCCGATAAAGAGGCCAGTTTGCTGAGCCATCTCAATAACAATTCTGAGGATATAGGCGCTCTGAAACAGGCATTATCTATTGATGATATCAAAGACCCTCAGGACGATATCTCGGTGTTTCTGCTTACAGGAGGATTCTGATTTGAGCTCAGGTAAGATACTTATATCTGATAAATCGGACAACTACCTGCTTAAACTGACTGGTGATGTACGGTTAACTCTCAGTGGTTCATTGAATCGCTATATGGAAACCCTGTTCGGCAACAGGAGGGTTAAACGAGTGGTTGTCGATATGTTGGATACCGAGGGCGTAGATAGCACTACCTTGGGTCTAATCGCCAAGCTGGGTCTGCACTGTCGCGAATATTACCAAATGAACGTACAGCTGTTTTGTCAGAACCAATCTATACTCAGGACTTTAGAGTGCATGGGATTTGACGAGATTATTGATATATTTCAGCAGTCACCTGATATGGACGGAGAGTTGCGCAAGCTTGAGGAGGTCCCCTCTGGGGTTGATGAGCTGCGCCATCAGGTCTTGGAAGCGCATAAATTACTCTTGCAGCTGAATCCGGATGGAAGCGCGGAATTTACTGATTTGATCCGCGCCTTAGAATCGGATGTAGGCCCGTGTTAATTCTGCCCGCAGTTGCAGGCTAGGGGTCAGTCATCAATTGCATCTAATAGCTTCAAAAAAGCAACTGCCGCATTGGATAGACTGCGCTTCGTATGATGAATATAGCCAAGTTCTCTTTCGATGCCATTGTGTTCTGTGGACATCAGATGTAAATTTTTAACCAGTGTTTCTGGAAGCGCGCTCCAGCCCAAGCCAATTTCTACCATGGTGCCAATGGTCTCAAGGTAGTTGGTGGACATAGGTGCTTGCAGTGGAATGCCCCGAGTCTCGAAAAGGTTTTGGATAATGCGACCTGTGTAGGTGTTGAGTCCGGGCAATATAACTGGATACTGAGCCAGATCGCGCAGACTCGGCTGCTGAATCTTCGCCAGCGGATGATCGGGGGCGCAGATAAATCGCAGTGGGTCAGTCCAGATTCTCTTGCTGCGGATATTGTGGTGACTCTCTAGGGCCAGAGTAATCACAGCCACCTCTGACTGACCATGAAGTACCTGCTCATAGGCTTTTTCCGAATCCATAAACTCAATATCCAGGCTGACACTGGGATGCTGTTGAGCAAATTCTCTCAAAACTGGCGGCAGACGATGTAAGCCCAGATGATGGCTGATAGCCAATCGCAATGTGCCATTGGTGTCGCCAGATAAATCATTAATTACCTGAATAGCCGCTGCGCACTCCTGAAGAATATGCCGCGCTCTTGGCAGCAGGGCATTGCCAGCTTCGGTAAGCGAGACTTGACGAGCAATGCGATCAAATAGCTTTTTGCCGACTTGCTGCTCTAGTAATGCGATGCGTTTGCTAACCGCGGATTGGGTGAGGTGTAATTGCTCAGCGGCCAAGGAGAAGGAAGCACATTCTGCCACAGTCAAAAATGCATTTAAGTTTTGAGTGTCCATGGTTATCAGCTTTTGATTCTTATTAGGAATCGCAAATATGAAAAATATGAATTTATTTCATAATAAAGGAGCAGTACAATAACTGCAATACACAGATTTTTATATTAAGCCGCCGGCTTAATAGGAGAAAATGGCGCTGGAGCGCTTATTTGACCACCGAATTAACAGGAGAGAAGCATGTCGGGAAGAACCGTCTACGACAAGTTGTGGGACAGTCATCTGGTTAAGCAAAATGCAGATGGTTCTGCCCTTATCTATATAGATCGGCATATTCTGCATGAGGTGACTTCACCGCAGGCTTTTGAGGGTTTGCGTATGGCGGGGCGCAAGCCTTGGCGATTGGACACCAATGTAGCCACGCCAGATCACAATATTTCCACAGACCCTTCAGAGCGTGCGGCCGGCGTGGAGGGCATTCCAGATCATACATCGCGTATTCAGGTGCAGACGCTAGACGATAACTGCGAACACTTTGGTATCAAAGAATTTAAGATGAATGAAATGGGGCAGGGAATTGTGCATGTGATGGGGCCGGAATTGGGTGCCACCATGCCTGGATTCACTGTGGTCTGCGGAGATTCCCACACTGCAACTCATGGTGCATTGGCCTGTTTGGCCCATGGCATAGGCACCTCTGAAGTGGAGCATGTATTGGCTTCCCAATGTCTGGTGACCCAAAAAATGAAGAATATGCGTGTCGCCGTGGATGGTACTCTGGGTGTGGGTGTGACTCCCAAAGATATTGCGTTGGCGATTATTGGTGAGATTGGCACCGCTGGTGGCAATGGTCATGCCATTGAATTTGCCGGCTCTGTGTTTCGTGATATGTCCATTGAGGGGCGTATGACTGTGTGTAATATGGCCATTGAGGCCGGTGCACGGGTAGGGTTAGTAGCCGTTGACAAAAAAACCATCGACTATTGTAGGGGGCGGCAGTTTGTGCCTGAGGGTGAGATGTTTGAAAAAGCCGCTGAATACTGGCGAACATTAGTCAGTGATGAGGACGCAGTATTTGATGCCGAGGTAAGACTCAATGCACAGGATATAGCTCCGCAGGTAACCTGGGGTACTTCGCCAGAAATGGTGGTGCCAGTAACCTCTGTTATTCCCAAGGCTGAGGATCAGACTGATCTTGGCAAGCAAAAGGGCATTCAGCGAGCACTGGAATATATGGGCCTAGAAGGCGGTGCACCTATCACCTCAGTGGATGTGGATAGGGTGTTTATTGGTTCCTGTACCAATTCTCGTATTGAAGATATGCGCGCTGCCGCGGCTGTGGTTAAGGGGCATAAAGTAGCCAGTTCAGTAAAACAGGCGCTGGTAGTTCCCGGGTCACAGATGGTCAAGGTACAGGCCGAGGCCGAGGGCCTAGATAAGGTCTTTATCGAGGCGGGTTTGGATTGGCGAGAGCCGGGCTGTTCCATGTGTCTGGCCATGAATGCCGATAAGCTGGGGGCGGGTGAACATTGTGCATCCACATCCAATCGAAATTTTGAAGGTCGTCAGGGCAGTGGTGGCCGCACTCACCTAATGAGTCCGGCTATGGCGGCGGCGGCGGCGATTGCCGGCCATATTGTCGACGTGCGTGAATTTGCAGGAGATCGGTTATGAAGGCATTTGCTCAGCATCAAGGACTGGTGGCGCCAATGGATCGCGCCAATGTGGATACAGATATGATTATCCCCAAGCAATTTCTCAAGTCCATTAAACGCAGTGGATTTGGTCCCAATTTATTTGATGAGTTGCGCTATAGGGATGAGGGGCAGCCGGGGCAGGACTGTAGTCAGCGGCCTCTAAATGCGGATTTTCCCTTAAATTGGCCGCGCTTTGCCAATGCCTCTATCCTGTTGGCGCGCAAAAACTTTGGTTGTGGCTCCAGTCGCGAGCACGCGCCTTGGGCGTTAGAGGATTACGGATTCCGAGTCATTATCGCGCCCAGCTATGCGGATATTTTTTACAATAACTGTTTTAAAAATGGCTTGCTTCCGGTGGTATTAACTGAACAGCAGGTGGATATGCTTTTCGAAGAGATGAACGCTACTGAGGGCTATCAGTTGACCATTGATCTGGCTGCACAGAGAGTCATACGCCCCTGTGGAGACAGCTTTGAGTTTAGCATTGACCCGTTTCGCAAAGATTGCTTTGTTAAGGGGCTGGATGAAATTGGACTGACTTTGCAATCGACTCAAGCTATCAAAAATTATGAGAAAACTCGTGCTGCTGAGCAGCCCTGGGTATTTGGAGCCATAAAGTAATGACCAAAAAAGTATTGATATTACCCGGCGATAATATAGGGCCGGAAATTGTAACCGAAGCGGTTAAGCTGTTGCGCAGAGTGGACGAAAAGTTCCAGCTGGGTATTGAATTAGACTATGGCAATCTCGGTGGTGCGGCGCTGGATGCAGAGGGCGTGCCCTGTCCACAGGAAACGCTGGATAAGGCCCGCCAGTCGGATGCTATTTTATTGGGTGCTGTGGGTGGTCCGCAATGGGATGATGTTGAGCGTCATTTGCGCCCAGAAAAAGGTCTGTTGACCATTCGCTCCGAATTAGATTTGTTTGGCAACTTGCGGCCGGCCATTATGTACCCCCAACTGGCCCATGCTTCCTCCTTAAAGCCGGAGTTTGTGTCCGGCTTGGATATTCTGATTGTTCGCGAGTTGGTAGGCGGTATTTACTTTGGCGAACCGCGTGGTATCCGCACTCTGGAAGACGGCCAGCGCGAGGGTTATAACACCTACAAATACAGCGAGTCAGAAATTCGTCGAATCGGCAAAATGGCCTTTGAAGCGGCCATGGTTCGCAGCAAGCGCCTGTGCTCGGTGGACAAGTCCAATGTGCTTGAGGCCACTGTGCTGTGGCGCGAAGTCATCAGTGAGATGGCTGCGGATTATCCCGAAGTCGAACTGAGCCATATGTATGTGGACAACGCGGCCATGCAGTTGGTCAAGCAACCTAAGCAGTTTGATGTGCTGGTGACTGGCAATATGTTTGGCGACATCTTATCCGATACGGCGGCTATGTTAACTGGATCCATAGGTATGCTGCCCTCTGCGTCATTGGACAAACAGGGTGGTGGTATGTATGAGCCCTGTCATGGCTCAGCGCCAGATATTGCTGGAAAGGGCGTTGCCAATCCATTGGCGACCATTCTATCTGTTGCTATGATGCTGCGATATTCTCTAAACGCGCCCAAAGCCGCCGATGCTATTGAGCGGGCGGTTAGTGCGGTGCTTGATCAGGGTTTGCGCACTGCAGATATTTTCACCGACGGCAGTCAGTTGGTGGGCACCGTTGAGATGGGCGATGCTGTGGTTGCAGCTATCTAAGTAAAGTTTTCAAATTGACGCGGGGTGCATGGATGCACCCCCTTGGGTCTTTTTAGACCCAAGCGAGCGCGCCATGAGCCAGCAAATCCACGTATTTGCGTTAGAGAATGGCGCAGTGACTCCTTGAAAAAGTCAGGACGACTTTTTCAGGATCGACTAAATAGGGTTTTACAGATGAAAAAAACAGGATTTATAGGTTGGCGCGGCATGGTGGGCTCGGTGTTAATGGAGCGTATGTGCGAGGAATCTGACTTTAAAGATATACAGCCAATATTCTTTACCACCTCTCAGGCGGGGCAGGCGGGACCGGATGTGGGTGTAGAGATTCCACTGTTGCAAAGTGCCTATGATATTGAGGCATTGTCGAAGATGGATGTGATACTGACCTGTCAGGGCGGTGATTATACCAAGAAGGTCTACCCACAGCTGCGTAAAAGTGGTTGGCAAGGTTACTGGATTGATGCCGCATCTGCTCTGCGTATGCAGGATAGCTCTATTATTGTGCTAGATCCGGTCAATTCATCGGTCATTGAAGCCGGTCTAGCCAACGGTGTTAAGGATTTTATTGGCGGCAACTGCACAGTCAGTTTAATGCTAATGGCCTTGGGCGGCCTGTTTAATGCCAATCTGGTGGAGTGGGCTAGCTCTATGACCTATCAAGCCGCCTCTGGGTCGGGGGCGCACAGTATGCGCGAATTAATTAATCAGATGGGCGTTATAGAGGGTTCTGTGGCCGCTGCCTTGGCTGATCCCGCCACTGCTATTCTGGATATTGATCGCCGTGTGACAGAGACTCTGCGCAGTGATAGCTTTCCGGTGGATAACTGGGCATTTCCTCTAGCGGGCAGTCTTCTCCCCTATATTGACTCTCAATTAGAAAATGGGCAGAGCCGCGAGGAGTGGAAGAATCAGGCAGAAACTAACAAGATTCTCGGTTTAGAGGGCCATCCTATTCCTCTGGATGGTCTCTGTGTTCGCATTGGGGCCATGCGCTGCCACAGTCAGGCATTGACGATCAAACTGACCCGCGATGTACCTATGGACGAAATTGAATCAATGCTATCCGAGGCCAATCAGTGGGTCCAGTTGGTTCCCAATACCAAGCAAGATTCGGTTGAGCATCTTACCCCAGCTGCGGTTACTGGCGGGCTACAGGTGCCGGTGGGACGATTGCGCAAAATGAATATGGGAGACCGCTATCTCTCCGCGTTCACCGTGGGAGATCAGCTACTCTGGGGGGCGGCAGAGCCTTTGCGGCGGATGTTGCGGATTTTGATTGAGCGATAATCAGTGGCTACTAACTAGTAGTCTCATAGTTTGTTTTTAGTGCATAATTCGGCACGAATTCCACAGTTTTCTGGGTAAAAGTATGAAATTTCAGTCTATCTTCTCGGCAACAGCGGTGGCGGGCAAGACTAGATCCCCTGTGCTTAAACTAGCGGTATTCCTTTTCTCACTAGGCTGCTCGTTTGCGGTGGCGGCATCGAGTCTTGGCGAGCCTCTAAGCGAGGAAAATGAGGAAAGTTCAGCGATCAAGTCGCCTCATTCCCCGCTGGCGCAACAAGATCCTCAGCCGCACAGCCACAGGGTGGTGGTGGGTGATACGCTGTGGAATGTGGCCAAGCGCCTGCGGCCCAGTCACATGAGCATGGAGCAGGCCATGGACCTGCTTTACAGCACTAACCCAGAAGCTTTTCTCGATGGTGATAGCAGCAAGCTCCGAGAGGGCTTTGTGGTTAGTTTTTCAGCTGTAGACAAAACTGCCAAAACCGCGGATAGCCAAGAGAATCCGCCATTAGAGAGTAGTTTAACTCCAGCTATACCGGCTATTGAGTGGCTTGATCCAATAGGCAATCCAGTAGACAATCAACAGCCTCAATCGGTTGAAGTGGAGCCAGTGATTGATTTCTCTGAATTGGATCAGGCGCTGAAGGCAGAGCCCCAGCCCGTAATAGAAAACGTTCAGATTAAAGTCGCAGAGGAGGTCTTGGAACCCGAGGGCGCCTCGATAACAGAGAGCATTGAGCAGCTTGAAGTAGAACCTCCAGCAACTGTGGATAAGGTAGATAAAGCACAGCAGGTTAAGCAGTATCTAAGCGCGCAAATTGCAGTGCTGGCATCTAAGTTGGTAGCTCTGGCTGAGCAAGGGTGGTTGGTGCTTAATGGGCAAGCACTGCAAACTGTGCAGAAGCACCTTAAACAGGTGCCTATGGATCTGCGGATTGTGGGTGCAGCATTGTTTTTGCTACTGAGCATACGCTGGGTGCAGGCAATGACTCAAACAGCGTCTAAGGATGGGACCGGCGGGCCGATTGAAGGAGTCGAGCAGGTGATCGAGGAACAATCAGCCACTCAGGAAGCATTGCCCGCCAGTGATCCAGTGAGCGATGAGCTGGCTGAATCTGTTCTCGATAGGCCGTTTACCAGCCATATTGGCGATGCTATCTTTACCCCTTCAGAGGCTACAGATTCAACAGAGAAAGAATCAACTGTTGAGGTGCAGAGTAAACAATATTCTGAATTGGAGCTGCCCGGCATTCAGGAGCTTGAGGCGCAAATCCGCGAGGACCTTTCGCAACACAAGCCATTATCGAGCGATTTGGAGGCCATGGATTTTGTTGAGGATGCCTATGATATTGATCCTCTACAGATCAAACTAGATATGGCCGCGCTATGTATAGAAATGGGTGATATTGAAAGTGCTCAAGAAATATTAGAGGAAATTATTCGCGAAGCGGATGAAGATGGAAAAGCCAAAGCTCGGGTTATTTTAGAAACGGTTGAAAGCTAGTGGATACTTGCCGTGGCTGATTGGATTTATACAGGTGGATGCAAAATGCCAGATGATCGAGAGCTACCTGCGGGTGTAAGGCGCTACGCGGCGATTGTGCAGTATCAGGGCGCTGAATACTGTGGTTTTCAAAGGCAAAAACACAGCCCGTCGGTGCAGCAAGAATTAGAATCTGCACTGAGCTATGTGGCTGCTAGTCCGGTCACTATTAGCTGTGCAGGGCGCACAGATACAGCGGTGCATGCCAGTCATCAGGTTGTGCACTTTGACTCGGCGGCGCAGCGCACTGGCTACAGCTGGGTGCAGGGGGCTAACAGTCAGTTGCCGCAAAGCATAGCGCTGATCTGGGCCGATCAGGTCAATAAGGGCTTCCATGCGCGCTTTAGTGCCCAATCCAGAACCTACAGATATGTGATAGATAACAGTCCCACGCGACCTGCGATTTTGGCCAAAGCTGTGACTTGGGTAAAAAACAAACTGGATGCGGCGGCTATGCAGAACGCCTGCCAATACCTGTTGGGTGAGCAGGATTACTCTGCGTTTCGTGCAGCCGGCTGTCAATCCAATTCAGCATTTCGCAATATTCAGAGTGCTAAAATATTTCACTGTGGTCAGTTGATAGTATTTGAAATTACCGCTAATGCATTCTTATTGCATATGGTACGCAATATAATGGGCTCTCTACTCGAAGTGGGTCTGGGTCGGCAGCAACCCGCTTGGATCCAGCAGCTGTTAGCGGGCGCTGATCGATGCAAGAGTGCGGCTACCGCAGCTGCCTGTGGGCTGTATCTAGTAGATGTTGAATATCCAGATCATTTTGGACTGCCGCAGCTGCCCAAGGGTCCAGTTTTTTTGCCAGCTAAATTAGGAAATATAAGTGATGACAGTGCTAGTTAAAATTTGTGGGATAACCAGCGTACAGCAGGCACAGATGGTGCAGAGTGCGGGAGCCGATGCTCTGGGGCTGGTGGTCTACGAGAAAAGCCCCCGCTATGTAGATGTACAAAAGGCCGCTGAAATTAGAGCTGCTATTAGTGCGCCGGCACTGGCTGTGGCGCTTTTAGTCAATCCCAGTGAAGCCTTAGTTTCTCAGGTAATCGATCAGGTTAAACCGGATTACCTACAATTTCATGGCGATGAAACACCTGAATTTTGTCATCAGTTTAATTATCCATTTATTAGAGCTATTCGTATGCGTCAGGATCTAGATGTGAATGCGGAGGTCGCCACTTACAAGGCTCAGGGTGGGTTTCTATTTGATGCCTGGAGTGAGGATCTCTACGGCGGTACTGGTCACAGCTTCGATTGGTCTAGACTGCCGGATTCTCGAGATTATCGGCTGATTCTCGCTGGGGGATTAACGCCGCATAATGTGGGCGAGGCGGTGGGGCTGATCAGGCCTTATATGGTCGATGTCAGCGGTGGTGTCGAATCTGCACCTGGGGTTAAAGATCAGGTTGAGGTCGAGGCCTTTATTGCCCAGGCTAAGAATATTCGCTAATAAAAGCGGTACAGAGTATAAATTACTGCTCTATAGCTTATCGACCCCTAGGTTCTCGTGATAGAATTACAAAAATTTTCCCACGATGCTTTTAAATAGAGCATCGATTAATAAGTCAAAGGTAGATTGATGGATTGGCTGAAACGCATTAGGCCTACAGGCCCAGCGTCAACTAAGAATGAACGCTCAAACTCTATTCCAGAGGGTTTGTGGAAAAAGTGTCCCAAGTGCGCCGCGCCGCTTTATCGGCCCGAGCTGGAGCGCAATTTAGAAGTATGTCCCAAATGCGATCACCATATGCGTATTGGTGCGCGTCGGCGACTAGACCTGTTTTTAGACGATCAGGATCGAGTTGAGATAGCTGCAGATATCGTAGCCATAGACAGGCTAAAATTTAAGGACGTTAAAAAATACAAAGAGCGCCTCTCTGATGCGCAGAAAAAGACCGGCGAGAAAGATGCTTTGGTGGCCATGAGTGGCAGCTTAAAAGGTATGCCGGTGGTGGCCTGTGCATTTGAATTCGCATTTCACGGCGGTTCCATGGGTTACGCTGTAGGTGAAAAATTCACCAGAGCAGCCAATATAGCCCTCGAGCAGAGAAGCCCATTTATTTGCTTTTCTGCCACCGGCGGTGCGCGTATGCAGGAGGCGCTTATCTCCCTGATGCAAATGGCTAAGACCAGTGCAGTATTAGAGCGTCTTAAGATGGCAGGGGTTCCCTATATATCGGCAATGACCGATCCAGTCTACGGTGGGGTCTCTGCTAGTCTGGCCATGCTGGGAGACCTAAATGTGGCTGAGCCCGGCGCTCGTGCTGGGTTTGCAGGTCCCAATATTATCGAGCAGACCATTCGCCAAAAATTGCCGAAAGGGTTTCAGAGAAGTGAATTTCTGTTAGAAAAAGGCCATATCGACATGATTATTAGTCGTCATCAGATGCGCGATCGCCTAGGTAGTATTATCTCCAAGTTAATCGGCGAGCCAGAACCCGCCAATGACTGACCGCTGTCTGGCGGATTGGTTAGACCTTATACAGACCCGGCATCCCCGTGAAATAGAACTGGGGCTCGATAGGCTGTCTGAGGTCTGGCAGCGCTATAAATCCAGCCGCTCTCAAGATACAAAGGTTGCAACCCCCAAAATAATTACTGTTGCAGGAACCAATGGCAAGGGTTCCTGTATTGCCAGTATGCAGGCAGTGTTGCTTGAACATGGTTACTCAGTGGGCGCATTAACCTCACCTCATTTCCTAGTCTACAACGAGCGAATCTGCATCTCTGGGGTGCCGGTATCTGATAGGCAAATCACCTCTGCTTTCGAGTGTATAGAGGCCATTAGAGAAGATACGTCTCTGACTTATTTTGAGTTTAATACCTTGGCGGCACTGATAATTTTTGATCAATGTGCGTTGGATATTATCCTTCTCGAGGTGGGTTTGGGTGGTAGGCTGGATGCTACTAATATAGTTGACTGCGATGTGGCGGTGCTCACCAGTATTGACCTTGATCACCAGCAATGGCTCGGTGAGACAAGGTCGGAGATTGCTCGCGAAAAGCTCGGTATAGCGCGCTGTGGTCGGCCCTTAATTATCGGAGAGCAAGATTATCCGGTGGGTTTTGAACAGTTAGTCCGTGACAGCAAAGCATGCCCCCTATGGTTGGGTCGAGATTTTACTTGCTGTTTAGAGGGGGCAACCTTTTCAGTCAACCTCGCTACCACAGCAGACGCAGCTGATTTGGCAACTGTAGAAGATCTCAATACCGAGGGTTTACTGCCAATTAATAAGACCTTGGCCCTACAGGCTTTGCTGGGCGCTGGATGCGCGTTGGATGCAAATAAATGCCGTTCAGCACTGGCTGCGGTAACACTGACTGGGCGCCGCCAACAGCTAAGATACAAAGGTATTTCTGTTATTTTAGATGTGGCGCATAATCCAGCTGCAGCTGTGGTATTAGCAGAGCATTTGGCCGCGCAGGAGGGAAATAAAATAGCCGTGGCATCGGTCCTCGATGATAAGGACTGGACCTCGATGGTCGCCCTATTAAGTCCTGTATTTGACAATTGGAAAATCGCTGAACTGAAAGGTATTTCTAGGGCGGCGAACGGGCAATCTCTACTAAAACTGTTATACAATGCAGGTGTGGATGGAGCACTGAGTGATAGTATCGAACAGGCGTTCCTGAGCGCGGTGTCTGAGGCTAGTGGCGACGACACAATAGTAGTGTTTGGATCGTTCCACACGGTAGCTGCGGTATTGGGTTTAATGTTGACAGGGGTCTCAAGTGAGTAATGGTTTAAAACAGCGAATCGTCGGTGCTCTGGTGTTGGGTGCCTTGGGTTTAATTCTTCTCCCCTCATTATTTGACTTTGCCGATCCGCAGCGCATTGATCGCAGCTCTCTTATTCCCCCTGCTCCCGAAATAATTGCTGCCGATATACCCTCTGCGCAGCGACCCGCAGCCGTTGCGGATAGTGCGGACGTAGCGCCAGTTTTTGATATTCACAGATTACAGCCGGTCAAAGAAAGTGACACCACCTATTATGGTTTGGATAAGTCTGGAATGCCCCACAGATGGTATTTGCAGGTGGGCAGTTTCGAAGAGCGGGCCTCTGCGAATAAACTTAAAGAATCACTGCTCGCCCAGCCATATAAAGCGTTTGTAAAGACAGTTAAGCTCAACAGTAAAACTGTCCACCGGGTCTATATTGGGCCGAAAATTGATAGGCGTCGCGCCATTGCCGATAAAGTCAAAATTGACAAGTTATTGGCCACAGATTCACTTGTTTTGAAATATGTTCCCTGAGTGGCTGATAGATAGATTATGGACATAGCAACGGTAGACGTAGGTATTGCAGCCATTGTCGCGATTTCCGGATTGATCAGTCTGGTGCGTGGCTTTGTAAAGGAAGCCATGTCGCTGGTTATTTGGGTAGCTGCATTTGTGGTGGCCATAACCTTTAGCGACGCGCTGTCGGCACTGTTGGTCAACCTGATTGAGCTGGCTTCGCTAAGACAGTTGGCGGCCTGGGGTGGACTGTTTGTCGGCACGTTGCTGGTGGGGGCAATGGTCAATTTTTTATTGGGAAAATTGGTAGATTCAACAGGCCTTGGAGGAACCGATAGAACTCTGGGGCTTGTTTTTGGTATCTTCAGGGGGCTATTAGTTGTTTTGGCAGTGGTGATAGTATTGCCAGAAGCCATTCCTGTAGAGCAGGACCTGTGGTGGCAAGAGTCGGCGCTGATTCCTGTATTTCAAAGCTTTGAGGGTTGGGGTGGAGAAGCCGTGGCCGACATTAAATATTTATTAATCAGTTGGATTTAGCTCATGTGTGGTGTAGTTGGAATTTTTGGGACTTCGGACGTTAATTTACGGCTCTATGATGCGCTGACCATGTTGCAGCATCGAGGACAGGACGCTGCCGGTATAGTCACCGACAAAGATGGGGAATTGCATCAGTGTAAGGGCGAGGGTTTGGTGCGCGATGTATTTCGTCGCAGCCATATGGTGCGACTGATTGGCAATCTGGGTGTCGGCCATGTTCGCTATCCGACTGCCGGTAGTTCGGGGCCAGCCCTAGCGCAACCGCTGTATGTGAATTCTCCCTATGGAATTTGCATGGCTCACAATGGCAATCTCACCAACGATGACGAGCTTCGAGAACATATTTTTCGAGCTGATCTCAGGCATTTAAACACCGATTCAGATTCCGAGGTGCTGCTCAATGTGTTCGCTCATGAGTTGCAGTTACGGGGCAAACTAAAACCCACCAGTGAAGATATATTTGCCTCTGTCAGTCAGGTTCACAAACGCTGTCGCGGTGCCTATGCCGTGGTGGGTCTTATTGCCAATTATGGGTTATTTGCATTCCGTGATCCCCATGCTATCCGGCCTCTGTGTTTTGGCGTGCGCGAGACCGATGCCGGCAAAGAGTATGCAGTGGTGTCGGAATCCGTGGTGCTCGACAGTCTTGGATTTGAGCTAATTCGCGATCTGCATCCAGGTGAAGCGCTATTTATAGACAAAGCAGGACAAATTCATCTGCAACAATGTGCAGAAAATCATGAGTTGGTACCCTGTATATTTGAGCATGTTTACTTTGCGCGCCCAGATTCATTGATGGACAATATTTCAGTCTATAAATGTCGTCTGCGCATGGGAGAAAAGCTCGCCGACAAAATACTTCGAGTGCGCCCGGATCACGATATAGATGTGGTGATTCCAATCCCTGATACCAGCCGTGTCTCCGCGCAGGCCCTTGCCGAGCGATTGGGGGTGAAGATTCGTGAAGGTTTTATGAAAAATCGCTATATAGGGCGAACCTTTATCATGCCCGGACAGACCGAGCGCAAAAAGTCAGTGCGCCAGAAGCTCAATGCAGTGAAGCTGGAGTTCGCCGGCAAGAATGTGCTCTTAGTTGACGATTCGATTGTTCGCGGCACCACCTCTCAGGAAATTATTCAAATGGCGCGAGAGGCTGGCGCCAAAAACGTCTATATGGTCTCGGCGGCCCCCGGGGTGCGTTATCCCAATGTCTATGGCATCGATATGCCGTCGGCAAATGAATTGATCGCGCATGGCCGCACCGATGATGAAGTTGGAGAGATTATTGGTGCCGACTGGATTGTCTATCAGGATCTAGAGGATTTGATAGCCGCTGGCACTGAGGGCAATAAACAGGTTAAGCGTTTTGAATGTTCAGTGTTCGACGGTAACTATATAACAGGTGATGTAGATGAGGCTTACCTAAATCGTATCGAAGCGTTGCGCAATGATGCTGCGAAACAGGAGGGGGATCCATCTTCAGAAAGCACCAAAAAATCAGTGATAGGTATTCACAATAACAGTATTGCTTGATTGGGTAATCTAATGACAGATAAAGACCAAAAATATCAGCAAAATACCATGGCTATTCGCGGTGGTTATCAGCGAACCCATGAGAATGAGCACTCCGAGGCGCTATTCTTGACCTCCAGCTATGTATTTGACAATGCCGAGATGGCGGCGCAGTGCTTTGGCGATGAAATACAGGCCAATGTTTACTCGCGTTATACCAATCCAAGCGTGCGCAGTTTTGAACAGCGACTGGCCATGTTGGAGGAGGGCGAACAGTGCGTGGCCACATCCTCCGGTATGGCGGCTATCCTATCGGTGATAATGTCATTGTTAAAATCCGGCGATCATATCGTCTGCTCTCGAGATGTATTTGGCAGTACGCGAGTGATGATCGACAAATACATCACTAAGTTTGGCGTTGAAGTCTCCTATGTGGCGCTGGCAGATTTGTCGGCTTGGCAGGATGCGATCAAACCCAACACGCGTATGCTATTTTGTGAGACGCCCTCAAATCCGCTATCAGAGGTAGCAGACCTAGAGGCCCTCAGCCAATTAGCCAAAAAATCACAGGCGCTACTAGTGGTAGATAACTGCTTCTGTACGCCGATACTGCAAAAGCCCCTAAACTGGGGTGCAGATATTGTGGTGCACTCGGCCACCAAATATATAGATGGACAGGGGCGTTGTCTGGGTGGCGCTGTGGTTGGCAGCGCCGAGTTGATGGAGCAGGTACTGGGTTTTATGCGCGCGGCAGGGCCGACCATGAGCCCCTTTAATGCCTGGGTGTTTCTAAAAGGATTGGAGACCCTAAGCCTTAGAATCAAGGCTCATTCAGCCAATGCAGCCGCCTTGGCTGAATGGCTGGTCGAGCATCCAAAAGTGACTCAGGTTTTTTATGCCGGATTGCCGGATCACCCTGGGCACGGGTTGGCGAAAAAACAGCAGAGCGATTTCGGCGGGGTGCTGTCCTTTTGCGTCAACGGTGGCAGAGAGGCGGCTTGGCGGGTTATAGATGCCACGCAAATGCTATCGCTTACCGCCAATTTGGGTGATGCTAAAACCACCATTGTGCATCCGGCCACCACTACCCATGGCCGTTTAAGCCCAGAGGCGCGAGCCGAGGCCGGTATCGCAGAGGGGCTAATTCGCATCGCTGTGGGCCTTGAGGATATTGTTGATATCAAAAATGATCTTGAACTGGGTCTAAGTCAGCTCTAATCTGCATTTATCGTCCATTTGGTTAGACTATCTGGATTTAGTGGAGAGCTATGGGTTTTATGTCTTTTGCCAACAGTAGCATAGTAGCCGCCGAGGATGCCCTAAAGGGTAGGATCGAGGCTATGCAGCTCAGCAATCGTCATATTGTGACAGGTCAGCCAATTCAAGGTCCCTTTGCCAGTGATTTACAGTCGGGTATCTTTGCTATGGGCTGTTTCTGGGGTGCGGAGCGCTGTTTTTGGCAAC
>JANXGQ010000082.1 GCA_024959305.1 Porticoccaceae bacterium | reverse complement strand
CCACAACATACTCAGCACCTCGATAGAGCTCAGTATGTCCTTTCTGTCGTCCAAAACCTTTAACTTCAGTAACCGTCACGCCAGTCACACCCAACTCGCTGAGCGATTCCCTTACTTCATCAAGCTTGAAAGGCTTTATTATTGCGGTCAGCATTTTCATGGTTTACCTCTGCTGGGTGGCCGAAGCCACCCATATTTTTTAAACAGAAAAATTTAAATTACATAGATTATGAAAAGCTAACAGCAATCTCATTTTCTACGTACAAACCACCTCGACTTATTAAAATGGCAATGAGTAGGCCGCTACGAAAGTAGTATCTGGCTCAGCAGCTTTAAGCTGATTAGGAACATTTACAGGAGTACTCATAGTTAAGCTAAGTGAATCATTAACAGCATAGCTCACATCAAAGTGAGAGGCGACATAACCGGCCGGATTGGTCGGGTCGGCGTACAAACCATCGTGGTCACCGTAAGTAAATGCAAAATCACCAGCTTCATAGCCAACAGTGGTGTAAGTGTAGTCACCGTCTTTAGCAACATAGTGTGTCACAGCGACGTCACCATAACCAATTGAGGAAATGTACTCAGCGTTATCGTCAAAACCCGTATTCTCAACATCACCACCCAATGCAATGAGCGCCAAACCGTGGAGCTCGATGGTTGAGGTCGGATACATATATGACGCGTATCCAATATCATAAGTTAAATCACCAATAGAACCGGCGTAACCAACAAAAAGGTCGTACTCAGTACTTCCACCACTAATCTTGTCACCTGATGATAGCCATAGGCCAGCATAGAGCCCACTTTCACTGCTGTAAACCACATCTGCAGATAGCGCAGGCGTACCTGAACCCAATTCCACGCCACGCCACAGGTATGAAGACGCGATAGTTGCTGAGGCTTCTACTTCAGCAATAGCTGCAGGTGCAGCGCCCAAGGTTAGAGTTGCAGCAATAATTGCAATTTTTAAAGTTTTCATAGTTGTATCCCCTAAATGTAAGATTGTTGTTATAGATTAAAGTTTTGTACTTCTTACTATTTCTTACTTCTACTTCTACTTCTACTTCTACTTCTACTTTACCTAATCCTTACTCCCTCGCTTGCATGATGCAAATATCATGCCAAGTTGCATATCCCTTAGAACATCAGGTATAGCAGCGGTCTACTCTTCTTAATGAACCACTTTAGTGCACCTTAACTAAGATATAGATCAATGTACGCACTAAATTGGATCGCCGCGCTGATTCTAATCGATTAAGCGCATAGCATCAAAGATATTTATGCTGGGCATATCTATATTTGCTAAAGTGAAGTTATTAAGGAACTTAAAACTATGAATTCAGACGATTTTTACAACAGTTTAAAAAGCCAGCTTGAGCAAGCTGCGACTGGGGCCCAAGCCTTAAATACCGAAGCTTGGCCACATCTGCGTGTCGCCATCAACAATCTATTCGATAAACTAGAGGTGCTGACTAGGGAGGAATTTGACGCCCAGAACGCGGTGCTAATGCGCTCCAGAGCGAAGATAGATCTTTTAGAAGAACAGCTTCTAACGCTTGAGCAGTCTATGCAAAACATAAAATAAGATTAGCCATTTTAAGGACAATGGATGTCACTCGCCGTTATTAATACCCGTGCCAAGTTGGGCCTGCAAGCACCGCCTGTGTCGGTGGAGGTGCATCTGTCTAACGGACTGCCGGCCTTTAATATTGTAGGCCTGCCGGAAACTGCAGTGAAGGAGAGTAAAGATCGTGTTCGCAGTGCAATTATCAATTCGCACTTTGAGTTTCCCAGCCGACGAATCACCGTCAACCTAGCCCCAGCCGAACTCCCTAAGGGGGGAAGCCGCTTTGATTTGGCCATTGCCATTGCCATTGCCATTGGAATTCTAGTCGCCTCTGATCAGATTCCCAAAGACCAACTGCAGCATTATGAATTTATTGGTGAGCTGGCCCTCTCTGGAGAATTGCGCGGGGTGGAGGCTGTTTTGCCCTCGGCAATCGCTTGCGCAACTGAGGTAAAGCAGTTAATCATTGGCACCCAGAATGCCGACCAAGCCTCATTGATGGAGTCGCTGACTGTACTTCCCGCAAAACATTTGCTGGAGGTGTCCGCACATCTTTACCAAACACAACAGTTAAAACCTTGGGTGGGGATACCTGTGAACACCAACCCGAATCATCCAGAGATTAACGATGTTATTGGCCAACAGCATGCTAAACGTGCTCTTGAAGTAGCCGCTACTGGCGGCCACCATATGCTGCTATTTGGTCCGCCGGGCACCGGCAAATCCATGCTGGCCGGGCGACTGGCTGGAATACTCCCGCCAATGACCAATAAGGAGGCATTGCAGGTAGCCTGCATCCATTCGTTGGTAAAAAAAAGTTTACGGGAAAATTTGCTTGAACGGCCCTTCCGATCACCACACCACAGCGCGTCCGCTGCTGCCATAGTCGGCGGCGGCAGCTCTCCACAGCCGGGGGAGATATCCCTCTCCCATGAGGGTGTTTTATTTCTCGATGAGTTACCAGAATTTCAGCGCAGTGTTTTAGAAGTGTTGCGCGAACCACTGGAATCTGGAGAGATACATATCTCACGGGTCGCCGCACAGATATCTTACCCTGCCCGATTCCAGCTGGTGGCCGCCATGAATCCCTGCCCCTGCGGCTATATGGGCACCGAACGATGTGGCTGCAGTGTTGAAAAAACCTCTAGGTACCACAGCAAAATATCTGGGCCCATTATGGACCGTATTGATCTGCATATTCCTGTCAATAGCATTGATAATAGGCAGCTCTGGCAGACTGAAGAGGATCAGCCCGGTGAATTAAATAAGGATATTCGTCAGCGCGTCTGCGCTGCCCGATCAGTACAGCTAGCGCGGCAGGGGGTTGTCAATTCTCGCTTGGATACTCAGAAACTTAAAACGGTCTGTCCATTAGATCAACAGCAACAGGCTTTTATGGATCGGGCTATAAACAGCTATAAACTATCAACCAGAAGTTTCCACCGCCTAAAAGTGGCGCGCAATATTGCCGATCTGGCCGAATTGGAGGTGCCGGATATCCCCCAATATCAGGAGGCCCTAAACTATCGTTGCAGTTTTAAAACGCTTGCGACTTAAAGGGACTAGCGCTCAATAGATTGCGCTACCGCAACGGCACCACTTCGGGCTAAATGAAAGATTTTAAATATCTGTTTGCTTGGTATGATTACAGGCTGAGCACCGAATAAACAATAATCCTTATGGGTCAGCTGTAAAATTTGCCCATTAAAATGAGAAGCCTGCATGAAACAATCACGACTGGTTTATTCCACTGAGACGGGTCGCATCAGAGAGCGCCAAGATAACAGCCCATCAATAGAGACTGACGGCATTGTGCGCATTCGTCGCGAGACTAAGGGCCGCAAGGGCAAAGGGGTCACTACCCTGTGTGGTTTCGATCTCGACCCCAGCGCTCTTAAAACCCTGGCTAAACAACTCAAAAAAACCTGTTCAACCGGCGGCACAGTGAAAGATGGCATTATTGAAATACAGGGCGATCACCGCGACCGGCTAAAGGCCGAGCTGGATAAACTGGGCTACGTTGTTAAGTTGGCAGGCGGCTAGAATGCTGGGGACTAAAACTAAGAAACCCTTTGGTAGCTGGCCATCAGTTATCAATCCACAGCTGGTCAGCGGTGCGGCGCCGAGCCTAAATTATATCCAGTCCCATGGCGAGCGCCTGTTCTGGGTTGAAAATCGCCCCTGGGAGGCTGGTCGCAATGTCATTATCAGCCGCACAGCAGAGGGTTTAATTGAGGATCTGCTGCCATCTCCTTACAGCCATTACAGCCGCGTGCATGAGTACGGGGGCATGGCCTATGCAGTGACAGATAACAGGCTTTATTTTGTCAATGCCGCAGATCAGCGCATCTACCAGCTGGCATTGGGCAAGGGCAGTCAACCTGTGGCTATCACGCCCTGCGGACCGCGCTTTGCCGATTTGGTAGTAGATAGCCACAATCGCAGATTAATCGCTGTTTGCGAACAACATTTTGATAACCGCGAGCCAGAAAATTATCTGGCGGGGATTGCACTTGATTCTGCCAATACCCAGATCCAACGACTGGCGTCTGGCGCAGATTTTTATGCCTATCCGCGCATTAGCCCAGATGGGCAGAAACTGTGCTGGATAGAGTGGAATCACCCCAATATGCCCTGGGATAGCACGCAGCTATGGCAGGCCAATATAAGTGGAGAGTGCTTAGCTAACACAAAACTGGTGGCTGGCGGCGATAACAGCGAGGCAATTTTTCAGCCCCAGTGGTCACCGGATAATCAGCTCTATTTTATTTCCGATCGAAGTAACTGGTGGAATATTTACTGCGCCAATACTGGAATTGTGCTGGATATGGCCGCTGAATTTGCCACGCCATTGTGGCAGTTTGGTATGTCTACCTATGATTTTATCGACTCGAATACCATTGGCTGTCTGTGGACACAGGGGGGTATTTGGCACTGCGGCACTGTGAATATCCGCAGCGGACAGTTGACCGCAATGCACTCTCAATTCAGCAGTATGGAGGCCGCTTGCTGTTATAACGACAGTCTGTATATGGTAGCGGGAGCGCCCGCCATGGCCGACCAGATAGTGGCTGTTTGCCAACAGGGCGATATAGATTACGTCTACGCTCCCTCCAGCCTCGATATAGAAGCAGGGAATATTGCCGAACCTGAATCCATTAGTTTTGCTACCGCCGATGGCCAGTGGGTACAGGCCTTTTTCTACCCCCCTACCAACAGTCTCTATCAGGCTGAGGACTCTGAACTGCCTCCGGTGATCGCAATCTGCCATGGCGGGCCCACCGGAGCTACCAGCAGCGCTTTAAATCTTAAGATTCAGTACTGGACTAATCGAGGTTTTGCGGTAGTAGATATCAATTACCGTGGCAGCACTGGCTTTGGAAGGTCCTATCGCCATTCCCTAACGGCCGCATGGGGCATTGCCGATGTAGAGGATACGCAGTATGCGATTGAGTATCTCACCGCACAGCAAAAAGTGGACCCAAAGCGCTGTATTATTCGCGGCAGCAGTGCTGGTGGCTATACGGTGTTATCGGCTCTTACCTTTACCGATACTTTTAAGGCGGGAGCCAGTCTGTACGGTATTGGCGATCTGCAAACCTTGGTCAGCGACACCCATAAATTCGAATCGCGATATCTGGATAGGTTGGTTGGCCCCTACCCAGAGCGCAGAGATATTTATAGGCAGCGCTCGCCAATCCACCATATAGAACAACTTAACTGCCCGGTGATTTTTCTGCAGGGGCTAGAGGACAAGGTGGTGCCGCCCAATCAGGCGCAAATGATGGTGGATAGTTTGCAACAAAAAGGCATTGAGGTCGTGCATATCACTTTCCCAGATGAGGGGCATGGCTTTAGAAAGGCGGATAATATTATTCGTGCGCTGGAGGCAGAACTGGCCTTTTATTGCGATGTATTCAAATTGACAGAAGGCCATTAACCCTTGTCCCGCTACCGACCACCCAGCCCCAAAAGCTCGCCCTATATCACCGGCGACGGCGCCATTAAGTTGCGTGCAGAGTTGCGTCAACTGTGGAAGATGGAACGCCCTCAGGTCACACAAATAGTGCATGAAGCCGCTAAAAACGGAGATCGCTCTGAAAATGGTGACTATATTTACGGCAAACGCCGCCTAAGGGAAATCGACAGCCGAGTGCGCTATCTCACTAAGCGCCTAGAGAATGCCAATATTGTTGAAGATAAGCCCAGAGATCCCTCAAAAGTGTTTTTTGCCGCTTGGGTCACTGTGCAAGATCAGGGTAATTTAGATGCGCAGCCACAGCGCTTGCGACTGGTCGGCGCCGACGAGATCGACGCCGCTCAAAACTGGATTAGTATTGACTCACCGATGGCAAGGGCGTTAATCGGCAAATCTGTCGATGATGAGGTGCAGGTTAAAACGCCCAGTGGCGAGCGCTGTTTTGTAATTACAGGCATAGATTATTAGGGCGATAGTCGAGAAATTTTCCAGCTATTGCCGCTAAGACTGTAACTAAATCTGTCGTGGAGGCGATTTTCTCCGCCCTGCCAAAACTCAATCTCATTCGGCACCACGCGGTAACCGCCCCAAAAATCCGGCAATGGCACCTGACCACTAGCAAATTTCTGCTTTATCTTCTTAAATTGTTGTTCCAGAATTTGACGGGAATTAATCGGGCGACTCTGATTTGATGCCCAAGCCGCTAACTGACTGCCTTGAGGACGACTGATAAAATACTTTACAACCTCGGCAGTGGACAGGCGCTCGGCGCGACCACCGACAATCACCTGACGATCCAATTGCAACCAAGGAAAATGCAAACAGACCTGAGCATTGCCCTGAATTTCCAAGGCTTTGCGGCTTTCCAGATTGGTATAAAAAACCCAGCCTCGACAATCGAAATGTTTAAGCAATACCATGCGCTGCCAAGGCCGCCCATCGGCGCCTACAGTAGCCAGATTCATTGCCGTGGGATCCTGTATATTGGATTCGATCGCCTGCTCCATCCACAGATCAAACTGTGCAAATGGATCATCCAACAGGGATTCCCGAGTTAATTTCCCGTAATCGTATTCTCGACGATTATCTTCTAGGCTCATACCTACTCCAAACTTGTCTTTACCGACTCCAAGACGCGCTTAATTTACCACAGTTAGACTCTGCTTGGCTTTTATTCTGGTCTTTTCCGAGGAATTTTGCGCAGGAGATGATTGTTTGCTCGCAATACCACAGAAATTTATACCCAAGAGTGCTTAAATCCTAATAATAACAATGATTAAGCTATAAAAATGCTCACTACAGGCGTATACTCCGCGACCTTTCATTATGGGGCGTTAAAACCCTAAGCCAAAGGTAACTTCATGTCTTCTAATGACTTTCTATCACTGGGCATCTCTGCGTCAGTGCTCAAGGCTGTGCAACAGTTGGGTTATGAGCAACCCTCCCCTATTCAGGCTCAAAGTATTCCCGTACTGCTGGGTGGTAAAAACTTGTTGGGTACAGCACAGACCGGAACCGGTAAAACTGCGGCATTTGCACTGCCCCTGTTAAGCAATATTGACGATAAGCAAAAAACACCGCAAATTTTGGTATTGACGCCGACCCGTGAGCTGGCTATTCAGGTGGCCGAGGCATTTCAGAGTTACGCGAAGCATATCAAAGGCTTCCGTGTGTTACCTATCTATGGCGGCGCCGATATCGGCGGTCAGTTGCGCGGCCTGAAACGCGGCGTACAGGTAGTTGTGGGAACACCTGGACGCATACTAGATCATCTTAGACGCAGAAGCCTCAACCTAAGCCAGATAAAAGGTTTAGTGCTAGACGAAGCCGATGAAATGTTGCGTATGGGCTTTATTGATGATGTGGAAACAATATTGGCACAGACTCCCGACAACTGCCAACGGGCACTGTTTTCAGCCACCATGCCGCCGGCAATAAAACGGGTTGCCGATACCTACCTTGGCGATGCAGAGCACATACGTATCGAGAGTAAAACCAAGACCGTGGAGCGCATCTTTCAACAGTATGTGACGGTTAAGGGACATCAAAAAATGGATGCACTGACCCGAGTGCTGGAAGTGGAGTCCTTTGATGGCATGATTATTTTTGTGCGCACCAAATCCTCGACCGTGGATATTGCCGATCGCCTTGAGGCCAGAGGCTTCTCTTCAGCAGCGCTGAATGGCGATTTAAGCCAGGCGTTAAGAGAGCGCACCATCAACAAATTAAAGAAAGGCCAAGTAGATATAGTGGTGGCTACGGATGTCGCCGCCCGCGGTTTGGATGTCGAGCGCATTAGTCATGTTATCAATTTTGATATTCCCTATGACAATGAGTCCTATGTGCACCGTATAGGCCGCACTGGTCGAGCGGGAAGAGAAGGCAAAGCGATTCTTTTTATCACCCCGAAAGAAACTCGCCTACTGCGTTCAATCGAGAAATCAACACGCCAGTCGATTGTGCCACTCACTATGCCCACTAACGAAGAAGTCAGTGGTCAGCGGATCCAGCAGTTTACCCAGCAACTCTCAAAAACCATGGCGACCCCAAGGCTGGATAAATTCCGCGATATGATTGTTACATTTGCCGAAGAAAACGAATTGGATATGGCTGATATAGCTGCGGCCCTGACGTATGAAAACCAGAAAGATCGCCCGCTGTTTCCTAAATTGGATAATATTGTTGCTCCCCGACAGGAGAAGCGTAACAGCAGCAGTGAGAAAAGATCCAAGCGCGATCAATCTCCCCGAGATAAAAGTGCCCGCCCAGACTCAGGTGAGAAAAGATCTAGGCGCGATCAATCCCCCCGAGATAAAAGTGCTCGCCCAGACTCAGGTGAGAAAAGATCCAAGCGCGATCCAGTACTGCGAGATGAAGATGGACATGTGGTTCCTATGGTTACCTACAGGTTAGAGGTGGGCAAGAATGATAATATTGACCCCTCGAATATTGTTGGCGCTATCGCCAATGAAGCAGATATTAGCAGCCAGTATATTGGTCAAATAGTGCTTCATGACGATTACAGCACTGTGGACCTCCCTGAAGGGATGCCCGATGAGGTATTTAAACATCTTAAAAACGCGCGAGTGCGTGCCAAAACTCTCAATCTCAGCCTACTGAAAGCCGAGGGTCAATCAGCCCCCTCAAGCAGAGCACCGAGACCGAAAAAAGGCCCTAAGAAAATTAAGTCAGCTGCTAGCGATAATCCCTCAAAACGCAGAAACCCGAAAAATGATGGCAGCGCGCCATTAAAAAATAAAAAGAAAAAGACCTATACCAAGAAAGATAAAAAGTAACGACTGGTTTACATCTGCCGCCGAAATGGCGGCAGTGCATCTAGCAATTGACTGCCATAGCGCTTGGTCAGCAGGCGCTTATCTAGAATGGAAACCGCGCCTGTATCTGTCTCGGTTCGCAATAATCGGCCACAGGCTTGAATTAGGCGCAACGAGGCAATAGGTAGCGCAATATCAAAGAAAGAGTTGCCTCCATTGTCCTCAATCCACTCCGCCAAGGCTTCATGCAATGGATCATCGGGCACCATAAAGGGCAATTTGGCAATCACCACATGTTTACAATAGTTGCCGGGCAAATCTACGCCCTCGGCAAAACTTGCCAAACCGATCAAAACGCTGGTCTTGCCCTGATTGATACGCTCTTTGTGAAGGCGGACCATTTCACGGTTGGAGTACTGACCCTGAATTAAACTAATTTTTTGTAATTCAGTATCCAGCCTATCGTAAACCTCTTGCATTTGACGCCGCGATGAAAATAACACCAATGTTCCGGCTTTTTTCTCAACCATTGAGGACAGATTATCGGCGATATAATCTGTATGCTGATCAACCGCATTGCCTTCTATTGAGTCACTGGGCACATGCAATACAGCGGCTTCACTGTAATTAAACGCCCCAGCTACGGATAAAAATTGCGCCGAATCCGGTATGCCGGTCTCGCGCTTAAGTGTATTAAAGTTACCCAGTGATTTTAGGGTTGCCGATGTGATAACGGCACCATAACAGCTGCCCCATAGCTGGTCGCGCAAAATATCTGTAGCCTGCACTGGACTGGCATTGATAGAGATATCGACATTTCCAGAGCCCGTATCATCTAATCGCAACCAACAGGCCATAGGCACAGTATTATCGGAAAGCTGTGTTTTTAAGCGATCCCAGAGTGCCAGCAGGCTTTCGGCTCTGGATAACCAGTTACCCACCTGCTGATAAAAGAGCTCTATATCCGGCGTTGGCACTGGATAATCTTTATTGCTGAGCGCTTCATTCAATGTATCCTTGAGCATTTCCACGCGCCTTAGCCAACTACTCGTCAGTGCGCTGATATTTTGCGCTAACTGCCGCGTCCCCTCTCCTATATCACCTTGAGGAAAACGGTAAAGTTTTCGCTCATCATCAACACTATCTATAGTTTCTTTAAATAATGGATAAGTCACGGACAACTGATCCATGATCTCACGGGCTCCAGTCTCAATTTGCGGCATCAACTTGATAATGGTTTCGTCTTTTTCAAACAGCGGGGTCTGACCTTTAATCTGCTTAGGGATTAACTCTAGCCAATTTAAGGTGGTATTTATCCGGCACTGAGCTCCGAAATGTCTGACTGCTGTTTCACCTAAACGGTGGCCCTCATCAAAGATATAAATACAGTCCTCTGGTGGTGGTAGTATAAGGCCGCCACCCAAGGCTAAATCCGCCATGACCAAATCATGATTAGCGACAATACAGTCTGCTTCTTCAAGCTCAGCGCGCGCCTTAAAAAAGGGGCATTGATTCACAAATCGACAACGTCGACCAGTGCATTGACGCTGGTCCACTGTCAGTGCACGCCAGTCAGTATCATGAATTCTGGTATCCCAGGCATCGCGATCACCATCCCAACTACCACCCTCTAGGGCTGATGCTAGTTCCCGATACAGGGTTTCGGTATGCTCACCGGGGTTAAATTGCAGCTCATCTTCAAATAAGAATAATCCCGCATCCTTGGATTTTATGGCATCCAAGCACTGCTCTAGTCTGAGATTGCAAATATAGCGGCCACGACCTTTTACTAGGGCAACCTGATGATCCCAATCACAGGCTTGCAGTAACTCTGGTATATCTTTAAGGATTAACTGTTCCTGTAGGGCAACGGTGCCAGTGGCTACCACCAGCGTCTTTTCTAGAGCTCGGGCCAACGGCAGTGCCGCAAGCAGGTAGCCGACCGTTTTACCAGTGCCGGTGCCCGCCTCTATCACCGCGAGGCGTTGATCTGAATTGTCCTGAGCAAGACTGTTGGCTATAGCGGCAATCATCTGCTTCTGCCCCAGCCGAGGCTTTAAATCGCGCGATTTTAGAAACTGCCTATAACCCTGCTGAATGGTTTCTCTATTGGCTTCGTCTAACAAAAGTTAACATCCCTGTGTTATGGACTATCTTGCTGATAGGCCAGCTGATTCTGTACGGGTCTGGCATAGGCTTCTAAAACAAGCTCCCTTTGAGCGCTGGGCACTGAATCCAGATGTGCTTTAAATTTTATTTCCGCCTCTGGCCAGTTTTCATCCAGCCACTGCTGCCTTAATAGCTCCACAGTATTGCTATCTCTTTCAGCCTGCATTTGCCATGCAATAATATTAGTCGGAAAAAGTTGGTACAGACAACATATCTGCCGATTGATCTCTGCGGCTAGATCATCTGCATTGGCAAAATCATCGCCAATTGGGTCACCAAAATTAACCTGTACGCGGCCTTTATAGCCCACAAAGCCCTTTTGAATGCTATCCAAATCCTCAAATTCTTCTTTGATATAATCTTGCCCCTGACTGGCCGCAAACAGCTCCCTAGATTTATCGGCAATACAGGGGTCGTATTCATAGGATAGGGATACCGGCATCAATTGCAGATCGGCGATAGCGTTACCAAAGTCCTGCTGTGGCGATTTAGACAGCGCCAACATCTTCAACAATGCAGTCTCGGTGCGATCGTTACCATCTTTTGCCCGCCCCTCTGCCTGAGCAATCCAACAGGACGCTTTATCCTTAACAATACTGTGGCGAATATAGCCCGATAATGTCTTTAACGCCTCGAGCTTTTCGCGACGACCCTCTACAGAGCGCTTAACAATAAAACTGCGATTGACACGTATCAGGTCACTGGCAAAGGGTTTGCTCAGCAAATTATCCCCAATGGCGATACGCACTGCATCCAAATCAACCGTATGCAATGCCAAGCAAACCATCGCCGGATCCAAGGCTATATCGCGGTGGTTGCTGATAAACAGATAGGCTTTATCTGGATCCAGTTGATCCAAGCCACCGAAACTATAACCATCCGTGGTTTTATCGAGGACATTTTGTAAACCGACCCTCATATGGCGTTGAAAATCTTCCACCGTATTCACATCAGCTGTGAGCTTCCGCAAGCTGCGCCTAAGCAGTGGTCGCGCTATTGGCTTAAACAGCCAAGGCAATAACCGCATCATCAACGGAGCTCGTCGAGACAGCAATAAATCGATAAATTCGGGGTCGGCGATCAGCCGCGCAAGCACCGCGGGAACTTCAGAATCCCAGTAGGGACGGATATCATCAAACTCGTTCATAAACGCAGCCTAACCATGACAGCTTTCACTGGATATGACTCAAAATATTCACATGCAGTCGATTATTAGTATTTTTTCTTCTCAATAGCACAAGCACTACTTTGGACGTGCATTATACCAGCGAACATCATGGGAGTATTCATCGACGCAATGTGCCACATCTAACACCAGAGCAAACAGCGCCATGCGCACCAACACCCCATTATCTGCCTGTCGAAATATGGCCAAATTGGGGTTGTTGTCTAAGTCATTAGACAACTCATTGGCATCCGCTCGAGAATCTCTGGGCAGCGGGTGCATAATAACCGTATTGGGCTGACAAAACTCTGTATAAATAGCCTGATTTAATCTGAATCTACCGCGGTAGAGATCGGCTTCCTGCTTGCTGCCAAAGCGCTCTTCCTGAATTCTGGTTGAGTAAACAATATCCACATCGGTAATACTCTGCGTCAGGTCTTCGGAAACCTTCACCACCACCCCTGCAGAGCGCATATCATCGACCAGCTCGTAGGGTAGAGTGAGTTCTTTGGGAGATACCAGTACTACTTCAATATTTTCATACAGGGACAGTAGCTTGCACAGCGAGTGGACCGTGCGACCAAAGCGAAGATCGCCAACCATAGCCAACCTAAGTCCATCAATATCGCGATCATTAACCGCCATTTCCTTGCGTATGGTGTAGAGATCCAGCAATGCCTGAGTGGGGTGCTCATTGGCGCCATCGCCACCATTCATCACCGGAACTCGGCTGGCGCTGGCGAAATCTGCCACCGATCCCTCCGCGGGATGGCGCATACAGATAACATCGCTAAAGCCCGAGAGAACTCTGGCGGTATCTTGGAGGGACTCCCCTTTGACTAGGGCAGAACTCTCGAAACCAGCAGTTTCACGCACCTCACCGCCGAGAAGATTAAAGGCAGAGCCAAAACTCACCCGAGTTCTGGTGCTGGCTTCAAAGAACATATTGCCGAGAATCGCCCCCTCTAGTACCCGAGTCACTCTTCTGCGCAGGGCGTAGGGCTGCATTTGATCTGCGACATCAAACAGTCGCTTGACATTTTCTTTCTCAAACTGATTGATAGACAGTATATGGGCGCCTTGGAAAATCAAAGGATTGCCTCAAAAGTAAACTAAGTTGGCTGATTTTAGCCTGTTTGACCTCTGTACTCTAGCCCGAATCTTATGATGCTGTACTGAATAATCTACTTTTCTTAGCGGATAAGTTCTCAGCCGCCTGTTATTGCGGTTGGTCGGCGATAGAATCAATATTGAAATCCACAGCAATCTGCCGGCCCCAAGCTTGAAGCGCCTCCAAAACGCTGCGTTTCTGCGCAGTTATTTCATTATCTGCCAATAGCTGGCTTATTTCGCCCTGTTGTTGATCCAAGGTTAGGTAGCCGGAGTCGGAATCGGTCAATCGCCATCGACAACTCTGCAACCACTGGTCGTGCTCATCAGATAAGAGAGTCTCTGGATAATATCTGGCTCTATAGCTAAATAGCAGCTCGTTGTAGCGGGCGTCGGTGAAGCAAAAATTGTGCTGTTTAAAATCCTCCGCTGTGGCGGCTCTAACTTGATCTAACAGCGATTTATCTCGATTGGGCAGAAAGCCCTGATAAAGCTGCTGTTCAGCTTCACCTTTGGGAGGGAAAGGGGCTGCGGCAAACACCGCCTGTAATTTGGACTGCAGATCAACCTGATGTAAACGCTGCCAATGTTGCTGGCAACGCTGTGTATCAATATTTAATCGCTGCGCTATAGAACCCTCGACCACCTTGGGGGTTGTTACCACCGGCGCCCTGTTGAGATGCACTACCTTTAGCGGAATGCGCTCAACCCCCTCTGGCAGGCTTTGCGCACCGCTAAATACGCGCTGCTTAATCTCATCCGCATCAAGGTTGATCAACAACTCTGGATCAGCCGATAAGTCGTAGCAAATAATGCCGTTGCTATTGGTGGGATGAGCCGCCAGTGGCATCATAATAGCACTGTATAAATTGGCTTTGGGCAACATGCCCGAACAGTGAAAAAACGGCTTGCGGCTGGTTAAATAGACTATTTTGGCGACGGCGAGCTTACCCCGATTATTTAATACATAATCAAACAGCTTGGGTTGCACCTGCTTGACCAACTTCGCCATAGCAATGGTGGCTGTGACATCGGATAGGGCATCATGGGCCGCATCGTGGTTAATGCCATTGGCCTGAGTGAGATGCTCTAACTTAAAACTGGGACTGCCCGGCTCGTGATCAGGCCATTCAATACCCTCTGGCCGCAACGCCCGAGTAACACGCAAAAGGTCGATAATATCCCAGCGCGAGTTGCCGTTTTTCCACTCGCGCTGGTAGGGGTCAAAGAAGTTTCTGTAGAGTCCGTATCTAGTCACCTCATCATCAAAACGAATACTGTTGTAGCCGACACCACAGGTTCCGGGTTCAGCTAGCTGTCGATGAATCTGAGCCATAAAATCCGGCTCTGAAATGCCATGCTGCAATGCATGCTGAGGTGTAATTCCCGTCACTAGACAGGCCTGAGGAGAAGGCAGTATATCCCTCTGAGGCCGACAGTAAATCATCAGCGGCTCGCCGATAATATTTAGCTCTGCATCGGTTCGTAAACCTGCAAATTGGCTGGGCCTGTCAGTCGAAGGATCGACACCAAAGGTTTCGTAATCATGCCAGTAGAAGCTGTTTTGCATCAGTTGAGCGCCCCTGATCGAAGTTGGGACAGCATACCAGAGCGGCGCCTCAAAGGCGCCGTTTTAACGTCCAAATTCAGGCGCATTTAATCGACAATCACTTCAGAAAAACTCATCTCCCCAATAACTCGGCGATTGCGCGCGCGCCCTTCATTGGACTCATTGCTGGCAATAGGCTGGCTTTCACCATAGCCACTGACAGAAATTCGATCGGATGAAATTCCATAATCCTCAACAAGCTTGACTTTGACAGCCTTTGCTCGACGCACCGAAAGATTACTGTTGTAAGAGTCTGAGCCCAGGCTGTCGGTATGGCCCTCTAGCACTAACTCAATATCATCTTGGCCTCTCATCCCAGTCGCAATAACTTCAAGTTGATCACCATAAATTGTCAATATCTCAGCGCTATCAAATTCAAACTCAACGTTGAGCCGGATAGTAATAGTCCTTATTTTAGGTTTTACAACCATAGGTTCAGCTGCTGACTCGGCAACTTTAGCAACAGGGGCAGGAGTAGCAGTGGCGCCAAATAGATGATTGATGGAAAGTTGAAATCCGAAATTACTCTTGTCTCTACATCTGCCCTTCATTGGATGATCGCTGGAAAATCGAAATCTGAAATTATTCTTATCTCTACATTTTCCCTTCATTAACCGTATATCAGTTCGCAACTGCAATCTATCGGCAATATCTGAGCCAATGCCAACGCCAAACACCAACTGGCTGTGATAATGATCTATGCTGTCATTAGGATGGTAGCTATTAACGCCCGCCAGGATATATGGCTGGTATTTATCAGCACCATCCCCCATCCAAACAAGCCCCCGCAAGCGTTGCAATATCGAAATCATTTCGGTTAAGAATACCGCTGCAACCAACTTCCACCGACAGATCATCAGACAAGAATTTATCTATTTGCAGGCCGGCTTGACCTGTTGTTAGATTATCTGCCCGATCTGAGCTCTCACCAAAATTGAAATTAGCACCCAAGTACCTCTGACCTGACGCAATTGATACACTTGCGACAAGCATCGCCAGTGCACTGACTGCAAACCGCAAAGCCTTCATAACATCCCCCTAAAAAGAAAAAGATCTACAAAAAAACCAACGGTAGGGTGCAGAGCACTCGTACCGCAGATCAATCTAATGCTGCTTAAGGTTAGTTAACTTTGATCACTTTTTCCTGTATTTTTGCCTTCCAGAGTTCTGGCCCAATGCGATGTACTGATTCGCCCTCTGTATTGACCGCGACAGTGACCGGCATATCCACCACCTCGAATTCATAGATCGCCTCCATACCAAGCTCTGGAAACGCCACTACCTGTGCCACCGTAATCGCTTTAGATACTAAATAAGCAGCGCCACCCACGGCAATTAAATACACGGCCCGATTGTCCTTGATAGCGTCGATTCCCTGCTGACCGCGCTCGGCCTTACCGATCATACCCATAAGGCCTGTTTGTTCGAGCATGGTACGGGTAAACTTATCCATGCGCGTCGCCGTAGTGGGGCCTGCTGGACCCACAGCCTCATCTCCGACGGGATCAACCGGACCCACGTAGTATATAAATCTCCCAGTCAGGTCGACTGGTAATTTTTCACCTCGCGCCAACATGTCGGTCATCCTCTTATGAGCGGCATCGCGACCAGTCAACATCTTTCCCGATAACAGCAAGGTATCACCAGGTTGCCACTGTTCAATATCCGACTGCGTCACAGTGTCCAAATTGATCCGACGCACAGACTCATCGACCTGCCGTGTAATATCGGGCCAATCGTCGAGACTGGGAGGATTAAATTCGGCAGCACCGGAGCCATCCAGTACAAAGTGAATATGGCGCGTCGCCGCACAGTTGGGAATAATAGCCACTGCTTTGTTGGCGGCGTGGGATGGATAGTCTTTAATTTTGATATCCAGCACCGTGGTCAAGCCCCCCAACCCCTGAGCACCTATACCCAGTGCATTGACCTTATCGAACAGCTCTAAACGCAATTCCTCATTGCGATTTTCGGCGCCTTTAGCTCTCAACTCCTGAATATCAATATGCTCCAGCAGGGCTTCCTTGGCCATTAACATGGCTTTTTCAGCAGTGCCTCCTATACCTATACCCAGTATGCCCGGTGGACACCAACCCGCACCCATGGCGGGAACCGTTTTGAGCACCCAGTCAACCACTGAGTCAGAGGGGTTGAGCATTACAAATTTAGCCTTGGCTTCTGAGCCACCGCCCTTGGCCGCCACATAAATCTCTACCCTGTCACCAGGCACAATTTCATAATGAATCACTGCAGGCGTGTTGTCCCCAGTATTTTTACGCTCACCGTCGGGGTCGGATAATATGGATGCCCTCAGCACATTGTCTGGATGAGTATAAGCCTGCCTAACACCCTCATTGATCATATCCGTCAGACTCACCTGCGCATCCCATTGCACCTGCATCCCCACTTTTACAAATACGGTAACAATACCTGTATCCTGACAAATAGGCCGATGTCCCATAGCACAGAGCCGCGAGTTAATTAGAATCTGCGCTATAGCATCTTTGGCGGATTTCGACTCTTCGCGATCATAGGCCTCTTTTACCGCTTTGATAAAATCGGCCGGATGATAATATGAGATATATTGCAGCGCATCTGCAACACTTTGAATAACATCTTGTTGGCGAATAACAGTCATATATGTCTCCTTGAACTCCCTCTTAAAATAATTAAAACTTACTCTGACAGAGGCTTGTTAACTGCCTGCTGTTCAAGGGTCAGAACCTTCTGGTTAATTTGTCGACGAAACGCATCTATGGATGCGATTGCCTCGACATTGTTTTGTAACCGTCTCTCCTGTTTTGTCAATGCGACCTGCACTTTGTTAAGAGCAGCTAGATAGCTGCGCAATGACTCATTAACTGTATCCATATCAGCAGATAATCCGAAATAATTTTCGCTGACAGCATTTGAATTTTTTCTATCTTTTTCAACCGTTGTCTGTAAATTTTTAAGGGACGCCTCTAATGCATTGCGCTTGCTGGCCAGAAACGCTATATCCTTAGCATTTTTGTCAATCTTGCCCTTATTTTTATCATTGCTCACACCCCAGAGCTTCCTAATTTCGCTCCAGTGTTTTTTTAGCTGCTCACTGTGCTTGCCAATATTGACCTGCACGGCCACGCCAGACTGATTGACCGACTCATCGGTGTTATTAAGCCGTGAATCCAATAGATCGAAGCGCTCTTGCAGCGTCACAAAACTTTGGTACTGTTGCCAGCCAAACGAGGTGATTGCGATACAGCCGAAGAGGGCAATCAATACCACAGATTTCCAAACCGTTGATATACCAGTGGACACCGACTGACTCGAGTCTTTACCCGCAGACGGATCATTTTTAGTGCCGGAGGGTGATCGACCAATCATATCGTCGCGCTCGGCGACAATTGGATTTATACGCTCTTTATCCATAGAAACTGTTTACCTGCATGTTTAACTTAATCACTAGTAATTGTACTCTTATCGCAACTCAGGAGCATCCTCGCTAGTTTATAAAAAAGCCGGCGCTGAATAACCCAGCGCCGGCTTTTCATAAAGCTGGGTCGATCTAGAGACAATTAAGCACAGAGGCCAATACCGCAGTCAATACCAAGCTGGAGACTATCACGCCTCGAACAGTGGTCATTGGACCCTGCTTGCCTTTAAGACCATTGATTTCAATGGCGGCAATAATAACCAGTGCAACCGTCAAACCGGTGCCACCCACGGCTGTGCCGTAACCCTGGCCCGCATAATGGGGTCCGGCAAACATAGCGAATAGCATAGGCGCTGAGAACAATGTGTTGGTACGAGAAGCCAACAGTGCTTTAGCGCCAGCTGCTGCCTTGTCACCACCTTCTTGTATTCCCAAAGCGATTTTCTGCGCCGGCCAAATAACCATCCAGACATTAGCTGCCATCAGCGTGCCCATTGTGGCCCCGATGATAATATAGTTATTCATTTGCGCATTATGATAGACAGCGGACAACAAAATCACACCTGTCAGGAAGGTAAACATTGCCCCCCAGCGAAACCACCAGAGTGCACTAGGCGCCAGTTTAGCCTTGGCATCGGCCAGTCCTTCCGGCGAGGCCGCTTTAAAGTAGCCACCCTGCACAAAGTTAAAGTAGTAGAGCATTCCGATCCAAGTGATACCGAATAGCCCATGACCCCAGCGCGCAAGCAAATTAATAAATTCCACAGTCATAACAGATTCTCCTTATTTTGATGCCCCGGTGGGCGATGATTTTAGATTCGACAATTGTTCTGCAAACGCCCTTAAATAGCAATAGCGCAGGGATGCGATGCGGGGTTTTTTTTCGCTAATACTCCCCAGTATAAAAAAGCCCCGCATCCGAGGATACGAGGCTTTAAATAGGCTTAAAGCGGTTGTTACATCATGCCGCCCATACCACCCATGCCGCCCATGCCGCCCATATCAGGCGCAGCTGGAGCACCACCTTCATCGGGAAGGTCTGATACCATGGCTTCGGTAGTAATCATCAACCCGGCAATTGAGGCCGCCGCCTGAAGCGCAATGCGCGTTACCTTTGCGGGATCAAGGATACCCATCTTAATCATATCATCGTAGTCACCAGTGCTAGCATTGTATCCAAAGTTACCTTTGCCGTTCTTCACCTTGTCTACCACAACCGAGCCCTCTTCCCCGGCATTTTCTACGATTTGACGCAGAGGAGCTTCCATAGCGCGACGCGCTATGCCCACACCTACGGTTTGGTCATCATTTGCGCCGGTAAGCGCTTCGATTTTCTGGCAAGCGCGCACTAATGCGACACCACCACCGGGAACCACGCCTTCTTCAACAGCCGCTCGAGTGGCATGCAGTGCATCTTCAACACGCGCTTTCTTTTCCTTCATTTCAATCTCAGTGGTCGCACCCACTTTGATCACCGCTACGCCGCCAGCCAATTTGGCAACCCGCTCTTGTAGCTTCTCGCGGTCATAGTCAGAGCTAGTTTCTTCAATCTGTGCACGAATTTGTTTAACTCGCGCTTGGATTGCTGGAGGATCACCAGCACCATCGACAAGGGTAGTGGCTTCTTTAGTCATGCTGATGCGCTTGGCAGTACCCAGATGCTCAATAGTGGCACCTTCTAGATCCAGCCCCACTTCCTCGGATATCACTGTACCACCGGTCAGAATAGCTATATCTTCAAGCATTGCTTTGCGGCGATCGCCAAACCCGGGGGCTTTACAGGCGGAGACTTTAACAATACCGCGCAGGTTATTGACCACCAGAGTGGCCAGCGCCTCGCCCTCTACATCTTCAGCAATAATCAGTAGCGGCTTGCCGGCTTTAGCCACTTCTTCCAACAGTGGCAATAGCTCACGGATATTTGAAATCTTTTTGTCAGCTAGGAGAATCAGCGGGCTTTCCTGCTCGACACTCATGCTGTCTTGGTTGTTGATAAAGTAAGGAGAGAGATAACCGCGATCAAATTGCATGCCTTCGACTATATCCAATTCATTCTCCAGACCAGAGCCCTCTTCAACTGTGATCACGCCCTCTTTACCCACTTTGTCCATGGCTTCAGCAATAATCTCACCTATACTCTCATCACTGTTGGCAGAGATAGTGCCAACCTGAGCAACTTCTTTGCTGTCATAGCAGGGTTTAGCAAGGGCTGCAATCTCTTTAACAGCGGCTGTCACCGCCTTATCTATACCGCGCTTAAGATCCATTGGGTTCATGCCTGCAGCCACAGATTTCAAACCTTCATTAACAATGGTTTGAGCCAGAACAGTGGCTGTGGTGGTGCCATCTCCAGCATCGTCCGATGCCTTGGAGGCAACTTCTTTGACCATTTGCGCGCCCATATTTTCAAATTTGTCTTTGAGCTCGATCTCTTTGGCGACAGAAACGCCATCTTTGGTCACTGTGGGTGCGCCAAATGCTTTATCCAGTACCACATTGCGACCTTTGGGTCCCAGTGTCACCTTAACTGCATTAGCCAGAATATTTACACCTTCCTGCATTCCTTGGCGAGCACTGTCGCCGAATTTTACTTCTTTAGCTGCCATGATTCTTTTCCTTCCAAATCAGTTACAAAAATTCAATTAAATTTAGCCTTCGACTACGGCTTTGATATCAGTTTCACTGAGGATAATCAGTTCTTCACCATCGATGTCAATTTTGTCATTGCCAGCGTACTGACCAAAAACCACCTGATCACCAACCTTGACGTCAACTGGGCGAACCTCACCGCTATCGAGAATACGACCGCTACCCACTGCGACAACCTCACCTCGATTGGGCTTTTCCTGTGCAGAGCCCGGCAATATAATACCGCTTGCTGTTTTCTTCTCTTCTTCCTCGCGACGCACAATCACTCGATCGTGTAATGGGCGAATTTTCATATTTTCTATCTCCAAATTATCGTTCGACATAACTTGCGAATCCTGTATCTCCGCAACTGTCTTATCATATGGTGTCATTAACTATTTTTTTCAAGGGCACAGGCTTAAATTTACCTGAAAAATTAAATATAGTTACTATTTGGGCTTTTTCAAGCTGTCGGCACTATCCCAAGACTCCCCATCGATAATATCTCCCGAGGCCGAGTGGCCGGCTCCACTGGCTCGTCCATATTCGGCGCTTGGGTGACTACTGATATTAATTCTGCGCAACATTCTATTGACTAAAGCTTGACGCAAAACAGGCACCAATCCAGCAAAACCAATTGCATCAGTGATAAAGCCCGGCGTCAGTAACAATGCGCCAGATACTGCTAAAACCATTGCTTCACCCACTTCTTGCGCCGGCACTCTTCCTTCTTGAAGCTTCTCGCGCCCGCGCCACAGAGTGGCAAAGCCCTGCCTTTTTAGTAAAGCAATACCCATCAGCGCGGTCAGCAACACTAGCAATATTGTGTAGATAGCGCCTATGGAACTGCCAACGGTAATCAGTAACCACATCTCTACAATTGGCATTACAATAAATAACAACAATAAAAATCGCATGGGGTTTACTATCCTATTAAGCCTAATCATGAACCCATCATAATATTGGGGTGATTTTAGTGATTTCAATGCTATCTTTGACCAGATAGACTATCGCAAAGAGTAAATACGATGACAACCGATAATAGACCTTTGAAAACTGAGATAGTGACAAGCTGGCGAGACAGTATAGTCGCGCTTCGCCATCCCCGAGTAGTCAGCATGCTGTTTTTGGGGATCTCGGCCGGCATTCCTCTACTTCTTATCTTTTCTTCGCTCAGCTTGTGGCTGCGCGAAGCCGGTGTCGACCGATCTGCGGTAACCTATTTTAGCTGGGCGGCACTGGGATACTCATTCAAATTTGTGTGGGCGCCTCTGGTGGACAGTCTGCGCCTACCCTTTTTAACAGCAGCCTTGGGTCGACGTCGCGGCTGGCTATTGCTAGCCCAATTAATGATTATATTGGCCATAGGCACCATGGCATTTATTGACCCTGCTACACAGACATTGGCGGCCATGGCAGTGGCAGCTGTGCTATTGGGTTTCTCATCTGCCACACAGGATATTGTCATTGATGCCTATCGTATCGAATCTGCCGAGGACAACCTGCAGGCGTTAATGTCGTCAAGCTATGTTGCAGGATACAGAATCGGCATGTTGATTGCGGGTGCAGGGGCCCTTTATCTGGCTAGCTATCTGGGATCAATCGGGGAACATTACGATTACTCGGCATGGCAGTCGACCTACCTAATTATGGCTGCAATGATGTTAATTGGCGTGCTCACAACTCTGTGTATCTCAGAGCCCTCAATTGAACGGAGAGATGCCGTTTTGCCAACGATGGGTAACAACCTCGGATTTTTATTATTATTTGCCGCAGCGATTGTCGGGCTTATCGGCGGTTACTCGTTGAGCTCTGAACTGGCTCAGTTCTCAAAATCGCAGTTAAGCCCAGTGATAACTAATCATTATTTGCTATCCACTGTTGTCGAATTATGCCGCCTATTGTTGGCACTGCTTGTAGCCACTTTAGCTGCCAAGTCGCTGATCGGGATTGGTTTGGTAGATAAAACTCAGGTGCAGAGGGCTTATATTGAGCCTGTCAGAGACTTTTTTCAACGCTATGGCCTGTCGCTAGCATGGATCCTGCTGGCACTTGTCGGCTTGTATAGAGTCTCCGATATAGTGCTAGGCGTTATTTCCAATATTTTTTACCAAGACTTGGGCTTTAGTAAAACCACTATCGCAAACGTGGTAAAAAGCTTTGGGCTCGGTATGACTATTCTCGGCGGTTTCCTAGGCGGTATCATGGCGGTGCGCTTTGGGGTAATGCGGATTTTATTTTTGGGCGCTGTACTGTCTTCACTGACCAATTTGCTATTTGTGGTGTTGGCGCAAGCCGGTCAGGATATAAGCCTGCTGTATATGGTTATTGCCGCTGATAATTTATCCGCCGGATTGGCCAGTGCGGCTTTTATTGCATTTTTATCCAGCCTGACAAATATCTCGTTTACAGCTATGCAGTACGCAATTTTTAGCTCCTTGATGACATTGTTACCTAAGATTTTCGGGGGTTACTCCGGATCAATTGTCGAGGGGATTGGCTATGAGCCCTTCTTTTTGATCACCGCTTTGATGGGGTTGCCGGTGTTATTACTGATTCTGTGGATCAATAAACGGCTGAAGACTGTGTAGATCAACAAAGCAACTGCAACGCTATGCAAGTAACATTCTGAATTTATGCCAGTCAAAGGCCGGTCCCGGATCAGTCTTGCGACCGGGAGCAATATCAGCGTGCCCCACTATTCGCTGCGCAGTTAACCGCGGGTAATAGTCGATCAATAGGCTGGTAACTTCGCTGAGTGCTAGGTATTGGGCGTCAATATAAGGAATTTGATCTGCACCCTCTAATTCGATGCCGATGGAAAAATCATTACAGCGGCTGCGACCCTCAAATGTCGAAATACCCGCGTGCCAAGCTCTTTTGTCAAAGGCTACAAACTGTGTCAGCGTACCAGTCCGATCTATTAGCAGATGAGCCGAGACTTTGAGCTGGTGGATCTCTTTAAAATAGGGGTGCTCCATAGGATCCAGACTATTAGAGAACAGCTGGCCTATATAGGGGCCCCCAAACTGTTCTGGGGGCAGACTTATATTGTGGATTACCAGTAAATTAATATCATCGGGCGATGGGCGCAAATCCGCATTGGGAGATTCAATTCGCTCAATATCACTGAGCCAACCTTGCACTATTTTCATTATCGATTCTGCCGATTGAGGTTTTTAGGATCATAACAGACTAGATCAAAACTGCTATACTCGTGGGCCGTATTGGCCACCCATCAAATATCAAAGGGTTCTGTAACTAAAGATGGCTGTTAGTAGTATTCCAAAATACATTTCCGAGGATATTCCCAAATGTGTAGCCCGTGCGCTACAGGAAGACCTGGGTTCTGGCGATATTACCGCCGAGTTAATTCCCGCGTCGAAACAGGCAACTGGCAAGGTTATTTGCCGCGACAGCGCTGTTATCTGTGGCCGCCCCTGGGTGGATGAAGTGTTTAATCAGCTGGACCCCAATACCTCGATCGATTGGCATATCGAGGAGGGGGATTGGGTTGCCCCAAATCAACCATTGTTTTCTATCTCTGGCAGGGCTCGCGTATTGCTTACGGGAGAACGCTGCGCTCTAAATTTTTTGCAGACGCTCTCAGGTACGGCAACCACTGCACGGGAATATGCCAAGTTGGCAGAAAACACCGATATTCAAATACTGGATACTAGAAAGACTATTCCAGGTCTGCGCCTGGCACAAAAGTATGCTGTTCTTGTCGGCGGCTGTTTTAATCACCGTATCGGTCTCTACGATGCTTTTCTAATCAAAGAAAATCATATTATTGCCTGCGGGGGCATTGCCCAAGCCGTAGCTAAGGCGAGAAAAATAGCCCCGTCAAAAAAGGTCGAAGTCGAAGTTGAATCCCTGTCCGAGCTGCAACAGGCCGTTGCCGCGGGCGCCGATATAGTGATGCTGGATAATTTCTCATCCGACGAGCTTCAAGAACTTGAAAACTTTGATTTGGGAGATAGCAAAATCGAGCTGTCTGGAAATATCACTGAAGATTCGATTGCCCTGTATTTGCACTCATCAATTAACTTTATTTCCTCCGGCAGCCTAACTAAACATATTCGGGCAATTGATTTATCGATGCGACTCGCTATTTAGTCGATCCTGAAAAAATCGTCCTGACTTTTTCAAGGAGTCGCTGCGCCCGCTAGCAAAGTTCCGGTTTGGAGTATACGCCATCATCCCAAACGATCCCGCCACCAGATTTAAGCTTGCCAGTAAGCTTAAAAGTGGCGCCGACATTGCGCGAATCCGTCGCCGCCGTAGCAGTGATTGTAAGCGTATCATTCTCAGTCACCGCGCTGTCTTTCCCGAAAGCAGTGCCTGCCAACTTAACACCCACTATCCCCTCAGCCGGATCATTGTTTGCCGGAATACCATGACTGTTGTTAACGCAACGTCCAGCAGAGACCAGACCCATGGTTCGAACACAGACCTCCAAGCTCACCTTGACCGCCCCAAGCGCCATTTTGGTCTCAATAAATTCTGCTTTTAAGATAAAATTACGGTAACTGGGCAATGCGACCAAGGCTAATACGCCGATAATCGCGATTACAATCATCAGCTCGACCAAAGAAAATCCCTTTTCACTTATCCTCAATATACACCGCCCCATGCCAGACCCTGATTGATGCAGCCCACCCAGTTAATGCGCCAATCTACCCATCGGTTGCATGTCTATAACTTTTCCACACCTTTGAGTCTAGATGACAATGAGATCGATACTTAATTCAAAAGCAATTAATTTTCAATTTTGCGCACTGGATCACTGAATATTTTTGGATTGCTATTTAGACTGGGTACCTTCATTTGGTAACGCTAAGACTTTAATTTTCAAGCTGCACTGATGGCGGATTAAAATTACAAAATAGGAGCTACACATAATGCCTTTAACGCTCTCTTCAGATGTCCATCTATTTACCTATGCTGGCAAAAATGGCAATGGCCGGCTGGTAGAGGGGAAATTGAGAGCCCCTAATATTGAGTGGACAAAGCATAAGCTTAGAAAATAAGGGGTTAGAATAAATTCAGTAAAAAGATGTTTGCATCTGCCATTTAGCCGTAGCCAAACTATTTTACCCTCGGATATCGCACTATTTACTCGACAGCTGGCAACATTGTTAAAAGTGGGAATTCCTATCCGCAAGAGCTTTGATATTTTGGCTGCCAGCTACAAGTAAGAGCATGCTGAAGATGCTAATGCGCGAACTTAGCGATGATATCTCGGTAGGGGATAGTTTTGCCAGAGCACTGCGCAAGCATCCGCAACAGTTTGACGATCTATTCTGCAATATGGTCGAAGTGGGTGAATCCTCAGGTACTTTAGCGACTATTTTGGAGCGTCTTTCAAATCATAAAGAGCAATCCGAACGACTCAAAGTACGTATTAAAAAAGCCCTTACCTATCCCTGCATAGTGCTGCTAGTCGCTGTGCTTGTAACGGCGGTACTGTTAACTAAGGTGGTTCCCGGATTTGCTCAGACTTTTGGCGAATTTGGTGCCGATCTCCCGGGAATTACTTTATTTGTGCTCGAATTATCTGAGATTTTTCAACGCCTGTGGCTCTACTTAGTCGCTGCTTGCATTAGCTGTTGCGGCGGTTTTTTACTGGTAAAAAAGAGATCGCTGAGAATCTCCCGACTGGCAGATAGGATAGTGCCGAGATTGCCCATTGTTGGGAAGCTGACAAGAAATCTAATTTTAGCGAGGTTTTCCCGCACCTTGGCAACCACTTTTACTGCTGGGCAGCCTATTTTAGACGCTTTGAAAGCCACTGCGACCACCGTAAATAACTCTTTTTATACAGAAATCATCCAAATCATAAGACAGGATCTCGCCCATGGTGTTTCTCTTTATCGGGCTGTGGGGAAACAGCCGGCTTTCCCCGCCGCATTACAACAGATGATTAATGTGGGTGAAGAATCCGGATCTCTGGGGCAAATACTAGATAGAGCGGGTCGATTATATGAGCGGGACGTCGAACTTTCACTGGATACTATAATTCCGCTGATCGAGCCTGTTATGATGCTTGTTTTGGGACTGTTGGTCGGCGGCCTTTTGTTGGCTATGTATCTGCCTATTTTTCAGCTCGGCCATATAATTTAGTATACTGATGCAACTGAGCTAGCTGCGAACGCCACAGCACTGAACCCATTACGGATGCGAAACCAAAATTGATGATATTCGACTTAAGTTTTTCACCTGCGACACTGGCGCTGATCGGGTTGGTATTTGGATCGATCATTGGCAGTTTCTTAAATGTGGTTATCTTGCGATTGCCGGTTATGCTCTTGGCAAGATGGACCAGAGATTCTAGGGAATTTTTGGGTTTAGACCCCGTACATAAACAGTCAATCACGCTGTCAAAACCTGCGTCTCACTGCCCTAGCTGCAACACCCCTATAAAGCCTGTTCATAATATTCCCATCTTGAGTTATTGTTATCTAAGAGGTCGCTGCAATGCCTGCGGCAGCTCGATTTCGCTTCAGTATCCCATTGTTGAACTGATTACAGGTCTAATTACCGCTTACTTTCTATCTCAGTATGGCCTGAATGTGAAAACCTGCTACAGCATAGTTTTTTCCTACGCTTTAATACTGTTGGCAGTCATGGATTTTCGAGAAAAATTACTTCCCGACCAAATTACGCTACCACTGCTGTGGCTGGGTTTGCTGATTAACTTGGATGGGCTATTTGTGAGCTCTGGCGAGGCTGTTGTCGGTGCCATAGTCGGCTATCTACCACTTTGGATACTGTTCTGGATATTTAAATTTGTGACTGGCAAAGAAGGTATGGGCTATGGTGACTTTAAACTAAATGCTGCCCTTGGCGCCTGGCTGGGTTGGCAGATGGTTCCCTTAGTTATCCTGCTGTCCTCTCTGCTGGGCACTCTCGTGGGCTGCTGTGCGATTATTTTTGCGGGTCGAAACAAGAATACCCCTTTTGCCTTTGGCCCATATCTATGTATTTCCGGATGGATTGCTCTGCAATGGGGTGATAGCATTGTCCAGCAGTTCCTGACTTTTTAACCTCAAATAAGTGATTTTAACGTGACAGAGCAGCGACTTAGGGTTGGGCTAACAGGCGGCATAGGCAGCGGTAAAAGCACAGTGGCTAAGGCTTTTATCGACTTGGGGGTGAAAGTCGTAGATGCAGACCAGGGCTCGAGGGCGGTGGTTAAACCCAAATCAAAAGCCTTGGAGTCTATTCGCAATCACTTTAAAGATAAGGATATAGGCGAGGCTATACTATTGGCTGATGGTCAACTGAATCGGCCGCTCCTGCGCGAGATAGTATTTTCCGATCCGGCTCAGAAACGCTGGTTGGAACAATTGCTGCATCCACTGATTAGAGATTGGATTGTCTCGGAACTGCAGAAGACAGAAACTAGCCCCTATGTTATTTTGGAATCTCCACTACTGCTGGAAACAGATCAGCAGCAGCTGGTTGATGGCCTGTTACTGATCGATGTACCCACAGAATTACAACGTCAAAGAGCCAGCTTAAGGGATGGGGGAAGTGCTGAGGAAATTCAATCTATTATGGATACTCAGATGGAACGGGAACAGAGGCGTCAGAGAGCCGACTGGATTTTTGATAACTCCCAGAGCATTGATAGCATAGCGCCCCGCGTGCAGGAGCTACATCAATATTTTCTAAACAGAGCGCGATCTTAACTGGATATAATTATGAGCAAACCTTTGTATGTGGACTGCCCAACCTGTAAAGCAGCGGTTGAATGGAACGATCATTCACCTTATCGGCCCTTCTGTTCGGAGCGCTGTAAACAGATTGATTTTGGGGATTGGGCTACGGAACGTTTCAGTATCGCCGGAGA
>JANXGQ010000095.1 GCA_024959305.1 Porticoccaceae bacterium | reverse complement strand
TGGTTGACTGCCACTGCCACCGCCACCGCTACAGGCAGAGAGGAGCAGTGCCGCCAAGATAAGAATAGGTGCTATTCTGACTTTCAATCCGTTTATCCTAAGCTATTTTCCTTTATTATAGATAATTCAGGCTAGTATGTTTTCCGACCATATTCAAGTTTTTGGTGGAGCCGCAGTAGCCCGCTGCAACTCGCCGTCTCTTCGCTAAAACTTACGCAGTTTATAAAATATTCTGTTTAGAATAGTGATTGCTATCTCCCAAAGCCTATCTATACGTTAAATAGCGTAGTCTGTTGCGCCAAATAACGAATAGCCGTTGCCTCTTATTTGGCCAATAATTACCTCGTAACAGTTCTAAACTACTTTTAACAAAAATAGTTATTTACACTATTGGGAGACATGCATTTATGAAAACTTTAAAAATTGCAATTATTGCTGCAACTCTAACCTTGGGCGCTGCACCTGCAGCTATTGCTGAAGTAGCTGCTTCTGCAACCCTTTCATCGTCCTACTTGTGGCGTGGTCATGATCTGGGTAATGGTGATGCTGCGCTATCTGCAGACGTAGTCTATAGCTCAGGTGGCTTTTCTGGCGGTCTATGGCTTTCTTCAGGTGATGCCAGTAGTACCGAGTATGATCTTTTCTTAGGCTATGGCGGTTCTGTTGGTGATATTTCTTACAGTGTTGGCTATGCAACCTATTCATATCCGAAAGGTACAGCAAACACAAAACCAGGTGATTTGGCTGAGTATAGCTACTCAGTTGGCTATGGTCCTGCCAGTGTAACTATCTTTGATGATGTTGATAGTAGCTACACTTACACAGCTTATGGTTATGACGCCGGTGACTTCGGATTTACCTATGGTGAGCACGACGGTGGCTCTGATAATCTAAGTCACTTGGATGTTAGCTACGCAGTTAATGACTCACTTAGCATTACTATGAGTACAGTTCTTGACTCTGATGACACTAGTGATGATGCTGAAACTACCTTTGTTGCATCCTACTCATTGCCATTTTAATGAGTCGAGGTGGTTTGTACGTAGAAAATGAGATTGTTCTTAGCTTTTCATAATCTATGTAATTTAAATTTTTCTGTTTAAAAAACATGGGTGGCTTCGGCCACCCAGCAGAGGTAAACCATGAAAATGCTGACCGCAATAATAAAGCCTTTCAAGCTTGATGAAGTAAGGGAGTCGCTCAGTGAGTTGGGTGTGACTGGCGTGACGGTTACTGAAGTTAAAGGTTTTGGACGACAGAAAGGACATACTGAGCTCTATCGAGGTGCTGAGTATGTTGTGGATTTCCTGCCCAAAGTAAAGGTGGAGATCGCACTAGCAGATGAGATAGTGGAGCGTGCTGTCGAAGTAATCGCATCCGCTGCTCAAACCGGGAAAATCGGCGATGGCAAGATTTTCATTACCAACACTGAACAAGTTATTCGAATTCGTACCGGTGAAACCGGCGCTGATGCTGTTTAACAAGAGGATTTAAAATGACTGATATTTTTCAATTACAATACGCGCTAGACACCTTCTATTTCTTGATGTGTGGCGCCTTGGTTATGTGGATGGCCGCTGGTTTTTCCATGCTCGAGGCCGGTCTAGTTCGCTCTAAGAACACCGCTGAAATTTTAACCAAAAACATTGCCCTATTTGCGGTCGCTTGCACTATGTATATGGTGGTCGGTTATTCGATTATGTACGACGGCGGGATTCTCCTCAATGGCATTACTGGCGACGGTGTCGCTGATGATTGGACTTATGCGCCTGCTGCTGATTTCTACTTCCAAGTGGTATTTGTTGCTACCGCCATGTCAATCGTGTCAGGCTCGGTTGCTGAGCGTATGAAGCTGTGGTCATTTCTGCTGTTTGCAGTGGTGTTGACCGGTTACATTTACCCAACTGAGGGTGCTTGGACTTGGGGTGGTGCGGCTGTATTTGGTATGTACACCTTGGGTGACCTCGGATTCTCCGATTTTGCCGGTTCAGGTATTGTGCATATGGCCGGTGCTTCTGCCGCTTTGGCTGGTGTGCTGTTGCTAGGTGCTCGTAAAGGTAAATACGGCCCTAACGGCGAAGTAAACGCTATTCCCGGCGCTAACTTGCCAATGGCTACTCTGGGTACCTTTATCCTCTGGCTGGGCTGGTTTGGCTTTAACGGCGGTTCTGTACTGGCAACTGCCTCTGTGGAAAGTGCCAACGCTGTAGCTGTGGTATTTATGAATACCAACGCCGCTGCTGCCGGTGGTCTGATTGGCGCGCTTGTCGTAGCTCGGATCCTATTTGGCAAAGCCGATTTAACCATGGCCCTTAACGGTGCATTGGCCGGTCTGGTTGCTATCACTGCCGAGCCTTCTACTCCTACTCCACTACAGGCAACTCTATTCGGTGCCTTGGGTGGTGTTCTGGTGGTATTCAGTATCTTGGCTCTAGACAAGGTGAAAATTGACGATCCAGTGGGTGCTATCTCTGTACACGGCGTGGTTGGCTTGTTAGGACTGCTGCTAGTACCTGTTACCAACGAGGGCTCTACGTTCTCAGGTCAGTTGATCGGTGCTGCTACTATCTTCGTCTGGGTTTTCGTAACCAGCTATATAGCTTGGTCTATTATCAAAGCTATCATGGGTCTACGAGTATCTGAGGAAGAAGAACTGGGTGGTGTTGATATCGCCGAATGTGGAATGGAAGCTTATCCTGAGTTCGTTAACTCTAACAGCTAAGCATTTTTCACTACAAATTTACCGGGGCCCTGTGCCCCGGTTTTTTGTGCCTGTTGTAATCTAAATTCGCTGTTCAACGGCGCAATTTAGGTTTAAATTGACAGTGGAATCTAAGTAATCCTTCGCTTACTGCCAACTTTTACAAACTTTCACAGTATAGATGCAATATAATGAGTAGACAGGTATCTTTATTCCCTGTGCAGTCAATTATTTCATAAGGCAATTATTTTATAAGGAGTGTTCTATGTTTCTGGTCTCTGCAACGATTAAGCCGTTTAAATTGGATGATGTGCGCGAAGCTCTATCTGATGTTGGTGTTCAAGGGATTACCGTAACTGAGGTTAAGGGCTTTGGGCGACAGAAGGGTCATACTGAGTTATACCGAGGCGCCGAATATGTGGTGGATTTTCTCCCCAAAGTGAAAGTGGAGGTTGCTGTGGAAGATAAAATCTTGGACGCCGTTATAGAAGCGATTGAAAAAGCAGCTAAAACTGGAAAAATTGGTGATGGCAAGATTTTTGTCCACAAGTTGGAACAGGTTCTGCGCATCCGCACGGGTGAAACTGGGGAAGAAGCGCTGTAGCTTTCCAGTCTATTTCGACTAGACTGCTAACTACTAGTTGAGGGCGACCTTAGGGTTGCCCGTTTTATTTTTAATCGCAATTGGTAGATTTTTAGGAGAACATTTTGAATTTTAGAATAAACCCCGCTGTCGGTGTGTTTTGTTGCGCCGTCTTGGTCAGTGCGGGCATGCTTGTGCATTATTCAACTGCCGATGAATCTCAATCGTCGAATGCTGTCGCCGAACAGGACGTCGCTGGCAAGCTGAGATCGGCTAGGCCCGATTTGACCTTTACAGTTCTGGGCCCGGCGCCGATGGCAGATTTCTATGAGGTGCAGGTTGAAAATGGCCCCTTATTTTTTGTGCACAGCAACGGAGAGTATTTTTTTCAAGGTGGTCTGTTGCAAGTTCAGTCAGATCGTATAGTGGATGTATTGGAAAGTCGGCGAGTTGAGCAGCGCCGCGAGCTGTTTGCAGACCGATCCACCGAGGATATGATCATCTTCAAGCCCGAGGGTAAGACTGCGGCGATTATGAATATATTTACTGATGTAGACTGCGGCTATTGTCGCAAGTTGCATCAAGAGGTCCCTCAGCTCAATGCCATGGGTATAGAAGTCAGATACTTAGCCTATCCCAGAGCTGGCATACCCTCTGGCTCCTACAATAAAATTGCCACGGCTTGGTGTGCAGAGGATCAACAGACCGCCCTAACCAAGATTAAAAATGGCCAGAGCGTACCCATTGAGGTTTGTGAGAATAATCCGGTAGCAGAGCACTATGCGCTGGGAGACAGCGTAGGTGTCACTGGCACTCCGGCTATTGTGTTGATGGATGGAACTCTAATTCCCGGTTATCAGCCGGCAGAAAACTTTGCAAAATTATTGGGTCTAGACCCTGCTGATGGCTAATTGCCATTAACTTTTTAACTAATAAAATAACCTGTAATAGTATAAAATTGCGGCATTGACGGGGCTCAATGCCCGATTACTATTAATTTCCTGGAGAGTAAACGTGCGATCTGTACAAGTCGGCATCTGCGGTTTGGGCACAGTAGGTGCTGGTGTATTTAATCTGTTAACCCGCAATTCGCAGCCTATTAATGCGCGCGCCAACTGCGCAATCAATGTATTGCAAGTGGGCGCTCGCCGTGACAATCCCAACTGCGACACCGCAGACACTGAGATTATTCGAGATATTTTCGATGTCGCAAAAAATCCTCAGGTGGATATTGTTGTTGAGCTTATTGGTGGCACCACTGTGGCCTACGATTTGGTAATGACAGCGCTAGATCATGGCAAGCATGTGGTGACAGCTAATAAGGCCCTGATCGCCGAGCACGGTATGGAGATCTTTGCCGTCGCTGCGTCCAAGGGGCTAGTGGTTGCCTATGAGGCGGCCGTTGCCGGTGGCATTCCCATTATTAAAGCACTCCGCGAAGGCTTGGCAGCCAATCGCATCAACTGGCTGGCCGGCATTATCAATGGCACCACCAACTTTATTCTCTCCGAAATGGACAGCAAAGGGCGAGATTTTGAGGATGTATTAGTGGAGGCTCAGCAAAAAGGTTATGCCGAGGCAGACCCCACCTTTGATGTCGAGGGTATTGATGCGGCACATAAGCTGGTGATTTTGGCATCGCTGGCTTTTGGTATGCCCCTCAGTTTGGAGGGTTTGTTTACCGATGGCATTACCAACTTAGAGCCTCAGGATGTGGCCTACGCCCGGGAGCTTGGTTATGTAGTTAAGCATTTAGGGATTGCTAGATCCTCTGATCAGGGGGTTGAGCTGCGCGTGCACCCCACGCTGGTGCCGGAGAAAAGTTTAATTGCAGCAGTCAATGATGTGTCCAACGCGGTGATGATCGATGCCGATGCAGTTGGCACCACCTTGTTTTATGGTCCGGGGGCTGGGTCTGAGCCTACAGCCTCTGCGGTTATTGCCGATATTGTCGATGTGGCGCGCACTATTGATGCTGAGGCAGATGCCCGAGTGCCGGCACTGGGTTGTGACCTCTCGTTGCTACAGCCACGGCCAATTATGGATATTGAGGATATTGAAACTAGCTTCTATATGCGTTTTTCAGCACTTGATAAGCCTGGGGTGCTGTCAGATATAACCAAAATTATGGCTGATTCGAGCATTAGTATTGAGGCTATTATTCAAAGAGAACATCCGGTTGGTGAAGACTATGTCAATGTGATTATCCTTACCAATGTCACTAAGGAAAAGTTACTCGATGGCGCTGTAGAGCATATTGAACAACTTGAAACAGTGCGTGGCAGCATTCACTTTATACGCGTAGAGCATTTGGATCAGTAAATGAAATATATTAGTACCAGAGGGGGCGTTGAGCCAAAAAGTTTTGAAGAGGTTGTTCTCGCTGGCCTAGCGGCAGATGGCGGCTTATTTGTGCCACAGCAATTGCCAGAGTTCAGTGTTGAGGAGATAGCCTCTTGGAGCGGTCTTTCCTATCAACAGCTGGCGCTAAAAATTATGGCTCCCTTTGTGGGCGACGCCGTACCTGAGAAGGATTTACAGCGGCTTATTGACGACGCCTATACGGGGTTTCGTCACGCTGGCGTAGCCCCTTTAGTTCAAACCGGCCACAATGAGTGGATTATGGAGCTATTCCATGGCCCCACATTGGCGTTTAAGGATTTTGCGCTACAGTTTTTGGGGAATCTTCTCGATTATATTCTCGCCAAACGCAATCAAAAAGTAGTGGTAATGGGCGCTACCTCTGGTGACACGGGCTCTGCGGCTATTGAAGGTTGCCGTCACTGTAAGAATTTGGATATTTTTATTCTGCATCCCTATCAGCGAATTTCTGAGGTTCAGCGCCGCCAGATGACCACGGTGCTGGCTGACAATATCCACAATCTAGCATTGCATGGCAATTTTGACGACTGCCAGAATATGGTCAAAGCCAGTTTTGCCGATCAATCTTTTTTGCCAGAGGGTCGACAGTTGGTTGCGGTTAATTCGATCAACTGGGCGCGAATTATGGCGCAGATCGTCTACTATTTTTGGGCATCCCTATCCCTAGGTGGGCCCGAGCGCAAGGTATCATTCTCTGTTCCAACCGGAAATTTTGGCGATATATTTGCCGGTTACTTGGCGCATAAAATGGGGCTTCCTATTGAGCAGTTGGTTATTGCCACTAACCAAAATGATATTTTGCATCGCTGTATCAGTGGCAATGATCACAGCACAAAGCCGTTGCAGCAGAGTTTAGCGCCCAGTATGGATATTATGATTTCCAGTAATTTTGAGCGTCTTTTATTTGATCTCTATCAGCGCGATGGTGATGAAGTAGCGCGCCTAATGGCTGCGGCAAAGGCTGGATCAATGAAGCTTAATGACGATGTGCTGGCGCAGGCCAGAGAGCTGTTTTCAAGCTATCGCTGTGATGATGCGGGAATGGTTGAAATAATTCGAGATACTTTTGCAGAGAGTGATTATTTGTTGGATCCTCACACTGCCATTGGTTTGGCGGCGGCGCGCCATTGCCGTGCCAATCAAGACACACCTATGGTGACATTGGCCACTGCGCATCCGGCAAAATTCCCCGATGCAGTAAGGCGCGCAGGTTATCCCTGTGATCCACCATTGCCCTCTCATATGTCGGATCTATTTGAGCGCGAAGAGCGCTGTACAGTTCTCGATAATGACAGTGGCGCAGTTCAGCAGTTTATGGCTGAAAATATAGTTTCTTAAGGATTAACTGATCCAACATAAAAAAACCGGCTGTGGCCGGTTTTTTTTGAATCTGCAATAAGCTATAACAGTCTGCTTATTTAGCTGCCAGCGCCTTGACTTGCGCATTCAGGCGGCTCTTGTGACGAGCAGCTTTGTTCTTATGGATAATTCCCTTGTCAGCCATACGGTCTATCACCGGGACCGAGGCGCTGTAGGCCTCTTGGGCCGCAGCCTGATCGCCGCTATCAATGGCTGCAATGACTTTTTTAATGTAGGTACGAACCATTGAGCGCAGACCGGCGCTGTGCTGGCGTCTCTTTTCGTTTTGACGTGCGCGTTTTTTTGCTTGTGCTGAATTAGCCACCGAAATTATCTCCTAAATAAGGGAAGTCTCTAAAGGCGCGGAAATATACAGGGTTATGTTGTGATATTCAACCCAAATCCTGCGCTTTTTAAAGAGTTTTTGGATTGTCACCCCTAATTTATTAAGCGCCTATTCAAGGGCTGTTATTAGATTCACTTGGACTAGAATGCCCCTGCCGTTAAACTGTCCCCGATTACACTATTGATAGGCCCTTAGGGTGACCGAAAAATCCGTGCAACAAAAAGAAGATAATGGACTGCTGCGCTCCAGTGGCGTGGTGAGTTTTTTTACCATGCTGTCCCGTTTTGCGGGGTTGGCGAGGGATGTTATTTTTGCGCGGGTGATAGGTGCAGAGGCATTGGCGGATGTGTTTTTTGTGGCCTTTAAGATCCCCAATTTCTTTCGCCGATTGTTTGCCGAGGGCGCCTTTGCCCAAGCCTTTGTGCCGATTCTGGGGGAGTATCGAGAGAAGGGTAGTCGCGCGGCGGTAAGAGAGCTGGTCAGTCGTGTTACCGGCACCTTGGGAATAACACTGATTCTGCTGACATTGATTATTGTTGTGGCTTCGCCAATGATGGCGGCGATTTTTGCGCCCAAATGGTATTTTGACAACCCGCAGAAGTTTGCTGCCACAGCGGATATGCTGCGCATAACCTTTCCCTATCTGTTATTTATTTCTATGACCGGCGTGGCGGCTGCTGTGCTGAATAGCTACGATCGTTTTGCAGTGCCTGCCTTTACACCCCTATTGCTCAATGTGGTGTTGATCGCAGCGGCGTTATTGGGGGCCCCTCTTTTTGAACAGCCCGCCTATGCTCTGGCCTGGGGTGTATTTATTGCAGGCGTGGTGCAATTTATATTTCAGTTGCCATTTTTGCGCAGAATTCATATGTTGCCAGCCCCAACGATCGATTGGAAGCACCCGGGAGTTCGCAAGGTGCTCGTCCTGATGGGTCCGGCAATTTTTGGTGTTTCAGTAAGTCAGATAAACCTTTTGCTGGATACTATGTTGGCGACTTTTCTGCCCACAGGTAGTGTGTCTTGGCTGTATTATTCCGATCGCCTATCCGAGTTACCTCTGGGTGTATTTGGTGTCGCCATCGCCACGGTGATACTGCCCAATCTATCACGGCATCATGCCGCCCAGTCGCCCAAGGTCTATTCGCAGACCTTGGATTGGGCGCTAAAGATGATTCTAGTGATTGCTGTGCCCGCCGCTGTGGCATTAATGCTATTGGCTGAACCTATTTTGGTGACTCTGTTCTACTATGGCGATGTGATGACGGCGCGAGATATGACAATGGCCGCGTTGAGTCTCAGGGCTTATGCCGCTGGTCTTATCGCCTTTATGCTGATCAAAGTTCTGGCGCCGGGGTTTTTTGCTCGTCAGGATATGCGCACGCCGGTGCGCATAGGTATTATTGCTATGGTCTCTAATATGGTGCTGAATTTACTGCTGGTCATCCCCTTGCACTTTTATTGGCAAATCGGTCATTTGGGACTGGCTGCGGCAACATCAATATCTGCATTTATCAATGCCTTATTGCTTTTCATCAGTCTGCGCAAAAAAGGCATTTATCAGCCCTCTCGGCGATGGATAAGGTTCTTTATCAGCTTACTTAGCTCTGTCATCTTAATGCTGATGGTGCTTATGTTTTTGCTGGGGCAAGCTGGAGGGGCTGAATCTTGGCAGCAATACAGCGGATGGCAGCGTGTTTTAAATATTGCGCTACTCTGTGGTGGCGGTTTTGCGGCCTATATAGGCTGTTTGTTTATAACCGGCTTTAGGCTGGCAGATATGCGCGGGCCGGCTAAAGCAACTAGCGATCTAAGTTGATTCCCGCTGGGGTTTTAAAGGTCCACTTAAATCAATTTTTGTAGCACCAATCTGGTGCTATTCTGGACATTGCTAGGTATACTCGACGCCTTGGATTAAGAGTGCATATGTCAGTGTTACGACAGGGCAAAATGACCTTTATTCGCGACTTGAATAAGTTGCAATTTCGCGATCGACGATCAGTAGTCACTATTGGTTCGTTCGATGGCGTTCATCTGGGTCATCAGGCGATTCTTAAGCAGGTAATATCCAAAGCCAATGAATTGGAGGCTGCCTCGATAGCCATGACTTTTGAGCCGCAGCCGCAGGAATATTTTTCTGCGCAGAAGGCGCCTGCTCGACTGATGCGATTGCGTGAAAAGATTGAGGCGTTGTTGGATTTTGGTATAGACCATGTGGTCTGTTTGCAGTTTAACAACAGACTCAGAAATTTGACCGCCGAAGAATTTATTCAGCATGTTTTGGTTAACGGACTGGGAACTCAGCATCTGATTGTAGGTGATGATTTTCGATTTGGCTGCGACCGCAGTGGCGATTTTGAAATGCTGGTCAATATGGGTAGAGATCGGGGTTTCAATGTGCAGGACACTGAGACCATAGAGGTCGATGCTGAGCGGGTTAGCAGCACACTGGTTCGCCAATTGCTGCAGCAGGAAGATTTTAAGCGCGTCGGTCAACTGCTGGGACGACCTTTTTCAATTAAAGGTAGAGTGACCTACGGGCAACAATTGGGGCAAAAATTGGGCTTTCCCACGGCCAATGTGAACCTCAACCGCTACCGAGCTCCGCTGGCAGGGGTCTATGCTGTACTGGTAGAGATAGAAGGCACTGCCAGCAGATACAGAGGAGCGGCCAATGTGGGAGTAAGACCCACTATAGGAGATATAGTTAAACCCATATTGGAAGTGCATCTGCTGGATTTTAATCAGCAAATATATGGTCGACGTATCAATGTGGAATTTGTGCGCAAGATCCGCGATGAACAAAAATTTACTACGTTGGAAAACCTTGCAGAGAATATTCAAAAAGACGTAAAAAAAATCAGAGAGTGGTTTGCCAAATCCAGTCTCTCGCTCAGACAACAGGATTGAAAAGAAGTTTAAGACAATATGACCGACAGTATAGATTACAAGGCAACATTAAATCTGCCGCAAACTGAATTTCCCATGAGGGCTAATCTTGCTCAGCGCGAGCCCGCTATTTTAAAACAGTGGAATCAGGATGGCCTGTATCAGCAGATCAGAAAGGCCAGAGCTGGCTGCGAACAATATATTCTCCACGATGGCCCCCCCTATGCCAACGGCGATATCCATCTGGGGCATGCGGTTAATAAGACGCTCAAAGATATAGTGGTTAAATCCAAAACCCTAAGCGGGTTTGACGCGCCCTACATTCCGGGTTGGGACTGTCATGGTCTGCCTATCGAGCACAATGTAGAAAAGAAGATTGGCAAGGCTGGGGTCAAGGTTGAGTACTCCGAATTTCGTCAAAAATGCCGTGACTACGCGATGCGGCAGGTGCAGGGGCAGCGCGAAGATTTTATCAGAATAGGGGTGTTGGGCGACTGGGAAAATCCCTACCTAACCATGGATTTTGCGGTTGAGGCGGATATTATTCGCGCCTTGGGTAAAATTGCTGAAAATGGTCATTTGGTAAAAGGTTATAAGCCGGTCTACTGGAGTGTGGTTGGCGGCTCTGCCCTTGCCGAAGCCGAGGTGGAATATCAGGATAAAACCTCATTCTCAATTGATGTGGCCTATCCGGTCACAGAACAGAAGCAGCTAGATCATCTGAATACAGCCTTTGCCGGTCTCTCGGGGCAAGGTGCTATTAGTATTTTGATTTGGACCACCACCCCTTGGACTATTCCCAGCAGTCAGGCTATCTCTGTGGGTGCTGAATTAGAGTACCATTTACTGCAATGTGGGTCGGGATCAGATCAGTTTAGATTGATCTGTGCAGCTGAATTGATGGAATCGGTGATGGCGCGTATAGAGGTTAGCGAATATCAAGTGCTATCTTCCTGCCGTGGCGCTGCTCTTGAAAATATTGTTGCGCAGCATCCATTTTACCAGCGCCAGATCCCTGTGCTATTGGGTGATCATGTCACCACTGATGCGGGTACTGGCTGTGTGCATACAGCGCCCGATCATGGTGTGGAGGATTTTACGGTAGCCAAGCAGTATGGTATTGGCACTCTAAACTATGTGCTGGGCAACGGCTTATTTAGGGACGATGTAGACCTATTTGCCGGCGAGCATGTCTACAAAGTTGATGAACATGTGATTGAAGTGCTGCGCGCCAATGGGAGATTGATGGGCTGTGGGAAACTGACCCATAGCTATGCTCACTGTTGGCGCACCAAGACGCCATTAATTTATCGTGCCACACCGCAATGGTTTATCTCTATGGATCAGAATGGTCTGTTGGAGAAAGCCAAAGCGGCGATTAAATCGGTGAGTTGGCATCCCGATTGGGGCGAAGCGCGCATCAATGGCATGTTAGAGGCCAGCCCTGACTGGTGTATTTCTCGCCAGCGCACCTGGGGTGTACCCATCGCGCTGTTTGTGCATAAGCAAACCGGAGATCTTCATCCCGACACCGCGGACATTATCGAGCGCGTTGCAAGCCTAGTTGAAGAGAGCGGCATGGACGCTTGGTATCAGGTGGATACCGCTGAGCTACTGGGCTCAGATGCAGAGGATTACCAGCAGGTAACAGATACCCTCGATGTATGGTTTGACTCGGGGGTTACCCATGCTTCGGTCATTGCTACCCGAGAAGCATTGCGCTATCCAGCAGATCTCTATCTAGAGGGCTCAGATCAGCATCGCGGTTGGTTTCAATCATCCTTAAAGACCGCCATAGCGATCAACGGCACAGCCCCTTATAAGGCTGTTTTAACCCATGGTTTCACGGTTGATGAAAATGGACGCAAGATGTCCAAATCGATCGGCAATGTGGTATCCCCGCAAAAGGTTATCAATGAGTTGGGTGCAGATGTGCTGCGGCTGTGGGTGGCCAGTGCGGATTTTAGTGCCGAGATGACGGTATCTGATGAGATATTAAAGCGCGCTGGAGAATCCTACCGGCGGATTCGCAACACCGCTCGTTACTTTCTCTCCAATATCCATGGTTTTGATCCCCGGCAACATGCTGTAGATCAGTCTGATCTGCTGGCGCTGGACCGTTGGGCGATTGACTGTGCCGCGCAATTGCAGGATGAAATTATCAGCGACTACAACAGCTTTCAGTTCCATCAGATCTATCAAAAGCTACACAATTTTTGTGTGCGCGATATGGGTGGATTCTATTTAGATATTATTAAAGATCGTATCTATACCTGCCCTGAGGATAGCTTGCCGCGGCGCTCGGCGCAGACGGCTCTGTATCATATTGGGGAGGCGTTCGTGCGCTGGATAGCGCCAATTTTAAGTTTTACCGCTCACGAGATATGGAGCCATATGCCCGCCGACCGCGATGATTCTGTGTTTACGGCACGCTGGTATCAGCTGCAGCGTTTAACGGCTCACGAGGCGATTAGCAAGCGCGACTGGGCGGTAATTTTGCAGGCCAAAGAAGCGATTAACAAGGTATTGGAAGAACAGCGCAATCTGGGTAATGTGAAGGCCTCTTTGGAGGCGGAGATACAGGTATTTGCCAGCCAGCCTGTTCACGATTCGTTGGCCAAGCTCGGTGAAGAATTGCGTTTTGTTACCATCACATCCAAGGCGCAGTTGGCCCCTATAGAAAAGGCTAACAGCGATGCACAGGCCTCGGCGATGGATGGCTTAAAAGTTGCGCTAAGCCGCTCTCAAGCTAATAAATGTGTGCGCTGTTGGCATTTTATCGATGATGTTGGAAGTGATAATCAACAGCCCGAAATTTGCGGCCGCTGTATTGAAAATATCAGTGGTAGTGGAGAAACTCGTTATTATGCCTAAGGGGTGGCTCAAAGTTAGCGCACAGACATGGCTCTGGTTAGGGGTTGCACTGGCGGTATTGCTGGTAGATCAGTTGACTAAGCTGTGGATTATGGAGCAGTTTAACTATGGGGCCTCGGAGGCGCTGACGGGATTTTTTAATTTGGTGCATGTTCATAATTACGGTGCCGCGTTTAGCTTCTTAAACAGCGAGGGCGGCTGGCAGCGTTGGGCATTTAGTTTTTTTGCGCTAGCGGTAAGCGTTGTTATTGTGGTTTGGATTGGCAGATTATCGCCACAGAAAAAACTTGAAGGATGCGCCTTGGCGCTGATTTTAGGCGGCGCACTTGGCAATCTCTACGATCGTGTCACTCTGGGTTATGTTGTAGATTTTTTGGATTTCCACTGGTCTGCTGTGCATTTCCCTGCATTTAATATAGCGGATACGGGTATTTCAGTGGGAGCCCTATTGATGATACTAGATGGTTTTTTGAACAACAGCCCCAGTGATCAGGGCGTCGATAAAAAGGTTGATACAGACCTGTGAACATAGCTATTGATATGGGTACTAGGGTAACGATGCACTTCTCATTGGCGCTGGAGAGCGGCGAGATTATTGATTCAAATTTCGAAAGACAACCCGCCACATTTACCCTGGGCGATGGTAATTTATTGCCGAGCTTTGAGGCTATTTTAATTGGCCTGAGAGTGGGTGATCAGAGAGAGTTTGTGGTTACCCCTGAAAATGCCTTTGGTCAACGCAACCCTGAGAACATGCAAGACATAGCGCGCAGCAACTTTGATCAGGACGATTTGCAGCCCGGCGCAGTACTCTCCTTCCAGAATGCTAATGGTGAATTGCCCGGTGTGATTATTGCGGTTGGATCGGATCAGGTCAGCGTTGATTTCAACCATCCACTCTCTGGGCACACGATCGTTTTTCGGGTGAATATTGTCCATATTGCACCGGATGCAATACACTGACTAAGGAGGTGCGCCAATGGATATAAAACTTGCTAACCCCAGAGGTTTTTGCGCAGGTGTGGATCGAGCCATAGATATTGTCAATCTGGCTCTCGACCAATTTGGCGCTCCGGTCTATGTGCGACACGAGGTGGTCCACAATAAATTTGTGGTGGAAGAGCTGCGTGCTCGAGGCGCGGTATTTGTTGATGAGATCGATGAAATTCCCGACCATGTGGTGGTTATCTTTAGCGCTCATGGAGTCTCTCAGAAAGTTCAACAACAGGCCGCTCTAAGGAAATTAAAAGTATTTGATGCCACCTGCCCGCTGGTGACCAAGGTCCACTTGGAAGTGAGTAAATACAGTGCCGATGGCAGAGAATGTGTCCTTATTGGTCATGCTGGCCATCCGGAAGTTGAGGGAACTATGGGTCAATACGACCACTCAACGGGCGGAGATATCTACTTGGTTGAAAATAAGCAAGACGTGCTCGACCTCAAAGTTAGAGATCCCCAAAGGTTGGCCTATGTTACCCAGACCACATTATCTATGGACGATACAGCGCTGGTTATCGACGCGCTGCGAAGCAGATTTCCGGCCATCCAAGGCCCTCGCAAAGACGATATTTGCTATGCCACCCAGAACCGGCAGGATGCGGTTAAACAGTTGGCTCTAGAATCTGATGTAGTGCTAGTTGTGGGTTCTCCGGCTAGCTCCAATTCCAATCGTCTAAAAGAACTGGCTGAACGCTGTGGATGTGAGGCCTATCTGATTGATGGTGCAGAAGATATTAAACAACAGTGGTTTCTCAAAGCCGATACCATAGGTGTGACTGCCGGTGCATCGGCACCAGAGGTTCTGGTGAGCGGCGTGATAGAGAGGCTGGTGCAATTGGGAGCACAGCCGCCAAGAGAACTTGACGGCGTTGTTGAATCTATCAGTTTCTCGCTACCACGCGAGTTGCGACCAGAGTAAAAGCACTATCAAGCTTTTCCTTTAATGTAATCAAATAGCGCTCTGGTGGAGGGGTCCAAATCAGCGGCATCCGACCCTTTATCCAGCAGTGTATTGGCCATTTTCTTGCCCAGCTCCACGCCCCATTGATCGAAAGAATTGATATTCCAAATACTACCCTGAACAAATACCTTATGTTCGTAGAGGGCAACCAGCGCCCCAAAGTTTTTTGGCGATAACTTATCGAGCAGCAATGTGTTGGAGGGTTTATTGCCGGGGTAGTAGCGGTACTGCTCGCCTTCAGGTGCCGCTTGACCCTCCATCAGCGCAGAGGATTGCGCCAACATATTGCCGAGCAGAACGCGGTGGTGCTCAGGGTTGCTTAAATCATCCTCAACTGCAGCTATAAAGTCTACAGGCACGGTTCTGGTGCCCTGATGTAGCAGCTGAAAAAAAGCATGCTGACCATTGGTGCCGGTCTGTCCCCAAAGAATAGGCCCGGTATCATAATTGACCTGTTTTTCGTCGAGATCGGTGGACTTGCCATTACTTTCCATATCCAGCTGTTGCAGATAGGAGGGTAGTAGGAGTAACCGTTCGCAGTAGGGTATAACCGCAGTGGACTGTATACCTAGGAAGTTGCTATGCCATATTCCTAAAAGACCCAAAATTACCGGCATATTGCTCTCCAGAGGTGCGCTCTGAAAATGCAGGTCCATTTCTCTAGCGCCCGCTAGCATCTGTTCAAATTGCTTAAAACCAATGCTGATAGCGATGGATAGACCTATGCTCGACCACAATGAATAGCGCCCGCCAACCCAGTCTGAAAACTCCAGTACTTGATGTTCGGGAATCCCGTAGGCGATCGCCGCAGAGGGATTGGCCGTCAGACCGATAAAGTGGCTACTGGTCTGCGCCTGATCTAACCCAAGCTTATCCTTAAACCAGTTGATGGCCGTTTTGGCATTGAGCATGGTCTCTTGAGTAGTGAAGGTTTTGCTGGCAATCGAGACCAGAGTGGTTTCTGGGTTGAGTTTCTTCAAGATGCTGAGAATCTGCGCGCCGTCTACATTGGAGATAAAGTGTAGGTTAATCCTTTCGTGAGCGTACTCTTCCAGTGCACTGCATGCCAACTTGGGCCCCAGATCCGAGCCGCCTATACCTATATTGATCACATCGGTTATTGCCTTGCCAGTGCTTCCCAGCCAGTGACCATCGCGAATCTGATCGCTAACATATTCTACGGTTTTAAGCTGTTGTTCCACCTGAGCTGCTCTCGCCTGAGCTTCTGCTGAGGTTGCATCTTCTGATCTAGCTCTCAGAGCAGCGTGCAGCACAGAGCGATCTTCTGTGCGATTAATGGACTCCCCTGCAAACATTGAGTCTCGATGGGACAGCAGGGGTGATTGTTGAGCGAGCTGCAGTAGCTCACTCCAAATCTGGTCACTGAATAGATTTTTTGAAAAATCCAATAGCAGTTCGCCCACCTTTAATGAATATTTATCGGCTCGGGCTGTATCCTCTTCAAAAAGCGCCTTGATTGTGGCTTTATTTTTGGTGGATTGAAGTTCGGCAGCCAATTCTTCGAGCCTATTCCAGGCTGAGGTTTTCACTGGAGAGTAAGTTGTCTTGTTCATTTGAAAGTTTTTCCTGTTTAGTCGATTTTGAAAAAGTCGTCCTGACTTTTTCAAAGGGTCGCTGCGCCATTCTCTTAACGCAAATACGCGGATTTGCTGGTTCATGGCGCGCTCGCTTGGGTCTGAACGACCCAAGGGGTGCATCCATGCACCCCGCGTCGACCAGAAAAATGCGCTTATGGGGCTGTTGCACGAAACTGCGCCAACAATCCCCTTATTCTTGCTTTTTTGGTCGAAATTTTCCTATGATTGAGCCTCTTTATGCTTTTATTTCAATGAGATAAGCATTTTTCAGGGTCGACTATCTAACACTGATCCGCAAAGACGTACACTTTTGTGACATTGTGATTGCGGTTCTATAGTAAAACTATGTAATAAAATTACAGAAATAACCAATTTTACCGATTATATATGGTTAATTTATGTAATTTTGTTACAATTAGAGCTTACTTAACCTGGAGCCATTATGGGTCAAATTAATAGCCAAATAGCGACCGTGACTGAGCGTATTATAAAGCGAAGTGCGAGTTTGCGCTCCGATTATTTGCGTCGTCTAGAAGAAGACATCAATAACCGCCCTGAGCGGGGCAAGTTGAGTTGCGGTAATCTTGCACATGGATTTGCCGCCTGCGGCGAGCAGGATAAAAACAGTCTGCGCATGGTGCAGTCAGGCAATATCGGCATTGTAACTGCCTACAATGATATGCTCTCTGCCCACCAGCCTTACGCCACCTATCCGGATAAGCTTAAGCAGGCAATGCGCGAAATAGGCTGTACGGCTCAGGTTGCCGGCGGTGTTCCCGCCATGTGCGACGGTGTCACGCAGGGGCAGGATGGTATGGAACTCAGTTTGCTGAGTCGAGATATTATCGCCCAATGCACGGCAGTCTCGCTCTCACATCAAATGTTTGATGGTGTTTTGGCGCTTGGTATATGCGATAAAATTGTTCCCGGTCTGCTGATGGGCGCACTTAGTTTTGGTTACCTTCCGACTGTATTTGTTCCGGCTGGACCCATGGAGTCCGGTCTGCCAAACAAGGAAAAGCAACGTATCCGGCAGCTCTATGCCCAGGGCAAAATAGGCCGCGAAGAACTTCTGCAGGCCGAGTCTGACTCCTATCACAGTCATGGCACCTGCACCTTTTACGGTACCGCCAACAGTAATCAGGTGGTATTGGAGGCTCTAGGCCTGCAAATGCCGGGTAGCTCTTTTGTCAATCCGGATAATCCGCTGCGTGAAAGACTGACAACGGAAGCTGCATATCAAGTGGCCCGTATCACTGCGCTGGGCGGTGATTACCGTCCAATTGGCAAGGTTGTTGATGAGCGAGCTATTGTCAATGCAACCGTAGCACTGCTGGCGTCTGGCGGATCGACCAATCACAGTATGCACCTAGTTGCTATAGCTCGAGCTGCGGGTATATTGCTTAACTGGGACGATATTTCTGATCTCTCGGCAGCCGTGCCTCTGTTAGCCAAGGTATATCCCAATGGGCAGGCAGATGTTAACCACTTCCACGCAGCTGGTGGAACCAGCTGTATGTTTCGGCAGCTGCTAGATGCGGGCTTTATGCACGCTGATGCGCGCACTGTCTGGGGTGAGAATTTCTCCGACTTCACTCAGGAACCATCGCTGGCGGAGGATGGCGACCTAGTGTGGAAGCAATCTCCAACAGCACCTCTGGATACCGAAGTCCTAAGCACGGTAGACAAGCCATTCTCTTCCGAGGGCGGTCTGCGATTATTACAGGGTAATTTGGGGCGCGGGGTTATCAAAGTTTCCGCAGTAGATGTAGAGAATCAAATTGTAGAAGCGCCCGCAGTTGTGATTGATGGTCAGGAACAGTTAGAGCCCTTATTTAAATCGGGCAAACTGGATCGAGACTGCATAGTGGTTGTCCGTTATCAGGGCCCCAGAGCACTGGGAATGCCAGAATTGCATAAGCTAACCCCATTTTTGGGCACATTGCAGGATCGTGGATTCAGTGTTGCGCTGGTGACCGATGGGCGCATGTCTGGGGCTTCCGGCAAGGTTCCGGCAGCTATTCATCTGATACCAGAAGCTGCTGAGGGTGGATTGCTGGCCAAGGTTCAGGATGGTGATTTGATTCGTCTAAATGCGGTGACTGGAGAACTGTCCTTTTTAGGTGATCTGGCCGAGCTCAAGGCGCGACAGGCAGCACCGCAGTCAACGGCGGGTCAGCAGGGTTGTGGTCGCGAGTTATTTGCAGTCAATCGTGCAAATATTAGCAATGCCGAACAGGGCGCTTCATTTCTCTTTCCCAAGGATTAATTATGAGCGTCAACTGGAGCCTTGTAGCTGATATAGGCGGCACTAATGCGCGGTTTACAGCGCTGCCCCTGGGTGAGTTGGAAAGTCAGTATGAATTTCATCACTCAGTTCAGGAGCATCCGGAATTTTCGGACCTGATTGTCGATCTTTTAAAGGAAATCGCAGAGGCCACGGGCTGGGACACCGCCCCGACCAATGCCTGCTTTGCGGTAGCCTGTCCGGCAGATGTTGAAGAAATTACCTTTACCAACAGCCACTGGCATTTTAACAAGACCCAGCTAAAGCAGTTGCTGGGTTGCCAACAGTTATCAGTGATCAATGACTTTGAAGCGGTTGCCCATGGTATTACAGAGCTCAATGATAAAGATGTGGTCAAAGTGGGTGGCGATCAGCCGGTTGCAAACAAGCCCATAGGAATTTTAGGGGCTGGCACTGGGCTGGGGGTTGCCGGTCTAGTGCCCCTAGCTGATGGTTATAAGGTAATTGATACTGAGGGTGGCCATGCTGATTATCCGCCTATCACCGATAGAATGGCCGCTGTGGTGGGTCTACTTCGCAAAGAGTACGGCAGGGTTTCCTTGGAGCGCCTATTGTCAGGCAAAGGGATATTTAATATTTATAGATCGCTTTGCACCCTGGGTAATAAAGAGCGAGCCTGTGAGACTCCTGCACAAGTGGTTGCCGCAGCGCATCAGGGTGATAATGAATTTGCTTTGCAAGCCCTCAATATGTTCTGCGCGGGAATGGGTAGTGCAGCTGGCAACATAGCGCTTACCCTAGGTGCTAAGGGCGGTATTTATATTGCCGGTGGTGTGGTGCCAAGATTTAAAGAATTTTTTATCAACAGTGACTTTCGTCTTAAATTTGAAGAGAAAGGACGGTTTGTTAATTATTTAAAACCGATTCCGGTCTATATAGTAGTTCGAGATAACTTGGGACTTCTCGGAGCGGCTAAAAAATTAAAACAGAGTTGAGGAGTAGCAAGTGCGAGATTTGTTAGCGGGAAACCCAGTCATTCCGGTTATTACACTGGAGCAGGTAGAGGATGCTGTTCCACTGGCAGAAGCGTTGGTCGCCGGTGGTCTAAAAGTATTAGAAATCACCTTGAGAACCGAGGCCGCTGTAGAGGGCATACGGCAGATTATCAAGCATGTCCCCGAGGCCATTGTCGGGACTGGCACAGTGTGCAGTGAAGAGCAGATAAAGTTATCAGAGGATCTGGGCTGTCAGTTTATGATCTCGCCGGGTGCCACTGACAAGCTATTGGCTATAGGTAGTAAGTCTTCAGTGCAATTTTTGCCGGGGATCTCAACAGTTAGTGAATTAATGTGTGGTATCGAGCACGGGCTGCAAAATTTCAAATTTTTCCCCGCAGAAGCAGCTGGCGGTGCGCCTGTGCTAAAAGCTATGGCAGGGCCTTTTGCAGATGTAAGATTCTGCCCCACAGGCGGCATTGGGCTACACAATGCCATGGATTATTTGGCATTGCCCAATGTATTATGTGTAGGCGGATCATGGATCGCTCAGCAGGCAGATATCCGGCAAAAACGCTGGAAAGAAATTGAGCAGTTAGCGCGGGATGCAGTGGCACTTGCAGTT
>JANXGQ010000053.1 GCA_024959305.1 Porticoccaceae bacterium | reverse complement strand
TGTAGCTCGAGCCCGCGCCTCTGGTCGCAAATCCATCCTGTAATACCTATATGAAGGTCTAAATCCAAATACGCAAATAATGTATCGCGGTCTCCTGTAAAACAGTGAATAACCCCGCGGGTGAAGTGATCCCTATAGGTCTTTAATATCTCCAGCTGCGGTTTGGCAGCATCGCGCTCATGCATAAACAGAGGCATTCCCAATTGGCATGCCAGTTCCAGCTGTGCCTCGAAAGCTGCAATCTGATTTTGCGGTGACGAAAAATTGCGATTAAAATCCAATCCGGTTTCGCCGATGGCGACTACTTTGGGATGTTTAGCCAAGCATTCAAGTTTTTGCAATGCGTCACTGCCCAGCTTATCTGCATAATGTGGATGAATGCCAGCCGTTGCATAAAGCATATCTGGGAAGGCGCAATCGAATTCATCACATAGAGCAATAACATCGCGGCTTGTTGCCTCTGAGGTGCCAGTTAACACCAGTTTCTCTACTGAGGCGTCTCGAGCCCGCTTCAGAACTTCCTCTAGATCGCTGTTAAAACGCTTGTCAGACAGATTGACGCCTATATCAACCAAGCAGTTATTTTTCACCTAAAATGCCTTAGAAGTTAATTGAAAGGGTTTTGAGTCTATATATTGGGTGCATTATGCTCTAGAGTTACCTAAGTCGCATTTAGCCAAGTGCTACTGATTAATGTTTATAATAGAGCGCCAGTACTATAACCTATCTAATGCACCTTTGACTCCTTATAGGCAAATGCTGAGATAGTTAGGCTAAAGAAGGGTTTAATCATTTGAAAGTTATTGTTCCTGAGAGATCCAACTAAATGCACTGGTTACTCATAATTTTTTGCTTGGCAGTTGCCGTATCTCCTGTGCTGTGGATGAAGAGTTCACCGCGACAGCGACAGATAACCCAGTGTCGCGAAGTGGCTAGATCTTTGACAGTTAATGTCAATTTGCACAGAAGACCGGATGCAAGGGATTCTGAGCGACGATTAGATACGGTTTTTTACTGGCTGCGATGGCAAGAGGCTACAGATGTGAAGTCTTGGGTTTTACACAGATTTAGCAGTCGAGGCTGGGAATCGGACTATCATGGGTGGCGCTGGATCTCTGGGCAGGCCAGTGCTGAATGGGATCTGAGCGTACAGCAGGCACTGTCCTTATTGCCCTCAGGTGTCAGTGCTATTCTAGCCAGCGGGGCTGGTATTGGCGTCCTGTGGGACGAGCGTGGAGAGGCGGCTACTGTGCGTGAAATACACAGCTGTATTGAGAAATTAAGAAAAAAAGGTGAAGAAATTTACCGTTGAGGCTTGACCAGAGGGTAGGGTTGCAAGTATATATGCGCTCGTTTATTCAAACTAACCTGTTTGAACGGCTATATTGTAAGAGAACTATAGAATTTAAAACTTAACGTGGGACATATCTCCTTTATGGGTAAATCGTTAGTTATTGTAGAATCACCTGCCAAAGCCAAAACGATAAATCGTTATCTTGGCGATGCTTATATTGTCAAATCCAGCGTTGGTCACATTCGGGATTTGCCTACAGGCTCTAGTCGAACTCCTTCCGATCCCAAGCAGAGGGCCAAGCAGGCGGCGCTCACTCGCAAAATGTCGCCGGAGGAAAAGGTCCTGCATCGCGAGCGCAAGGCCAAGACTCAGCTGATTAAGAGTATGGGTATAGACCCTGAAAATGATTGGAAAGCTGAGTATGCAACTCTACCCGGCAAGGAAAAGGTTGTTTCTGAACTTAAGAAATTAGCTAAAAATGCGGATACAGTCTATCTGGCAACGGATATGGATCGTGAGGGGGAGGCCATAGCTTGGCATTTGACCCAAGTGATTGGCGGTGATGACAGCAGATACAAGCGCGTGGTTTTTAACGAGATCACTAAAAAAGCCATTCGCACCGCGTTTGATGATCCGGGTGCGCTCAACAAGCACAGGGTTGATGCTCAACAGGCCAGGCGCTTTTTAGATCGAGTGGTTGGCTTTATGGTTTCCCCGCTGCTCTGGGAAAAAGTGGGGCGCGGTCTCTCTGCAGGTCGTGTTCAATCCGTAGCGCTGAAAATGATTGTCGAGCGCGAGCGCGAGATTCGCGCCTTTATTCCAGAGGAATACTGGACAGTTCAGGCAGATCTAGAGCATGGGTCAGAGCCTGTCGGCGTAGACAGCGGCGCCAATGCAATTGCTCGCTTTGATATCAAAAAATACTTAGGAAAGGCTTTTCGCCCGCGCGATAAGGCGCAGGCAGATAGTGCACTCAGTGCGCTGCGAGAGGCCGATTATGTGGTTGCCAAAAGAGAAGACAGGCCGACAAAATCCAAGCCATCAGCGCCTTTTATTACTTCTACATTACAGCAGGCTGCGAGTACTAAACTAGGATTTGGCGTTAAAAAGACCATGATGATGGCACAGCGTCTGTATGAGGCCGGCTATATCACCTATATGAGAACCGACTCTACAAATTTGAGCGAAGATGCGATAGCGACCTGTAGAGATTATATACAGGTGCATCATGGCTCCAAATACCTTCCTGAGCAGGCGGTTATTTACAGCAGTAAAAGCGGTGCTCAGGATGCCCACGAAGCCATAAGGCCATCGAATATAGATATTACTCCCGGCGGTCTTGGCGATATGGAAGTAGATGCCCGCCGTTTGTACCAATTGATTTGGCAGCAGTTTGTCGCCTGTCAGATGGCGCCTGCTGAATTCACTGCTACCACTATCACAGTGGCCGCCGCTGACTACGAGATGGTGGTCAAAGGGCGGGTCACTCGGTTTGATGGCTATTTGGCAGTGATGCCCGCCAGAGACGAGGATGCTGAATTGCCGGATTTGCAGAAGGGCGATCATCTGCAGCTGTTAACCCTGATTCCTCAGCAGCACTTTACCAAACCGCTGCCGCGATACTCCGAAGCTGCGCTTGTAAAAGAGCTGGAAAAACGAGGTGTTGGACGCCCGTCGACCTATGCTTCGATTATTTCTACCATTCAGGATCGCGGTTATGTGCGCATAGAAAATAAGCGTATGTTCGCGGAAAAAATCGGCGATATAGTGACCGATCGTCTGGTGGAAAGTTTCGATGACCTAATGGACTACGGGTTTACCGCGACCATGGAGGGGCAGTTGGATGAAATAGCTGCGGGCGCACTTAACTGGAAACAGGTATTAGATAGCTTTTATAGCGAGTTTAGCGGCAAGCTTGCAGCGGCAAAGGATACAGTGTCGGGGATGCGTCCTAACAGCCCCTCCCAGACTGATATTGAATGCAGCCTGTGCAGTCGACCCATGATGATTAGAACCGCGGGTACCGGCGTCTTTCTAGGTTGCTCTGGCTATGCGTTGCCCCCCAAAGAGAGGTGCAAACAGACGCTTAATTTAACCGCCGGTGATGAAGCGATCAATATTGAAGAGGACGATGAGGCTGAATCAAAGTTATTAATGCACAAACATAGATGCTCAAAATGCAACACCTCTATGGATAGCTATCTTTTAGATACCTCGCGAAAACTCCATGTCTGTGGCAACAATCCCGACTGTGATGGCTATGAGGTTGAGTTCGGTCAATATGTAATCAAAGGTTATGAAGGCCCCACCTTAGATTGCGATAAGTGCGGCAGTGAAATGCAATTAAAAAATGGGCGTTTTGGAAAATATTTTGGCTGTACTGGAGAAGATTGTAAAAACACCCGCAAGCTACTTCGCAGTGGTGAAGCTGCTCCACCCAAGGTTGATCCAATTCAAATGCCCGAGTTGCGATGCACTAAGGTGGAAGATTTCTATGTGCTGCGCGATGGTGCCTCTGGTCTATTCCTAGCTGCCAGCCAGTTTCCCCGACACCGAGAAACCCGTGCGCCCAAAGTTGAAGAGTTATTGCCGCACAAAGGTGAAATTGATGATAAGTACCAATTTCTACTGACGGCGCCAGTAAAGGACCCAGAGGGCAGGCCAACGGTAATTCGCTACAGTCGTAAAACCAAGGAGCAGTATGTGCGCAGTGAGGAAAATGGCAAACCCTCAGGTTGGAGTGCCTTTTATGCCAAGGGCAGCTGGTCAGTCGCACAGAAGTCCGGCGGCTAATCGCTATGAGTGCTTGTTCATATCTGGCGTCGGGCAATCAAAAACTGCTGTTTGCGAAGCGGCTTATAAAGCTTGCTGGTGCGGACAATGGCAACTTGCAGGATAAGCATTTATCAGCAGTTCTGGCCCAGTCTGTTACACTGCAACTCTATTGGGCTTGGGCTTGGCATTTACAGGATGTGGCCGACAACTATAAGGTAGCGGATCCATCTGCGGTCAAATCTGCTGACGACTTAGTGCGCTTGCTAGAGGCAGGCGGAAAGACACCTGCTGAAGCAATAGAACTGCAATACCTAGCCTCAAGCAAAGGCTCTTGGCTGAATCGCTTGCTGGGTGCCTATCACCAACTGTCTGTGTTGCCAGAGGTGCAAAAAGCCCAGATGGATGCAGATCGGTTGCCGTTACTAGCGCTCGATAAATCCTCGGATGGCGAGGTTAAAATGCTAGAATGGAGCATGCCAGAGGCCGTGGATTGGACGGCGAAAATGACAGAGTTGGTCGATCGGCAACGGGAAATGATGATTGAATTTTAAAGAATTTGAGCTACTATCGCTTAAATTGCCGCTTAAAATGCCAGATCAGAACGTAAATATAGCGAGATAAATGTAATGACAATAGCAGAGTTTGAAGTAGTTGTATTGGAGGATGGTGACGTTGGGTTGCAGCGCGTTGGCGCGGATGATCTGCT
>JANXGQ010000090.1 GCA_024959305.1 Porticoccaceae bacterium | reverse complement strand
CATCGTACCCATGGAGCCGCTCTTTCGCCCGATGAAACGGAACTATGGATCAGCGACCAGGAGGGGCAAAAGCTATTTATTTTTGATGCCACGCAGATGCCACCGATTCTCAAGGGGGATGTTGATCTATCCCAAGGGGGTCATGGATGGGTGACTTTCAGCCTGGATGGCCGCTATGTTTGGACTCATACGCCTGATGTCTTTGATGCCGAAACACGTGAGCTTGTTGCCACCCTGAGGGATGAAAACGGTAACCCGGTGAGCGGTTCAAAGTTTATTGAAGTGCATTTCCGCAATGGTAAAGTAGTGGCTGTAGGCAACGAGTTTGGGCTCGGGCGCCGCTGAAACAGGTCGCGGCTCTGAAACTAGTTGAAATCAGCAAATTAGGAGCACCCGCATTTCCATAACTGGCTAGTATGTTCGGGAATCTCTGTTTTAAGCTGAATCGTTAATAACTGAAAAAGGGAATGTGCCGATCGCACAATACTGTAGGGTAAGACCTTAACCTAAGCCTCTTTCTAATGAGTCTGGTAGGTAAGACTCGCTGTCAGAGAGCACAATGAAACTTCAACACCTTAATCCTGCCCTTGTACTTCTCTGGATTGCAGTGGCCATTTTTGCCACGAACACAGCGCTGCTGTGGGATTGGGAGCTTGACGATGCCTTAATCTATGCCCGTTACATCGACAACTTTACCGAGGGCAATGGTCTAGTTTTCAATCCGGGTATCAAGGTAAACGGCCTCACTTCCCCTCTGTTTGCTTATCTTTCTATTTTGGTTGTGCCTTTCGTCGACAATGCAAAAAGCGCCATCATGCTGGTATCCGCACTGGCGGTGGTCGGCTCAATGCTGGTGTTTTACAAGTTACTTGGACGCTTTTTCATTGAGGAAAAAGCAGCCGCCATTTCAGCCTTGCTGGCTACCATGGCAGCGGCCTCTTACGTCAACTTGGGTATGGAAACCAGCCTCTTTGTCTTGCTTTTCGGTGTCTGCCTCTATTGTTATCTGAAAAACGCTCACATTTTGCTTGGTGTAGCTGTAGGCTTTTTGGTGTTGACGCGACCGGAGGGCTTGCTCCTGGTGCCAGTCCTAGCTATCAATACTTTTCTAAGAGGGCGGCCTTGGCCGAGTTGGTACTGTTACCTGATGCCTGCTGCCATGATCGCTTTTCAGCTCTTGTTCAATGGCCTTTATTACGGAGAAATTCTGCCGACCTCCGGAGTTGCTAAGCTCTACCAGGGTGAATCTGGGCTGTGGGCCGAGGAACAGTTCTTATCCAGTTTGTTGACGAAATTCCATTTTGGGTTTACCGCAACCGGCAATTGGCTCAGCATGTTCGTTCTACTCATGTGTGCTGCGTGTTCGATGCTAGTAACGCGAGCCAATGAGTATCTGATTCTGACGGCTTTGTTCCTTGTTTTTTATACAGTGTTTTACGTAGTGCTGAAGATCCCACCCCAGGGTTGGTACTATGGTATCTACTTTTCCATATTATGGAGTTACGTGGCTATCGGGGTGGCTGGTATTGTTGAACAAGTATCAGGTAAATCGGATAAGACAGCTAATAGGCTCTATGGCCTGCCATTGGTGATTCTATTCTTTACGTTTTTCTGGCAGGAACCCAAGCTGCGGGACACTGTTGGTGGCACTGTAAGGCTGGACTATCGGGCTATCGGTGTGTGGCTGGCCTCCAATACTCCCAATAATGCATCGATTGCTTTAGTAGAAATTGGCACAGTGGCCTGGTACTCAGAACGAGAGATAATTGACATTTTGGGGCTTGTAACGCCCGAGGTGGGCGAGTTTATCGCTCGTGGCGAACTGTCGGCGTGGACCGATGTTTACCAGCCCGATTACATGCTGGTCCACGAGCCGTTGTGGGAGCTGGAGGTTGGATTGTACGCTCTTATGGAGAGGTCCACGGTCACAGAGGTGACAGAATTTGAATTTCCCGGTTTTAGGTTGAAGCATGTCGTTGAATAATTCCCCTAATTCCCTTACAAATAATTTAACTTTAGGCACTAATATTTTCTGACGCTAAATAATTGATCTGAACTGAATGGGATTTACCGCTACCTATATCTTAACTTT
>JANXGQ010000020.1 GCA_024959305.1 Porticoccaceae bacterium | reverse complement strand
CTGCGTATGATTGAGTTGGCGATTGCCGATGTAGAAGCTAAGGGTAAATTGCCAAAAGAGCGCTGGTGGTCATTGCAACGGGTGCTTTACTACGAGAAGAATGACTTTAATCGAGTTATCGCAATTCTCGAAAAGCTGATTAAACACTACCCCAAGTGGACCTACTGGAAACAGTTGGGTGGTATGTACGGTGAGCAAGAGCGCGAGATGGATCGCTTGGTTGCCTCGGAGGTTGTGTATCTCAATGGTGAGTTGGATAAAGAGAGCCAAGTGATGGGCATGGCCTATATGTATCTGGGTGCAGAAGTGCCCTATAGAGCGGCCAAAATTATCGAGAAAGGCATGAACGACAACATTGTTGAGCGCGATGCTAAAAATCTCGAGGTGCTGGGCACTGCATGGTATCAGGCAAAGGATTTACAGAGCGCGTTAAAATCGCTGGAGACTGCCTCGCAATATTCTGACTCGGGGGATTTGCAATCGCGAATTGCCGGTATCTATCTCGACTTGGGTCGCGATAAGGAAGCCTACAAAGCCTCGGTGAAGGCGGCCAAAAAGGGCAGTGTTAAGCGTGCCGACTCCAACTACTTGGTTATGGGCAACGCGCTGGTTAACCTGCACTGCTATAAAGACGCCATCGTCGCATTCCAGAAATCCTTGAAAGTGGCGACCACCAAGAAAGCCAAGCGCTATCCAAAGCAGTGGATTAAGTATGCCGATGTTGAGGGAACTAGATTGGGTAAACTTCGCGACTTGGGTGCCAAGGTGCCGAGCTGTAGAAAGTAGTTGTTTTAAAAACATAAAAAAGCCCGGTCAATTGCCGGGCTTTTTTATGGGCGGTTAACTACAATTTACAGCTGTGAGAGATCTCTGACAGCACCTTTATCAGCGCTAGGGGCCAGTTTTGCATAGGCTTTAAGGGCCGCAGAGGCCTTTCTAGGGCGCTCTTCCAGCGGTTGCCAGCCCAGCTTATCCTGCTCAGCTCGTCGTTGCGCCAGTTCTTTATCCGAAACCAAAATATCAATACTGCGGTTTGGAATATCAATACGAACTCTATCACCCTGTTTAACTAGGCCAATATTGCCGCCCGAGAATCGCCCATCGGTAATCAATGCACAGGCCTTGCCGAGATCCTTCGACTTAATATAACTGGTTGGATAGAGAATTTACTAAATGCAGATGAGCAACGATTTTTTTAGAGATGCTTACTAAAAATCCGCGAGTTGCGTTGATAATTGTAGAGAGACTGTTTTTGTTTTGGCAGATCTTTGACCGCTGTTTCAACAAATCCTTTCTCCAAAAACCAATGGGCTGTTTGGGTGGTCAACACAAACAACTTAGTAATACCCATTTGCACAGCCTCGGCCTCAATGTGCTCCAGCAGTCTGGAGGCGATACCGCGACCTAAAAATTCCGGATGGGTGGCCACACAGGCAATTTCTCCCTCAGTTTTATCGGCCATGGGGTAGAGAGCGGCGCAACCCAGTAAGAATCCCTCGGGGTGCACCACCAGCGTAAATCTCGAAATCTCGGTCTCCAATAGCTCGCGAGAGCGTTTGACCAAAATCTGCTGCTGCTCTAAAGGGCTAATTAAATCCAGAATACCCCCCACATCATCAATCGCCGCCGCTCTAATTACCTCGGAGTGGTCCTGCATCACTAGGGTGCCGCTACCCTCTCTGGTAAATAATTCGCTTAATAAGGCTCCGTCCACAGCACAGCTCACCATATGCACTCGGGTTACACCTTGGCTACAGGCCTGATAAGCAGTATTCAACAGCATTTTTTGCGGTGCATCGGCACATTGATTGCGCAATCTGTCCACGTCGGGCACAGAAAGACTGCGCAGCAAATCGCCATTTTCGACAATGCCTGAAGCCTCAGTCACCAAAATAAGCTTTTCAGCATTTAGGGCAATGGCGGTCTCTGTTGCCACGTCCTGATAGCTCAGATTAAATGCCTCGCCGGTCGGCGAGAAGCCAATGGGCGACATCAATACCAGCCCGCCAGTTTGCAACTGCTGTTGAATCGCCGCGGCATCTACGCGGCGCACTTTTCCCGTATGCTGGTAATCAACGCCATCGCGAACACCCAGTGGTTTGGCAGTAATAAAGTTACCGCCAATAACGCGAATCTGCGCGCCGTGCATAGGGGAGTTTGGCAACCCCATGGACAGCTCCGATTCAATCTGCCATCTGGTGCTGCCCAGAGCCTCTTTAACGCAGTGCATAGCAGCGGCGTCGGTAATCCTCAGCTGATTATGGAAGGTGCTTTCAATGTTGGACTGAGCAATGCGCTGGTCGATCTGTGGTCGACCACCATGTACCAACAGAATACGTATACCCAGACTTTGTAGAAGGGCAATATCATGGATAATACGGTGAAAATTGCCATGCGCCACGGTGTCGCCATCGAGGGCGATTACAAAGGTCTTGCCCCTGTGTGTGTGGATATAGGGCGATGTTTGGCGGAAAAAATCCACATAGCTATTTGTGTTCATGGGGGGATTATAAGCAACAGCGGCCAATAAGTTGAGATAAAAAATCGATTGTTGGCTTTATTCGATCCATTGGCAGGTATTCATCCGGCTGGTGGGCCACTTCAATATCCCCCGGCCCCAGCACCACAACGTCCATCCCCAGCTGTTGCAGATAGGGTGCTTCAGTGGCAAAAGCCACGGATTGTCGAGAGTGGCCGGTTAATTTTTCACAGAGTGCCAATAGCTCAGAATGATCCTCTGCACAGAAGGGCGGAACCAACAACTTCTCCAGCTGCCAGTCCACCTTGTCGGCATCGGCAATGGTGCCGATTTGACGTTCTAGATCTCTCTGCAAGCGGTGCATATCCATACCGGGTACAGGGCGAATTTCAAAAGCCAGCGAGCAGTCGCCACAGATACGATTGGCATTGTCACCGCCGCGAATGCAGCCCAGATTAAGGGTTGGATAATCGATGATAAATCCCGGATGTTTTTGTTGTTGCATGCGATCCCGCAGTGCCATTAGCTGTCCCAGAATGCGCTGCATAGACTCCATGGCATTTGTGCCCAATGAGGGATCGCTGGAATGACCAGAGCGCCCGATAATACTCAGTTTTTCAACCATAATGCCCTTGTGCAGAGATACCGGACGCATGCCTGTGGGCTCGCCAATCACCGCTCGCCGCGCCTTGGGCACCCCAGCTTCCACCAGTGCCCGAGCACCGCCCATAGAGGATTCTTCGTCGGCGGTGGCGAGAATGATTAGTGGTTTTTTAAAATCCTTATCCAGATGCTGTTTGGCCGCTTCTATAGCCAGCGGGAAGAACCCTTTCATATCGCAGCTGCCCAGCCCATACAGGCGGTTATCGCGCTCGCTCAACACAAAGGGGTCGCTGCTCCACAGATGCTCGTTGCAGGGCACCGTATCCGTATGGCCAGCCAGCACCAAACCACCGGGGCCAGCTCCCAAAGTGGCAATTAAATTTGCCTTGTTGTCGGCAATTTCCATTAGCTCACAGTCAAACCCTAGGTCGGTTAAACAGTTAGCAATAAGAGTGATAACCTGAAGATTGCCCTGATCCAAGTGCGGTGAAGCACTGCTAATGGAATTGCTGGCAACAATGTCTCCGAATAGGTCTTTAAATGTTTTTCGAGAGGTCATAATAACGCCTGAGGCTGGTCATGCTATGATTGGGTCCAAGTTTACGCGCTACCGTAACCATTGTTAACAGGTAAAACTAACCGCGAGAATTATGGCAACGCCAACCCCATTAGTACAGCAAAGCTATCAGGCAACATTGCAGCGTTATCTAGACGCTGATAGTGACCCAGCTTGGTTGCAGCAACTGCTCACAAACCCCCAGTTTGCCCAGCAACTTGAGCTGGTATGGGGCTGTAGTGACTTTGTTGCCGATCAGGCGACCATTGACTCAGTGGCATTTAGGCAGTTGCTGGAGAGTGGCGATCTGCAGTCTGAGTATTCAGAAAACCAATACCTGAAAGCATTGCAATTCAGGGTTGAGGCTATGCCCGATAGTCGGGATGAAGAGGCACTTGGCAAACAGTTAAGACTATTTCGTCGGCGTGAAATGATACGCATTATCTGGCGCGATTTTACCCGTCTTGCAACCCTATCTGAAACCACTCGCGATGTAACCCTGCTGGCCGAAGCCTGTGTCAATACAGCGCTGGACTATTTACATCAAATGGTTGTTGAAGATCTTGGCGTGCCGGTTGGCCCCTCGGGGAATGAACAGCGCATGCTGGTGATTGCCATGGGCAAAATGGGCGGCTGTGAACTGAATATATCCTCTGATATTGATCTGATCTTCGCCTATCCGCAAGCTGGAGAGACTCGCGTGGCTCGCAGACCAGTCTCCAATCAAGAGTTCTTTGTGCGTCTGGGACAAAAGCTTATTGCCGCGCTGGATGCACAGACCGCCGACGGCTTTGTATTTAGGGTGGATATGCGCTTGCGCCCCTATGGTCAGAGCGGACCACTGGTACAAAATTTTGCGGCACTTAAAGAGTATTACCTCACTCAGGGTCGCGGTTGGGAGCGCTATGCCATGGTCAAGGCGCGGGTGGTGGCTGGTTCTGCTGAGGACGCTAAAACCCTGCGCGAAATGCTGCATCCGTTTATTTATCGCCGCTACTTGGATTACGGCGCCATCGAGGCCCTGCGTGACCTCAAGCGCAAAATCAATCTCGAGGTAGCCCGCAAAGGGATGCACGACAATATTAAGTTGGGTCGTGGGGGTATTAGAGAGCTTGAGTTTATTGTGCAAAGCTTGCAGCTGATTCGTGGGGGTCGATTGAAAGCGCTGCAAATTCAGTCGTTGCAACTGGCCCTTGAGCAGCTTGCCAGCGAGGGGCTACTTTCAGCGTCCGACAAAAATCAGCTTTGGGGTGCCTACCAATTTCTGCGCAACAGCGAGCATGTGCTACAGGCCATGGGAGACAAACAAACCCAACAATTACCCGTTGATCCATTGTCACAACAGCGTTTGGCAACAGTGATGGGTGAGGCCAGTTGGCAGGACTTTAAGCAACAGCTTGAACTGCATCGACAGCTGGTCTACCAGTGCTTTTCCAGCATGATTGCCGAGGGTGACCAGCCGGCTGTGCAGGACGCTGCCGGCGAGGAGCTGCTATGGCGACCGGAGATGGATGCCGACGAAGCTTTGTCGGCAGTGCAGCGCCTCAATTATCAACAGCCCGAGGAAATTGCCAATAGATTGCAGCAGTTTTATAACAGTCGAGCGGTTTTAGGTTTAGACAGTCTTCCCAGAACTCGTTTAGATGCTCTGATGCCCAAGTTATTGCAAACCTGCGCCGCGCAAGAGGATTGCGATACCACCTTTAATTTGCTGTTAAATCTGGTGCAGGCTGTATTGCGGCGCAGTGTTTATCTCAGCCTGTTACTGGAAAATACTCAGGCTTTAGAGCAGTTGGCATTGCTCTGTCAGCGCAGTAGCTGGATTGCCGATCAACTCACCGCCTATCCCGCCCTGCTCGATGAACTGCTAGATTCTCGCAATCTATATGCGATTCAAGAAAAACGCCATCTGCGCGATCAGTTGCGACAGCAGACCCTGCGCATAGCCTATGATGATCAGGAGCAGCAGATGGAAGAGATGCGCTATTTTGTTCGCGCCTGCACATTGCGCATAGCAGCCTGTGAAATCACCAATCTGTTGCCACTGATGGAGGCCAGTGACCAGCTAACTTGGATTGCAGAGGTGGTGGTCGAGCATATTGCCAATGTTGCCTGGCATCAAATGGCGGAAAAATATGGCGTTCCCAAAGTAGAGAGCAATAGCTCAGGGGATAGTGAAACTCCCGGTTTTATTGTGGTTGCCTACGGCAAAATGGGCGGCATTGAGATGGGATATAAATCAGATCTGGATCTGGTGTTTTTGCATGATAATCTATCGGGTCAAACTCTGGGTGGCCCCGAGAGCATTGATAGTTCGGTATTTTTTATGCGTCTGGGTCGGCGTATTATTCATATGCTATCTACCTCCACCCATGCCGGTAGGGCATACGAAATTGATATGCGCCTCAGGCCCTCGGGAAATTCGGGGATGTTGGTTTCAAATCTAAATGCCTTTGAAAAGTACCAGCGCGAAAGCGCTTGGACTTGGGAGCATCAGGCGCTGGTCAGGTCTAGGGTGATTGCCGGGGATAAAAATACCGCACAGCACTTTACTAAAATTCGCAGCGCTCAACTTCGCAGACATAGGGATCTGCCGACCTTGCGCAACGATGTCACTGAAATGCGCAGAAAAATGCGCAAACATCTAGATAAAAGTACAAAAGATCATAAATACTCCCTAAAGCAGGCATCGGGAGGTATCGTAGATATTGAATTTATGGTTCAATTCGCGGTCTTGGCATGGTCGCATCAATATGACCAGCTGACGCACTGGACTGATACGGTTCGATTGCTGGAAACCATGGCGCGCTGCGGACTGATTGGCGAACAAACAGCACAGCGGTTAATGGACGCCTACAGAACCTATCGCTCAGCGGTGCATGCATTGCAATTGCAAAATCGACCCGCTGAGATGTTGTTGTCGGAATTTTGCGATGAGCGAAAGGCTGTAGAGACACAGTGGCAGTATTTTTTTGATAACTATAAGAAAGAGGAATAGGTCTATGGTATTTTCAGACCGAGACGGCTTTATTTGGATGGACGGCGAATTGGTGGATTGGCGCGATGCGCAAGTACACTTTTTGACCTCATCCCTGCATTACGGCACTGGTGTTTTCGAAGGCATAAGAGCCTATGAAACCCAGTCTGCTGGCACCTGTGTTTTTCGTCTCGAAGACCATGTTAAGCGATTGTTTAATTCCGCTAAGATTCTTCATTTACAGGTACCCTACACTGAGGATGAAATCTGTGCGGCTATCTGCGATGTTATTCGAGTGAATAAACTGCAAGCAGCCTATATCCGGCCTCTGGTATTCTTGGGTTCCGAAGGTATGGGGCTGCGCGCTGAGGGCTTGAAGGTTCATGTGGGTATCGCCGCATGGGATTGGCCTTCTTACACCTCACCTGAAACACTGGAAGCCGGGCTTAAAGTGCGTACTTCCTCTTACACCAGACACCATGT
>JANXGQ010000048.1 GCA_024959305.1 Porticoccaceae bacterium | reverse complement strand
TGAGGGCTTGAAGGTTCATGTGGGTATCGCCGCATGGGATTGGCCTTCTTACACCTCACCTGAAACACTGGAAGCCGGGCTTAAAGTGCGTACTTCCTCTTACACCAGACACCATGTTAATATCACTATGGTCAAGGCCAAAGCCAGTGGTAACTATATAAACTCTACGCTGGCTCTGCGCGAAGCGCTGGATTCTGGTTGTGATGAAGCCATTATGCTGGACCCAGAGGGCTATGTAGCCGAGGGCAGCGCGGAGAATATCTTCGTTGTTCGCAATGGCGCGATTTATACGCCGGAGCTCACCTCCTGCTTGGATGGGATTACTCGCGATACGGTGCTTAAGCTGGCAGCAGATCAGGGTATTCAAGTGCATGAAAAGCGCATCTCTCGGGATGAGGTGTATATCAGCGATGAAGCCTTCTTTAGCGGAACGGCGGCGGAGATTGTGCCGATCCGCGAATATGATAGCCGTATTATTGGCGCCGGTGCACGCGGTCCGATGACTGCATCGTTGCAATCTGCATACTTTGATTTGGTGCGGGGTAAAAGCTCCAATTATGGGGGCTGGTTAACAGCTGTTACCAATAAATAATAAGACCTATAAACTGTGAAGTTAGAGTGTGAGCTCTGTATTAACTGATATGGCTAATGTTTTTTTTGATGTGCAAGAGTTGTACTATTTGCCGCAATATCTTCCAATCCATCATGAGCTTATAAAAAGAGGTCAAGGCAACACCACATTCATATTCCATCATGGTAAATTCGACACCGTAATAGAAAATATTATTGAAAAAGAAAATTTGAACCATGTCTGGGTTGACAACAAAGCTGAGGCTAATAAGTACTATCAGACTCAAAAAGCGGATTGGATATTTTTTAGCAATACATTTCCCTTTCTCGATGAAGTACATAAGGTAAGCAAATCCGTCCAGATTGGTCATGGCATCGGACCAAAAGCTAGTTACTATGCGCAGTCAGATACTCCAACTACTGTAAGGTTTGTAGAGGGAGAATATAGAACAAGCCGGCTTAAAAGCATGTATCCCAATAATAAATTCGTCGATGTAGGTTTTTGCAAACTAGACTCTATTATCAACGGTGATGTATGTGGATTTGATTTAGAGAGTCTGAACTTAGATTCGAATAAAAAAACTATTGTATACGCCCCTACTTTTTACCCTAGCAGCCTTGAAAGATTTGCAAAAAATTTTCCAGAGGATTTTCAAGAATTTAATATTATGATCAAGCCTCATTATTTCTCTTTAAGCAAAGAGAAGTATAGGAAGCAGCGTCAATTGCTCGAGTGTTGGGCTAAATATGACAATGTTTATTTAGCCAAAGCAGATGACTACTCTCTAGTGCCTTTTATGGCAACAGCTGACTTGCTAATAAGTGATACTTCATCAGCGATTATTGAATTTGCGGCTTTAGATAAACCGGTGATCTGGTGTAACTTTCTGAAATTGCGCTGGACTTATAGAGGGATTTTTTCTTATCGGTTTAAGAAACGTATGGATAAAGATTACAGTGAATATTCTAAGGTTGCTGTTCGTTCAGACTCCTATGACAGTCTAAAAAACAATGTTAAAGAGCAGATACTCAACCCCAAATCTCTTTCTGATCAAAGACTGCATTATGCTAATAAAATGGCGGGTGCTCTAGATGGAAAAGCTAGCCAGAGAATAATAGATTATCTATTAGAAAATAAGTAGACGCTATATACTATGGTAAAAAAATGAAAACTATTCTTACTTTTGGCACGTTTGATCTTTTGCATGTGGGGCATGTAAGGCTTTTATCTCGGGCGCGGGAGTTGGGTGATCGTTTAATCGTAGGCGTGTCTTCCGATAATTTAAATTTTACAAAAAAAAATAAATATCCGGAATTTTCACAAGATGAGCGCATGGAAATTATCAGTATGATAAAGGGTATTGATGGGGTGTTTTTGGAGGAAAGTCTGGAGCTAAAAGATTTCTATTTGCAGGAATACGGTGCTGATATTTTAGTTATGGGAGATGACTGGCGGGGTAAATTTGATCATTACGAATCTATATGCCAAGTGGTGTATTTGCCAAGAACCCCATCTATTTCCACGACCGCTGTTATTGAAAAGGCACGAGGCTAAGAGGCAAGAGTTTATCCGTCCGCATACCCCGCAACAGAATGGTATGGTTGAGCGATTAATCCGTACCCTTAAAGAGCAGTGCCTGTGGCTTCAACGTTTTATAGCAATATTGCGCTCTAGCCATTTATCCAGCTCGACGATATCCTTAGGAGAGAGCTGCCCAGCGATTTCCTTTAGGCGCATCATTGATAGAATATAATCATAGCGCGCATTGGCATAGTTGCGCTTTGCCTGATACAGGGTCCGCTGTCCCACCAGCACATCAACAACATTGCGCGTGCCCACCTCATATCCCGCCTGAGTTGCTTTTAACGCACTATCTGCCGAGGTAATGGCCTGTTTGCGCGCCTTGACCCGAGCCGCGTTGGTGATCACCAGTTGGTGGGTTGAGCGAGCAGACTGCATAGTATTGCGTTTGCTGGCGATAAAGTTTTCCTCTGCCGCTGTTGCCTGAAAGGCAGCTTGGCGGCGCTGAGAGCTGATCAAGCCCCCTGAATGGATAGGCATGGTTAAATTAAGGCTGATAGATGACTGTTCCGGAGGATGACTAGATCCATTATCCTGCAATGTATCAGAATCATTTTTGCTGTAATTAGCAGATACGCTTACCTGTGGCAGAAATTCATACTTTGTAGCTTTTGCAGTTGAGCGGGATGCCTGTTTGGCTAATTGGCTGGATTTTAGTTGTAAATTATTGGCCAGTGCAAAGTCTACCCATGCAGAGGCATCTAGGGGTTTGGGGTCGATGGCTGCGAATTCATCCTTTAGTCCAGCTAGAACATGATGACTCCGGCCGCTAAGTACCTGTAATTGTGCAAAGGCAATATCCAGTGCGCCGCGCGCTTCGAGACTATTAACCGCAGTTTCATCAAAAATTGCCTGAGTTTCATAAACATCAGTAATTGGCAGAAGACCCACTTTAAAGCGCTCTCTGGTCTGTTCCAGCTGACGTTGAATAGCTCGTTCCTCAGCTTTGCGGGTTTGCATATTGTTATGGGCGCGCAACACATTGAAATAGGCTTCACTAACGCGAATAATCAATGCCTGTTGATGGGCGGAAAAATCTGCTTGCGCACTTTGGTCCATTTGTTTGGCACTCTGAAACTGAAACCAAGCCGGCATATTAAAAAGTGCCTGACTCAAGTTTAATGAGTAATTAGTGGTTTCAGAATTGGCACCTGTGGATGCGTCTTTGTTGTCTGTTTCCCTATAGGTTGTGGAGGCTGATAGCTGTGGTAGCAATACGGCTCTGCCCTGTTGCACAGTTTCCTTTTTGGCCATATAGGTGGCTCGGGCGGCCCGCAGCACAGGATCGTTTTGCAGTGCGGATTGATAGATATCGGACAGCGAATCGGCTTGTACCAAAGTAGTTAATAGGATTGCCGTAAGCGCTGCGACGAAAACTCTAGTGATCAGTAACATACATTCTCCATTCAATGGCCTCAATCTGTGGCGCGCCCTGTCCAAAAATTTTAATTCAGAGTCTAGCCTATACCACAAAGCAGGCTATCAGGGTCTATCATAATCCTTAATCTAGCAGATAAACAACGGATTGCAGCATAAGATACAGGTTAATTTAACGATCGGGCTTTATGCCTGATAGGCTAATTGTAGTAGCGTTAGTGTGCAAAATACGGCAACTCAAACAATAATTATCAATGCTTCCAAGGCTACTGCTGTCGGATGGATTGATAGCCAGTTATCAGGTATATTCTCAGACCGTAGGAGTGACATTATTGGATATGCAAAGACAAGAACTTAATCTGGCTCGCCTGCACAGGGAATGCGAGCTCAACTATAGCCGGTTGATGCGCCTGATCGCCGGCAGTGAAGCTCTGGGCAGCTGTTTTTCTATCCAAGATCGTCAATATTCCGATGTTGAATTTAAAGTTATTGAGGTAGCAAAATTTACCAGCGCGCTATCAATTGTCATGGGGAGTGCCGGACCTCAGTGGTTGCCAAACGTTGAACTTAAGGTCAGGGTCTATCACGACGCTAAAATGGCCGAGGTTATCGAATGGTGTTCAGACAGGACTATTCCCTGGGATTTGGTTGAGAGAAAAGGCCTGCAGTCACGGGATGAAAAATGGCAGTGGAATATATTTCTGAGCGAGCTACTGTCGCGAGGATTAATCCGTCGCGCTCTGCAAATACAAAGCAGATAATGCAGTGGCTATCCTCAAGCTAACACAGATCACCGATCTGCATCTGGGTCCGACAGCAGATTACCTATTGCACGGGGTCAATACACTGGCCAGCCTGCAAGCCGTATTGCAAGCAATAGATCGACAGGGGCGGGAAAGCGACTTGCTGCTGTTGACCGGAGACCTCGCTAGCGACTGTCAGCCCGCCGCCTACCGACAATTAGATCAACTGCTAACAGAAAACAGCAGGCGCGCTGTGTGGTTGCCCGGCAATCATGATGATGTTGCTGCCATGCAACAAAACCTGATTCATTATTCGGCAATGTCGACCTTCGAAAGTGGCAATTGGGGTATATTGACTTTGGATAGCTCGCAAGTGGGGCAACCCGGGGGCTGCGTTGCCGACCGGCAATTGCAACAGATTGAAAAGGATCTTGAGCGGCTAGCCGACAAATTTGTATTAGTGGCCATGCATCACAGTCCGATCTTGATAAACAGTGTCTGGCTGGATCGGCAGCGTATAGTTAATCAAAAACAGCTGCACCGATTACTCAGTTCCCATGGCAATGTGAAGGCGGTGGTGACCGGCCATATTCACCAGCAGTATGAGGGGGACTGGGAAGGCCTACCTGTTTATTCAACACCTTCTACCTGTGTACAGTTTCAGCAATTCGCCGACCAATTCGCGCTCTCCGACCAACCTCCGGGATACCGCTGGTTTGATTTACATGACGACGGCCATATAGATACCGCAGTGGCGTTCGTAGACAACTTTAATCGGTTATAATGCGCGCTGATTTTTAGGTCAGCCTATCTATGTCGATGCTACTTTACCTACACGGGTTTAACAGCTCCCCTCAGTCTAAAAAGGCCATTCAGACGCAACAGTGGCTGCAAGAAAACGCCCCACAAATAAAATTTTGTTGTCCACAGCTACCGCCCCACGCATCTCGGGCAATGAGTATACTCAGGCCTCTGATAGAGAACAGCTTATCGCAACCGGTATATTTGGTAGGCAGCTCAATGGGGGGATTTTTTGCCACCTGCTTGGCTGAGCAATACGACCTCCGTGCAGTGCTGATTAATCCGGCGGTAAGTCCGGGCAGGGGGTTGCACAACTGGCTTGGAGAAAACAGCAATTACATAACTGGGGAGCGCTGGATTTTTGAGCCTCAACATATTGATGAATACTTGGATTTGGATCCCCCACAGATTCAGCGTCAAGAAAATTACAAATTACTCTTGCAAACTGGGGACCAGGTGTTGGATTATCGCAAAGCGCAGTGCCGGTATCAGGGATGTTATATAATTACTGAGAAGCATGGAGACCACAGTTTTATAAATTATCAACAACATTTGCAAGCTAACCATCAGTTTTTAGTCAACCCATTAAAATGCCAACAGGACAGCAGTTATAGCCAATGAGTAACTACAACGCAGAAGATATTGAAGTACTGACGGGGTTGGACCCAGTTAAAAAGCGCCCTGGTATGTACACTGATACCAGCCGCCCCAACCACCTAGCTCAGGAAGTGATCGACAACAGTGTCGATGAAGCTCTGGCGGGTCATGCGCGGCGCGTCGATGTCACTCTGCACAAGGACGGATCGCTCTCGGTGTGCGATGACGGACGCGGTATGCCCGTTGATCTGCATCCGGAGCAGGGTCTGCCCGGGGTCGAAGTGATACTGTCCACATTGCATGCAGGCGGCAAGTTCTCCAATAAACATTATCAGTTCTCTGGCGGCTTGCACGGTGTTGGAGTCTCTGTGGTCAATGCACTTTCAAACCGCTTAGATGTCACCGTCAAACGGGATTGCAAGGTACATCAAATGCTCTTTGCCAACGGCGATAAAACCTCCGATCTGCAGGTTATTGATAGCTGTGGTCAACGCAATACGGGTACCGTGCTGCGTTTCTGGCCAAATGCCAGCTACTTCGATTCTGTGAAATTTAGTGTTTCCAGACTTCGGCATGTTCTTAGGGCAAAAGCGGTACTCTGTAGTGGCTTGACCATGAGCTTCTACGATGAGAACAGCGATGAAAGCTTGGAGTGGTATTACGAAGACGGTCTTAAGGATTATATAGCTGACGCTCTGCACGGCTGGGAGGTGCTTCCAGTCGAGCCATTTATTGGCACCTTTGCTGCGGAGAATGAAGCGGCTGGCTGGGCAGTGCAGTGGTTACCCGAAGGTGGCGAGCTGATACAGGAGAGCTATGTCAATCTGATTCCAACACCTCAGGGCGGCACCCATGTCAATGGTTTACGCTCTGGATTGCTCGATGCCATGCGCGAATTCTGTGAATTCCGCAATCTATTACCCAGAGGCGTCAAACTGACACCAGACGATATCTGGGATCGCTGTAGTTATGTGCTGTCATCGAAAATGGCAGATCCACAGTTCTCTGGACAAACCAAAGATCGCTTATCTTCTCGGGAAGTGGCTGCATTTATTGCTGGGGTGGTAAAAGACGCCTTTAGTCTGTGGCTAAATCAGCATACAGAGGAAGCTGAAAAACTCGCCGAGCTATGCATTCTAAATGCCCAAAGACGTATGCGTGCCAGTAAAAAAGTGGTGCGCAAAAAGATCACTCAGGGACCTGCACTGCCGGGCAAGTTGGCAGACTGTTCCAGCGATGAGCCCGAACGCTGTGAAATATTTCTAGTCGAAGGTGACTCGGCGGGAGGCTCTGCCAAGCAGGCGCGCAACCGAGATAATCAAGCGATTATGCCGCTGCGCGGCAAGATACTGAATACTTGGGAAGTGGATTCTCAGGAAATTCTCGCATCCCAAGAGGTGCATGATATATCGGTGGCGCTGGGGGTGGATCCAGGCTTGGAATCCATCGACCAATTGCGCTACCACAAAATTTGTATTCTCGCCGATGCCGACTCCGATGGTCTGCATATTGCCACCCTGCTCTGTGCACTGTTTGTCCAACACTTCCGGCCGCTGGTCAGTGGCGGCCATGTCTATGTGGCCATGCCGCCGTTGTTCAGAATCGATGTTGGCAAGGACGTCTACTATGCGCTGGATGAGGCAGAAAAACAGGGTATTCTCGATCGTATTGAGGCCGAGGGCAAGCGCGGCAAAGTCAATGTGCAACGCTTTAAAGGTCTGGGCGAAATGAATCCGCTACAACTGCGGGAAACCACCATGGATCCAGATACCAGACGCCTAGTGCAATTAACCTTGCAGCCGGGAGATGATACCCATAGGGTTCTGGATATGTTGCTGGCGAAAAAGCGCGCATCGGATAGGCGCGCCTGGTTAGAAACCAAAGGCAATCTAGCGGACACGGCGAGTCTCTAGAACTAACTAAATAGTATTTGGCACAGAAAAAACAATCAACGGAAAAAACCATAAACGGGAAAAACGATGAACGAAATCGTAACCTTTAACGATGAAGGTCTTGAAAGCCGATCATTGAGTAGCTACACCGAGCAGGCCTACTTGAATTACTCCATGTATGTGATCCTCGATCGCGCATTGCCCCATATTGGCGATGGCCTTAAACCGGTGCAGAGACGCATTGTCTACGCCATGAGTGAGTTGGGGCTCAAAGCCACTGCCAAATACAAAAAATCAGCGCGAACTGTGGGTGATGTGATCGGTAAATTTCATCCCCATGGTGACAGTGCGGCCTATGAAGCTATGGTATTGATGGCGCAGCCCTTTTCCTATCGCTATCCACTGGTGGACGGGCAGGGCAACTGGGGATCTCAGGACGATCCCAAATCTTTTGCCGCCATGCGTTACACGGAATCCAAGTTATCCAAATACGCCGAGTTGCTACTCTCAGAATTGGGTCAGGGAACCGCTAATTGGCGACCTAATTTTGACGCCTCTCTGGAAGAGCCAGAAATACTACCGGCTCGCGTGCCCAGTGTATTGCTCAATGGCACCACTGGTATTGCGGTGGGCATGGCTACCGATATACCTCCGCACAATCTCAATGAAGTAGTCAATGCCTGTCTGCATCTGTTGGACAACCCAAAGGCCGATATCGCCGAGCTAATGGGCTTTATCAAGGGGCCAGACTTTCCCTCTGATGCAGAAATAATCACCCCAGTGGCGGATATTTTAAGTACCTATGAGAGCGGTCGTGGCTCGATAAAAATGCGCGCTGTTTGGAATCGAGAAGATACTGATGTGATTGTCACCGCCCTGCCGTTTCAAGCCTCAGGCTCGAAAATTCTCGAGCAGATTGCAGCCCAGATGCGCAATAAAAAATTACCTATGGTGGCAGATCTTCGCGACGAGTCAGATCATGAAAACCCAACCAGATTAGTGATTACACCGCGCTCTAATCGTATAGATATAGAAGCGCTGATGGGCCATCTGTTTGCCACCACTGATTTAGAGCGCAGCTATCGCGTCAATCTCAATATTATTGGTGTCGACGGCAAGCCCGCGGTAATGAATCTGCGGCGCATACTAAAAGAGTGGTTAAGTTTTCGCATTGATGTCACGCGCCGTCGGCTGGATTATCGTCTGCAAAAGGTGGAAAAGCGCCTATATCTCTTGGATAGTTTGCTGGTCGCATTCTTAAATATCGATGAAGTGATCAATATTATCCGCACTGAGGATCAAGCCAAGCCAGCGCTGATGCACAGATTTGCTTTCTCGGATATTCAGGCCGACTATATTCTGGATACCAAATTGCGACAGTTGGCACGTCTTGAAGAAATAAAAATTCGTACCGAACAGGATGAGCTAAGGCAGGAAAAGGCCGAGTTGGAACTGCTTTTAAGTTCGGACGTGCGACTAAAAACTCTGGTCAAAAAAGAGCTTAAAGCCAGTGCCGAAGAGTACGGAGACGCTCGCCGCTCTCCACTTGCCGAGCGCACTGAGGCTCAGGCATTTAATGAGAAGGATCTACTGACAGCAGAGCCTATTACCGTAGTGCTCTCCGACAAGGGCTGGTTGCGAGCGGGCAAAGGGCATGAGATAGACCCCAGCAGCTTAAATTACAAATCTGGAGATAAATTTCTCTCCGCTACCCTAGGGCGCAGTAACCAGAATGTTTTTCTGCAGGACACCACGGGTAGGTACTATGTCTTACCAGCTCACACATTGCCCTCTGCACGAGGTCAGGGTGAGCCGGCTACAGGCCGTCTAAATCCGCCCTCTGGCTCATTATTCACCGATGTGATGATGGGTGCAGATAAGCAGAAAATACTACTGGGCACAGATGCCGGCTACGGGTTTGTCGCTACTATTGGTGACCTGTATACCAAAAATAAGGCGGGTAAAGCGGTGGTTTCAATTCCCAAGGGCGGGCGTATTCTCAGCCCCAAGATGGTTGCTGAAGACAATCCTCTGATTGTGGCGGTAAGCAATGAGGGCAGGCTGTTGGCATTTCCCCTCAGCGAATTGCCTGAACTCTCTCGGGGTAAGGGCAATAAAATAATCAATATCCCCAGTTCCAGACTACAGGCCCGCGAGGAGTTTGTTGTGGATTATGCCATCATTGCCGATGGCGGTTCATTGATCGTGCACTCTGGCAAGCGCTATCTGGTGATGAAGCAAAAAGATCTAGAACACTACCTTGGTGAGCGCGGTCGACGGGGCCACAAATTACCCCGTGGATTTCAAAAAGTAGATCGGTTGGAAGCTGAGTAAGAAAGGTTATTGAGTGACCCCTATTTAGCTATATATCTTGTCCAAGGGTCGCAAGGGGCTCTTGGTTGCCTGCATTGAGCTTTTTTAATTGGTCGACAGCCGCCTTAAGTTGATTGTCGGTGTCACTAGTCTGAGTATCTTTGTCTGTTGGCTCTACAACAATATCTGGCACAATTCCCTCTCCTTGGATAGAGCGCCCACTGGGGGTGAAATAGCGAGCGGTGGTTAATTTTATGGCCCGTCCATCGCCCAGTGGCATTAGGGTTTGTACAGAGCCTTTGCCAAAACTTTGCGTGCCCAAAATAGTTGCTCGACCCTGATCTTGCAGGGCGCCAGCGACGATTTCTGATGCTGAGGCGCTACCGCCATTGATTATCACTACTACGGGTGCGCCGTTCAGCAAATCGCCAGAGGTTGCATTAAACTGCTGATTGGCGCTCGGCAAGCGTCCCTCGGTATAGACCAGCAGCCCCTTATCGATCAGGGTGTCGGCAATTTCAACCGACATCGGCATAAGGCCGCCCGGGTTATTTCTTAAATCGATCGCCAGCCCCTGCAGGGCCCCATCCGCTTGCAACTCACTGAGGGCAGCTTTGAATTCATGGTCGGAATTAATTTGGAATTGGGATATTCGCATATAGCCAAAACCCTCTTCGAGGATTCTGCTGCGCACCGAGTTAATATGAATAATATCGCGCACCACTGATAATTCTAAAACCTCGGTTTCACCTTCCCTAAGAATTCCCAATCTAATACTGGAGCCTTTTTTTCCGCGCAATTTAGCAATAGCCTTCTGTAAAATAATGCCGCGCACAGGTTTATTATCGATCTCCACGATAAAATCACCTGCCTGAATACCAGCTTTTGCCGCGGGACTATTATCGATCGGTGAAACCACCCGAATCAGTCCTTTATCCATAATGACTTCCATACCCAAACCGCCGTAATCGCCAGAGGTATATTCCTGCAATTGCTGGTAATCCTGTTGATTGAGGTAGCTAGAATGTGGGTCTAAGCCCGTCAGCAGACCCTGCATAGCGCTGTCAAACAGCTGGCTGTCAGACAGATCTTTGACATAGCCTGTGCGCACCTGCTCAAAGACCTGAGTAAAAAGCCGCAATTCTTGCAGTGGCAGTCGCTCAGCCTGTGGAGAGTCATTGACCGCCTGCTGAAGATCAGTTTCCTCGGCGTAGCCAGTTATTGAAATCAGTGCCAGCCACAGTGTTAGAAAGACTTTTAACATAGATATCTACCTTTTGATTGGCAAGCCCTATTGAGTGGAAATCTAGCGCTTGCTTAGCCAAATTTTCGGGTCAACTGGCACCCCTTTTTTGCGAATTTCAAAGTAAACAGCAGGCTTAAGTAAGCCCCCAGTATCTCCAGATCGAGAGAGCATTTCGCCACTCTGTACCCAGTCACCGGTGTTTCGAAGCAGTTCTTGATTGTGCGCGTAGAGAGACATAAAGCCGCCTCCGTGATCCACAATCACCAGCAATCCAAACCCTCTCATATAATTAGAAAATACCACGCGACCATGATGGATGGCACTCACAACACTGCCGTTTCCCGCGTTAATCAACCATCCCTCCCAGCGCAGATAGTGGCTGCGCTGGCTTCCGAAGCTATAAGATACAGGGCCCTTAACCGGCCACATCAGTTTGCCTTTGCTAGAGGCAAAAGAGGGATAATCTTGCGGCGGCGCTATTTTCGCTGCCGCCAGCTTAACCGCGCTGATAAGCTCTTCCAGCTCGCTGCGCTGTCTTTGTAAAGTGGCTAACTTTTCTTTGCCGGTCAGCAGTGCGCTTTGCACCCTACCCAGCATTTTCTTGCGCTCGACCACATTATTGGCCAGCGTCCTGCGCTCAGCTTGCAGATTTTTTTTCGACTTGGCGAGGGTGATTTTTGTCTTATTAATATTTTCCACAAGGACCGTTAAGTCTGCAATATCAGTTTTGAATTGCTGAACTTTTTTTGAGCGCGCCTCAAGTAAATAATCGTAATATTTAAAAACACGCGCAACTTGCTGAGGATCCTCCTGATTAAGTAGCAATTTAATAGGTTCCTCGCTACCCATTTTGTGGGTCGAGCGAATCTGTTCGGCAATAGCAGAACTCTGGTTGGAGATACGCTGTTTTAGCTGTTGTTTTTTTTCTGTGAGTTTTAAAAGCTCTTTTTTCGCACTGGCAATCTTGTGGCGCAACTCGCGAATACTAATATTCACTCTGCTCGATTCCAGCTCAATAATCTTTAATTGGTGCTGTAGATTATTTTTCTCTTGGCTTTGATTGTGCAGTTTTTTTTCGAGACTAGATATTGAGCGTTTTAGCTGCTTTAGTTCAGCCTGTTGCTGATTGTCAGCCACAGTGGCAGGGCTGATTGGGCTTAAAATAACTATGCCACACAGGACAATGCGCC
>JANXGQ010000018.1 GCA_024959305.1 Porticoccaceae bacterium | reverse complement strand
TGATTTAAATGGTAGCTACGGGTGGACTTGAACCACCGACCCCAGCATTATGAATGCTGTGCTCTAACCAGCTGAGCTACGTAGCCACAAAGAAATTGATAGACGTCCAGAAGCGCTTGAATATAGCTTCGGAACGGGCGCGCATTTTCGCCACAGTGGGGCTATTTGTCAAGGGAATAGGGCGCTGAAATAGGTTATCAGACATTAAAGCGGAAGTGGATGATATCGCCATCTTGGACTATATAATCTTTGCCTTCCAGTCGCCATTTGCCGGCTTCTTTTGCACCCTGTTCGCCATTGCCTTGAATATAGTCTTGGTAGGCGACAATTTCTGCGCGAATAAAGCCTTTTTCAAAGTCGGTATGAATTTTGCCAGCGGCATTGGGTGCAGTTGCGCCAACTGGAATAGTCCAGGCGCGCACTTCTTTGACCCCCGCAGTGAAGTAGGTCTGTAATTCCAGCAGTGAGTAGCCAGCGCGAATCACGCGGTTTAAGCCGGGTTCATCCATGCCCATTTCTTCTAGGAATTCCATTTTTTCGTCGTCTTCCAGTTCGCTGATTTCAGCTTCAAGTTTATTGCATATAGGAACTACAATCGCACCTTCCTGCTCGGCAATGGCGGTCACTGCATCCAGATAAGGATTGTCTGCAAACCCATCTTCATCGACATTGGCAATATACATGGTTGGCTTTAGGGTGAGCGGGCTTAATGGTTTGAGTAGTTTGAGCTCATCGTCGGTTAGCTCAAAGGAGCGCAGTGGCTTGGCTTCATTGAGATGAGGCAGAATCTTCTCCAGCACTGTCTGCAATGCTTTGGCTTCTTTGTCGCCGCCCTTGGCGGCTTTGCCAGCTCTGAGCAGGGCTTTTTCGACGCTCTCTAGATCGGCCAATGCCAGCTCGGTATTGATAACAGCTATATCCTCTGGGGGATTTATTGCACCCTCCACATGGATAACATTTTCATCATCAAAACAGCGCACCACATGGGCTATAGCGTCTGTTTCGCGGATATTGGCGAGAAATTGGTTGCCCAGCCCTTCACCTTTTGAGGCACCGGCAACCAGTCCGGCAATATCCACAAATTCCATACTGGTAGGAATAACTCGCTCTGGCTGCACAATGGCCGAGATTTTGTCTTGGCGGGGGTCGGGAATGGGCACTATGCCGGTGTTGGGCTCAATGGTGCAGAAAGGAAAATTTTCCGCGCCTATACCCGCTTTGGTGAGTGCATTAAATAGAGTTGATTTACCCACATTGGGCAGTCCAACTATTCCACAATTAAAACCCATGTTTTGGTCCTTATATAAATACTGTTGTTAGCTGGAGTGCAGTGCGGTCATTGCTTGTTCCCATTGGCCATTGACTGCCAGTGGCAGGTGACGCAGGGCGTTGTCTATGCTCTGGTCGATCAGTTGCCGATCGGCGCTAGAGGCTTTTTTTAGCACATAATCAGCCACTTGATTGGCCTGCCCAGGGTGGCCAATGCCTATGCGTAGGCGGGCGAAGTCGCTGTTGTTGCCAAGACTGTTGATGGTATCGCGGAGTCCGTTGTGGCCGCCGTGGCCACCACCCTTTTTGAATCGAGCTGTTCCGGGATCCAGATCCAGTTCATCGTGCACAATAAGAATGCGTTCTGGAGCGATTTGATAGAATTTGGCCATGGCTGCGACCGCCTGACCACTGCGATTCATAAAGGTGCTGGGGATCAGTAGGCGAACATTTCTACCGGCGATCGAAACTCTGGCGGTTTCGCCAAAGAATTTGCTTTCGGAGATCACAGGGCTGTCGAATGAGCTGGCCAATTCCCTTACCAAGTCGGCTCCGGCATTGTGGCGCGTCCGTTGGTACTTAGGGCCGGGGTTTCCCAGCCCTATGATTAGATCTACGGGCGTTTCCAATGTCGGAGCCTAGGTTAGCAAGGTAGAAGATTACTCTTCGCTTGCTTCCTCTGCACCGTCCTCGGCGCCATCAGTGGCGTCTTCAGCTGCCTCTGCAACCTCTTCCTCAACTTCTATTGCTTTTGGTTTGTTGACAGAAGCTACAGGTAGATCATGGTCTGCACCATGACTGAGGGCAACACTTTCCACACCTTTGGGCAGTTTTATATCAGAGATATGTACGGTTTGTCCAAGATCAATCTCAGCCATATCCACTTCCAAGTACTCTGGAAGATTTTTTGGTAAGCAGCTGATTTCTAGTTCCGTCATGCTGTGGGCAATTAGGCCGCCATTCAGTTTAACGCCAACGCACTCTTCTTCGTTGATAAAGTGTAGCGGAGCTCTTACCTGCAGCTTGGTGGATTTGCTGACTCGAAAGAAATCCATATGCTGAAGGATGGGCTTGGCGGGATGACGCTGTATATCTTTAATAATCACATCTTCAGATTTGCCATCCACATTCAATGAGACAATATGGGAGTAGAAAGCTTCATTTTCCAGCGCTTTCATCACATCTTTGTGCACAAGAGATATCTGTGCTGGTGCTTTTTTGCCACCGTATACAATGGCGGGGATTTCTCCGGCCAGACGACGCAGGCGGCGGCTCGCACCTTTCCCTGTATCCTCGCGACCTTTCGCATTTAAAGTAAAATCAGTAGACATAGTAGTCTCCAATGTTATGCCACTATAGACCGCGACCAGACCTGTAGTGGGGGTTAATTGCCCTTTATTGGGCGGTTTTGTCAGCTTCTAATTAGTGCAATCACCTGATTACACAAACATGGCGCTGATGGATTCTTCATTGCTGAGGCGACGTACGGATTCACCCAGTAACTTGCCCAGCGTTAGCGTGCGGATTTTTCCGCATTTTTTGGCTTCTTCACTCAGCGGAATACTGTTGGTTACCACCAGCTTATCCAGCTTGGAGTTTTTGATATTATCTATGGCCTTTCCAGATAGAACCGCGTGTGTCGAATAGGCAACAACTTTTTCAGCACCGTGTTTTTTGAGTGCCTCGGCGGCTTTGCAGAGGGTTCCAGCGGTGTCGACAATATCATCCACCAATACACAGGTGCGTCCTTCGACTTCACCAATAAGATTCATTACTTCGCTTTCGTTGGCCGAGGGACGACGTTTGTCGATAATCGCCAAGTCACAGCCGAGTTGCTTGGCCACTGCACGGGCACGTACTACGCCGCCGATATCTGGGGATACAATTTGCAGTTTTTTGTAATTCTGACGCTCAATATCATTTAGCAGTACAGGCGCGCCATAGATATTGTCCACGGTGCAGTTAAAGAACCCCTGAATTTGTTCGGCGTGAAGATCTACGGTAAGCACGCGGTCTACACCGGCGTTAGATAGCATATCTGCAACTACTTTGGCGCTGATAGGTACGCGCACGGAGCGCACTCGTCGATCCTGTCGGGCATAGCCGAAATAGGGGACTACCGCCGTGATACGCTCAGCTGAAGAGCGACGCAGGGCGTCGATCATCAACACTAATTCCATTAAATTTCTATGGGTTGGTGCACAGGTGGGCTGGATGATAAATACATCGTGGCCGCGCACATTGTCGCGGATCTCAATATTGATCTCGCCATCGGAGAAAGTTGTCACCAGTGAGTCGCTGAGCGGGATTCCGAGCGAACCTGCAACTTCACTTGCGAGCTCCGGATTAGCATTTCCGGTAAAAAGCATTAATCTAGCCACATCTTTTTCCTGGTATTCTAAAGTTAGAGATGGCTGGGGCGGGAGGATTCGAACCTCCGAATGTCGGGATCAAAACCCGATGCCTTAACCACTTGGCCACGCCCCAGTTATAAAATTTTCCAACTGTTTGTGCAGTGAGGAGAGGTTAGTTCCCCGCGCTACAAACGAATTCCATTTTTCCGGTATTTCGGTCTGGGCTTGCCTTGCCGCGACTTCAGTATCAAAACGACAAAATACGCTGGCTCCAGTCCCTGTCATCAGAGGGTTTTTGAAGCGTTGTAGCCAAACCAAAACCTGTTTTACTTCTGGATACAATGCTTCGACTACAGATTGGCAATCGTTTCTGTGTCGCTCCTCCGAGAGGGCGCGTATTTTGATGGCTGGAGAGTTCCTTGTCAATTCACTATGAGAAAAAATTTCTGTGGTGGATACTCTAATTTTTGGTGTTACCACAAGATACCAAGGTTTTGATAGCGCCATTGGCGTTAGCTGTTCACCAATACCTTCGGCAAAGGCGCTCTTTCCCTGCACAAAAACCGGAACATCGGCCCCTAGTTGACGCCCTATCAGGCTTAGTTGATCTAGGGATAATCCACATTGCCACAAGAAGTTTAGCCCCACCAGAGTTGTGGCTGCATTGCTACTGCCACCGCCCAGACCAGCGCCCATGGGCAGTTTCTTTTGCAGTTGAATTTCACAGCCCCAGTCACAGTTTGTGGCTTTCTGGAGCGCCATTGCAGCCTGTACCACAAGATTATCTTCCGGCAATAGGCCGTCGAGCTGGGTGGTTAATGTTACCCGAGGCTTTTTAATTGCAGTCAATGTGAGTTGGTCGCCGTAGTCGAGCAACTGAAATACGGTTTGCAGATCGTGATAACCATCTTTGCGACGGCCTGTGATATGCAGAAACAGGTTTAATTTAGCCGGCGAGGGTAGGGTTACTGAGATCATTGAGGCAACCTAGTTGTTTGGGAAACGCCAATCGGATATTACCAGCTTAAAGGATAGGTTCCCAAGTCGGCCGGACACTTTTCTCGGCAACAGGTATTGATCTGTGCGCTGGAACTGGGAGAAAGAGAGTTGCCAGCCAGCTTGCTTAAAGCCGATGGGTGTACCCTCGGCTGTGGCGATCATATTGACGGCTGCCTCGCAGTTTGGCGATGGCAGCCCTCTGACCCACCAGCTCATTGCATCCACTGGAATTGGCACGCCAATTGTCTGTAGCCCCAGCATTTCTGAAACGCCAGTGTATGTTTTGTCGCCCTGTTGCACTTTAATATGGCGGCCATTGCCTTTTACCGTTGCAATACCAGCACCAAAGGGGCCGCTTAACCTGAGTTCATATTCTTCGCGCTGTTGATGCCATTGCAGATTGGCACTGCTGGCTTTTTGTGGTGATCTTAAGCCTAGTTTTCCGCTCAGTTGCCAGGAACTGAGGGCCGCTATCTGTCGAGCGTTAAACTGCCCGTTGTGGATAGTCTGTATTTGATCGGTTGTTACACAGCCCTGAAGGCTGATTACAAGGATAATAAGCGGGACAGGTATTAATTTCATAATGCTTGTCCGGGGGTATCTAGATCTGCAGTCACTCCAAGCCGCTTAATGGTCTCGAGAATTATTGGGTGTTCAGGAGTCTGTTGCAGACCTTGTCGCCAGATTTGAATGGCGATATCAGGGTTTCCCATCGACCATTCTACCTCGCCTAAATGAGCGGCAATTTCTGGATCGGGCATAATCTTCATGGCCTTTTGTAGATGTTTTAAAGCAGCTTCAAGTTGGCCCATTTGGAATAGTACCCAGCCCATGCTGTCCATGGTTGCGGGATCGCCCGGATTGAGAAGGTAGGCGCGTTTGATAAGTTTGTAAGCCTCTTCATATTGAGCTGTGTGCACTAGCATGCTGTAGCCTAAGGCATTGAGTGCAATGGCGTTATCTGCATCCAGTGCAAGCAGTTTGCGCAGGTCGCGCTCTGTCTGTGGGTAATTATCCTGTTGTTCAGCGACTATGGATCTTGCGTAGAGCAGTTTAGTATTATTGGGAAACTCTGTCAGGCTGTCACTGAGAAGTTTGTAGGCCAATTCTCCCCGGTTCATTTTAATCAAAAGAGTTGATTCTAATGTAAATAGCTCGATAGCATGCTCTGGGTTTTCGGCGCGCAGTCTATAAAAATACTCTTGGGCGGACGCTAGGCTTCTGTGCTGGGCTAACAGAGCTGCCCGCCTCGATGCGGCCATCAAGTAGTTTTGCCCAGATTGCACCTTGCCAAAATAGTCGATGGCGAGGTCTATATTGCCGGCCTCATCGGCAATAGCGCCCAAATAGTATTGGGTTTCTGTGTAGAGGCTGGGGTCGCTTGAAGCCTCTGTTAGTAGCATAGAGGCTCTCTCTACCTCAGCTTCACTCATTAGCAGAACAGCTAGCATAAAGTTGGTGTTTTGATTATCTGGCTGCTGATTTCGAAGCAGTTCGAATTGCTCGATGGCCTTCGATCTGTCTACCAGAGCCATAAAGCGTGCGTATTGTCGCCGCAACCTGTAGTTATCTGGTGCCTTGTCGAGAGCGGCGGCTAATAGTTTAAGTGATTCAGTGGTAAGTTCCTGTTGATGGTAAATTTGACTCAACAATAGAATGCCACGATGGTTCATGGGCCTAACTAATAAAAATTCCTCGACCATTTGTTGCGCTTTTATAAGATTGCCATGGTCTTGATGTAGTATGGCTAAAGCGAGTAGTACAGCGGGCTGTTGGGCCTTATCTAGCTGTAGTTTCCCAAAGGCTGCAATAAGTTTCTGAATATCATCCCGATTGCTATGGATTGAAGTCACTGCAATCAATGAGTCCAGTCGATGGTTTTGGGAGTAGAGCCAACTTGCATGTTCTAATGCCCCCATCCCATCTCCTTGGGCGGCGAGAGCCTCGAGTGCTAGGCCGCGGGGGATTGAGTTGGCGGGTTCTAGTTCAATCCACAGCAGCGCCAGCTCCTCCAGAGCCTCATAGTCGCGGTTATAAGAGGCAATTTTTGCCGCTAGCTTGATAACCTCTAGGTCTAAGGTTTCGCGAGCCTGTTTTAAATACTGAGTCTGTGCAATTTCAAATTGGTTGCGAGACAGCGCAAATTCCCCTACCAATAGCTCATGCAGGCTATTGCTTGATAGGGGTTTTAGGGTGATTGCAGAGGCCGCGGGGGTGGATTTATCCTCGGCGGCGGTGATTGTGTCTGGCACTGGCTGAGGGTCGGATAGCGGCGCTATTCCGCTACAGGCAGATATAAGCAAGATTGCGATTGATGCGGTGAGTTGTTGAAATGTCTTCATAGGCGTATTTTTATGATATTACCAGTTAAGACCAATGCTGTCTTATTAGTTTGAAGGTTTTGCAAATGATGAGTAGCAATCCTCCTCTTAATCGCAACTCTAGTGTAAAATTGTCGGTTCGGCAGGGCTCTGACTCAAATAATTTGGCGGTGCGTCAAATTTTGTTGGTTTTCCATTGGAAACCTGGAAACCTGTAAACTTGAAAGCTACGGATAGAGACTGATGGCTATGGATATCATGGCATTTGGCATTAACCATAAATCCGCTTCGGTAGATCTCCGCGGCCAGGTTTCCTTTGCCCCTGAGACAGTGGTTGAGACTTTACAGGCAGCGCTGAGCGAGCTCGGTGTCTCTGAAATAGCACTGCTGTCCACCTGCAATAGAACTGAAATTTATGCGGTTGGAGACCTCCCCGACGCGCAGTTACTGGCTTGGCTGGCAGCTAATAAAAACCTAGGTGTTGAAGCCTTGCAACACTGTTATTACTGTCACCGCAATAACGAGGCCATTCGCCATATGATCTGTGTTGCCAGCGGATTGGATTCACTGGTGGTTGGTGAGCCGCAAATTTTTGGTCAGATTAAATCTGCCTATTCGGTAGCCCAAAAGGCGGCAACCGTTGATGCGTACTTAAATATGGCGTTTCAACGAGCTTTTGCGGTGGCGAAACGGGTGCGCTCCGAGACAGCTATCGGCAAGAGTCCGGTCTCTGTGGCCTATGCTTCAGTGAGTTTGGCGGAACAGATTTTCACAGATCTCAAGAGTGCACATGTGTTGCTAATTGGCGCGGGTGAAACCATAGAGTTAGCGGCAAGACATCTGCTAGAAAAACAGATTGGGCGGATCACGGTAGCTAATCGCACCTTGGAGCGCGCTCAGGAGTTGGTAGAAGATTTTTCCGCTGAAGCTATTTTGTTGTCTGATATACCAGATTATCTGCACAGGGCTGATATTGTTATTTCGTCAACCGCTAGTCAGTTGCCTATATTGGGCAAGGGCGCGGTTGAAGCGGCGCTTAAAAAGCGCCTGCACAAACCTATTTTTATGGTTGATGTGGCAGTGCCGCGGGATATTGAGCCGCAGGTGGAAGAGCTGGATGATGTTTATCTATACACTGTCGATGATCTTGAGGAAGTTATTCAAGATAATATCAGGGCGCGCCAGAGTGCCGCTGATTTGGCTCGGGATATTGTTGACGAAGAGGTGGAAAACTGGTCTTCCAAACAGCGTGAACTGGCTGTGGTTGATACTATACGAGCATTCCGAGATAGCGTGGAAACTATTCGGGATACTGAGGTTGAGAAGGCGCTCAGCGCGCTTGCGCGCGGTCAGGATTCTGCCGAGGTTATCAATACCTTGGCGCGCAATCTGACCAATAAGCTGTTGCACAAACCGACCACTAAACTAAAACAGGCGGGCGAAGAGGGTCGCGATGATGCCATTAGCGTCACCCATGAATTATTTGGCTTAAATAAAAACAAAAGGTAATCCAAAAAGTATAAATCTATGAAAGCATCAATTTTAGCCAAGCTAGATCATCTCAATGAGCGCTATGAAGAGGTGGGCGCACTGCTGAGTGATTCGGAGATCATTGCCAACCAAGATAAATTCAGGCCTTTGTCAAAAGAGTATGCAGAGCTAGAGCCTGTGGTAAAGGCTTATGTAAGCTATCAGGCGGTGGTCAATAACCTCGAGGAAGCCAATTCGCTCCTAAAGGATTCCGATGCTGATATGAGAGCTATGGCTCAGGAAGAAATTGCCGATGGAGAGGCTCAGCTGGAGGTGCTGGAGTTAGATTTACAGCGCCTGTTGCTACCTAGGGATCCCAATGATGAAAAGAATATTTTTCTGGAAATACGCGCTGGTACCGGCGGCGATGAAGCGGCTATTTTTTCTGGCGATTTGTTTCGTATGTATAGCAGGTTTGCCGAGACGCAGCGCTGGAAGGTAGAGGTAATTAGTGAAAGCGAGGGCGATCACGGCGGTTATAAGGAAATTATTACAAGAATCGTTGGCAAAGGCGTGTACTCCAAGCTGAAATTTGAGTCCGGCGCCCATCGTGTGCAGCGAGTTCCCGAAACCGAGTCTCAAGGTAGAATTCACACCTCGGCATGTACAGTTGCCATTATGCCTGAGGCCGATGAGCAGGACGCTATTGAAATCAATAAGGCAGATCTGCGGGTAGATACCTTTCGCGCCTCTGGGTCTGGCGGCCAGCATGTTAATAAAACCGATTCCGCGATTCGCTTAACCCATATTCCAACGGGCATCGTGGTGGAGTGCCAAGATGAGCGCTCGCAGCATAAAAACCGTGCCAGGGCTATGTCGGTACTACAGGCCCGTTTAAATAGTGCTCAGGATGATGCGGCGGCCAAAGAACAATCGGAGCAGCGCAAGAGTTTGGTGGGCAGTGGAGATCGCTCGGAGCGCATACGCACCTATAATTTCCCTCAGGGTCGAGTGACCGATCATCGCATTAATCTCACGCTGTACAAATTAAGCGAGATAATGGAGGGGTCACTGCAAGAGGTGGTACAGCCTTTGATCAATGAGTTCCAAGCCGAACAGCTAGCCAGTCTCTCCAAATAATCGAATGGCAAAGGTTTCTCAACTTCTCAAGACGGTTGACCAGTTGCGAGCTGTCAGTGACTCGCCACAGCTGGATTGCGAGATACTGCTGTGTCACGTGTTGGAGGTAGACCGGGCTCAATTGCGCACCTGGCCGGATGCGACGGTTGAACCCGAGCAGTTACAGAGATTTGAGGCGCTGTTACAGGCGCGGTTGCAGGGAACCCCGATTGCCTATTTGACTGGCTCGCAGGGGTTTTGGTCCCTTGATTTAAATGTTTCCCCAGACACATTGATACCCCGTCCAGAAACTGAACTTGTAGTGGAGATAGCTTTGGCTTTGGCTTTGGCATTGCCGCGGCGCAGTCGGGTTTTAGATCTGGGTACGGGAACTGGCGCTATTGCCTTGGCCTTGGCCTCAGAGCGCCAAGATTGGCAATTAACTGCCATTGATTCCCAGTCTGGGGCGGTGGCACTGGCCAAACAAAATTGCCAGCGTCAGGGTTTAAGCAATGTGCAGATTTTTCAGAGTGACTGGTTTTCTGCGATTGCGGCTGATAGGGCTGATTTTGATTTAATTGTCAGCAATCCTCCCTACATAGAGCGCGATGATCCCCATCTCAAGCAGGGGGATGTGCGATTTGAACCCAGTAGTGCACTGGTGTCTGGAGTTGATGGTCTGGATGATTTAAAGAAGATTGTGAGGCAGAGCCCAGATTATCTGGCGGTTGGCGGATGGTTGCTGGTGGAGCATGGCTGTGAGCAGGGAAATGCGCTGAGAGATCTGTTTGTCTCGGCAGGCTTTTCAGAGGTGGCAACCCGGCGAGATTATAACAATCTAGATAGGGTTACCTTGGGGCAGTGGCGGCGATAGCATTGCTGGTGACCTTATGCCAGCGGTAGAGCAGACCTAAAGCGGCGATCAGAGCCGCCAATACCATACCCATCCAGAATCCATAGACGCCTAACGGCGCACCAAAACTATCTGTCAGTGCCAGACTGTAGGCTATGGGGAAGGCGATGACCCAAAAGGCGGTCACTTGGATGGCCAGCGGTACTCGAGCATCTTTAAAGCCCCGCAATGCGCAGCTACAGCTAATTTGTAGTGAGTCAAATAAACCCAGAGCTGCAGAGAAAAAGAACAGATTGGTAGCAATTAGCTGCACGCTGTAATTGGGGCTAAAGGTGGCGGCCAAATAGCCGCCTAGGAATACTTTTAAGCAACCCAGCAGCATAGCTAAGATTAACACTAGCCTAAATCCGGTGATACAAATTAGCCTTGCGGCCATAGGATTTCTAGACCCCTGAGCATGCGCAACTTTAATACTGAGTGCCTGCCCAATACCCAGCGGTAGCATAAACACCAGCGCGTCTAGATTGATGGTAACAGCATGGGCGCCCAGTACATCAGAACCCAGATGGGCGATCATCATTGGAATCATTGCGAAGAAGCTTATTTCAGCGGCAATATTTAAAGAGATAGGTATTCCGAGACCCAATATCTTGGCAATTGCACCCCTGTGGGGCCCGCAGAAGTGGCTGTAGAGCCTTAGTCTCTTCATGTTGCTGGCACAGTGGGCGTAGGTAGCCATGCAGATCAATAAAAATAGCATAACCACGACCGTTGCCCAGGCGGCACCAATGCCGCCCAGCGCCGGAAATCCGAGCTTGCCGAATACTAGGATATAGTCGAGAACCCCATTGAGCACAAAAGCCAGACAGTTAAATAGCATCACCGGTTTTGTATCGCCGATGCCCTCAAAGCTGCTGCGAAACGCGAAAAAAGCTGGAAACATAAGGCCTGTTATAAGGAACGGCAGCAGATAACCTCGAGCGATGGAATAAACCCTGTCTGAAATATCCAAATAACTGAGAAAGGCAATGCCGGTTAAGATAGCCAGACAGACCAAAATACCCATGGGTAGCGCTAGCCAGAGACCTTGTTGGAACTGAAATCGCACCTTGGTTTTTTCACCGGCACCCCAGTAATTTCCGACTATGGGGCTATTGCCGATCATTACTCCAATTACCAGAAGGGTGATCAGGGACCAAATGCTACCTCCCAGCTGTAGTGCAGCCAGGGTATCTGAATTGACCTGTCCCGCCATATAGATATCGGTAACCGTCATGCCAACCACAGCTAGTTGTCCCAGCATCAGGGGGCCAGCGAGGCGCAGCAGGGCAATAGAGCTCTCTATAAATGAGGGTGGCTGTTTAGGGGTCATAGGCTGGGCATTTAAACATTATCGGATAGTTGAGCCTAATATTATTTTAAGCGCACAGATCACAATTCTGTTACAATCGGCACTCTCTAATTTTTTAACCAATAAAGTATATAAATCTTTGACTGATAACTCCGATACCTCTCAAAAATCTGCAGACCCTAAGCTAGATACAGCTATTGAATCGAACCAGAGCGCTGTGCCTAAAAAATCATCAAATGCAAAACGCAGGCGCAGTAGAGGCCAGCGAGGAGGTCGTCGCAAATGGGATCTCTCGCAATTTGTGGTTGAGGCCCAAGAGGGTAAAACTAGATTCCATGACTTTGATTTACCTCTTGAGCTAATGCGTGGTATTCAAGACACTGGGTTTGAGTATTGCACGCCGATTCAGGCAGCCTCTCTGCCACAAACTTTGTTTGGTCATGATATTGTTGGAAAGGCGCAAACTGGGACTGGAAAAACAGCAGCCTTCCTGATCAGTATTATTGCTGATTTACTCAAACATCCGATAGAAGATGAGCGCTATATGGGCGAGGCGCGCGCTATGATTATGGCGCCCACTAGAGAGCTGGCCATCCAGATCGCAGATGATACGAGCGCATTGCTCAAGCATATTGATCTCAATGTGCACTGCTTGGTGGGTGGTATGGACTATGGCAAGCAGTTGCTCAAGCTTCAGAAGTCCTATTGCGATATTCTGGTGGGAACCCCGGGGCGTCTTTTAGATTTTGCCAATAACCGTGATATTTATTTGGATCAGGTTGAGATATTGGTTATTGATGAGGCCGATCGGATGCTGGATATGGGTTTTATCCCTCAGGTCAGGCGCCTAGTTCGCTTGACACCGAAACGAGAAGACCGCCAAACCCTGTTATTCTCAGCCACATTTACACCGCAAGTCATGCGACTCTCGCAAAGCTGGACCTATGAGCCAGTCACCGTAGAAATTGGCGCGGAGCGAGTGGCAACAGATACAGTCGAACAAAAAATCTACATTACTACCGCCGATGAAAAATTGATGCTTTTGCATAATATTTTGAGCACTGATGATGTTGACTCCGTTATGGTGTTTGCAAATCGCCGAGATATTTGCCGTGACCTTCATCAGAATCTTAGTAAGAAGGGGTTCAAGGTGGGTTTGCTATCCGGAGATGTGCCTCAGAATCGACGCATGAAAACGTTAGAGTCTTTCAAGTCTGGCGCCTTAAAAGTCATGGTGGCAACCGATGTGGCTGGGCGGGGCATTCATGTTGATGGGGTAAGTCATGTGATTAACTTTACCCTGCCGGAAGAGCCAGAGGATTATGTTCACCGCATTGGCCGAACAGGCCGCGCCGGTAAAACTGGCACCTCGATTAGCTTTGCCTGCGAGGACGATGCTTTTCTGCTCGAGCCGATTGAAAAGTTACTGGATATGAAGCTGAATTGTACGATGCCCGATGACAGTTTGCTGGAACTTCCTGCAACTAAATCTTAGTCGGTCGGTTTCGAGTGATAAGTTAGAGCGGAAGCACTATAAAACGCCATACGAGACGTTGTTTTGGTGCTGAAAGGATTAAGAATGACGCATCAGTCGTTGTTTTTGACGGCTCCAATCGCGCTCTTTTGAATCCACGCGTTTGTCATAGGCGGCCTTTCCTGTTGCCAAGGCAATTTCACATTTAACTAGGTGGCCCTTCCAATACAGCGCAGTGCACACGCAGGTTCGACCTTTCTGTTGCACCGCTTCCTGTAGTTTTTTTAATTCACGGTAATTCAGAAGCAGTTTTCGCGAGCGGGTTGGCTCCGTGACATAATGGGTTGAAACCGTGTTTAACGGGGTTATATGGGTGCCCAGTAACCAAGCCTCGCCATCCTTGAGCATGACATAGGTGTCGGTGAGATTAACTCTTCCATCGCGCAGGCTTTTGATTTCCCAGCCCTTTAGAGCAACACCGGCCTCAAATTTTTCTTCAATAAAATAATCATGTCTCACCTTGCGGTTGAGAGCGATGGTATTGGATTGTTGTTTGGATTTTTTCTTAGTCATGGCGTGGGATTATACTGGTTTTGTTATAAATTATTATAAGCTTTTAGTCGCTACCTTCAGGTTGTTGTTCTAATCTAAAAATAACTAAGCTGTACCTATCAGATATGGGTACAATTCACCCCTAAATGCGAAGGCTGGGAATCAGTTATGGCGTTACAACAAAAAGGAATGCATGGCACCTGGGGTAGTCGTTGGACCTTTATTATGGCGGCCACCGGTTCTGCTGTGGGGTTGGGGAATATGTGGAAATTTCCCTATATAGCTGGCAGTAATGGGGGTGGTGCTTTCGTATTGGTGTATCTGGGTTGTATTCTTTTAGTTGGCATTCCGGTAATGATGGCGGAGGTGATATTAGGCCGTCATGGACGCAAAAGCCCTATTAACAGTATGCGCGATATTGTGGTCGAGAGCGCGGCACATCGTCACTGGGCCCATGTGGGGTGGTTGGGTGTTCTCGCCGGTGTGCTTATCCTCTCATTCTATACAGTGATTGCCGGCTGGGCTTTGAGCTATATCTTTGAAGTGGGTTCCGGCGAGTTGCGCGGCGTTAGCGGTGATTCTGCCGGTGCAGTATTTGCGCGGCTTCTCGATGATCCATCGCGGTTAATTTTTTGGCAAACTGTATTTTTAGCACTCTGTGTCGGTGTGGTTATGGGGGGTGTCAAGAAGGGCTTAGGTGTGGCCGTTGAGGTTTTGATGCCACTGTTGTTTGTGATGTTATTGTTGTTATTGGGCTTTAGTTACTTTAAGGGAAATTTTGACGCAGCTGTAAGTTTTCTATTTCGGTTTAATTTAGATCAGCTGACTTGGCGGGGTGTTTTAGAAGCCATGGGCCATGCGTTTTTTACGCTGAGTATTGGTATGGGTGCTATTATGGCCTACGGTGCCTACATGCCTCAGAGGGCCAATATGGGAAAAACCATACTGATGGTGGCGTTTTTAGACACTGCGGTCGCGATTGTTTCCGGTTTGATTATCTTTTCAATTGTTTTTGCCACTGAGGGCCTTGAGCCCAGTGCGGGTCCGGGATTAATGTTTATCAGTTTGCCGGTGGCCTTTGGCAATATGCCCGGCGGTCTGTTAATAGGTGCTATATTTTTTGTGCTGGTATCCATCGCGGCGTGGAGCTCGGCTATCTCGCTATTGGAGCCCTGTGTAGCCTGGTTTGTAGAGACTAAAAATATGGGTCGATTCAGAGCCAATTTAGTGCTCGCTGGTTTTGTGTGGCTGCTGGGGCTGGGCACTGTGTTTTCGTTCAATATCTGGGCAGATTACAAGCTGTTCGGATTTACGTTTTTTGATGGCTTAGATTTTCTGACGGCAAACATTATGTTGCCCATCTCAGGATTGCTTATTGCGCTGTTTGTGGGTTTTGTGATGAATAAAAAAGCAGTCGACTCCGAAATGTTGGGGGCCAACCCCAGTCTAGAGACATTGTGGCGGTTCACAGTTCGCTATGTTGCGCCTGTTGCTATTGGCGCTGTCTTTATAATGGGTGTTTATGACAAATTCTTTTCCTAGGTGGGCACTTGGCGAGTATTAAACGATCAGCGTTGATTGCGCACTCGGCGCAAGCTATGTATTCCCTAGTTAACGATGTCGCTAGTTATCCGCAATTTATGGACGGATGTAGCGCAGTTGAGATTATTGAGCATACGGAACAGATGATGCTGGCGCGATTGAGCTTGAAAAAAGCTGGCGTGCAGGTCAATCTTACCACTCGCAATCAGTTAACAGCTAACACAAGTATTGAAATGACTTTACAGGATGGTCCGTTTAAAAGTTTTAAAGGTCTGTGGCTGTTTACAGCTTTAACTGATTCGGCCTGTAAGCTGTCTTTAGATCTTGAATTTGAATTTAAAAGTCGCAGTTTAGGTAGAGCTGCTACCGGACTGTTTTCTGATGTTGCCAACGGTCTTGTCGATTCTCTGTGTCGACGTGCTGACGATATTCTCCAAGGGGAACCCAATGAAAATCAGTAACTCAGAAATCACTGTTGAAGTAGCCTATGCGCGCCCTGAAAAACAGGTGCTTAAAGTGCTGTCTGTACCTCTGGGGACTACGGCACTTGAGGCAGTGAAGCAGTCCGGCCTGTTAGAGCTGTTTGCTGAGATAGATATTGAAAATATCAAGATGGGTATTTTCTCACAGGTGCTGGGAACTAAAGGGCTGGAGGAGCCAGAGGCCTATCAACTTAAGCCTAGAGACAGAGTAGAGCTATACAGGCCTCTGATTGTGGACCCCAAAGAGGTGCGGCGCAGACGCGCTGAAGAGGCAAAAGCGCTTAAAGAAAAGAATTCGGCTTAGGGGGCCCGGTTTTTACTCTTCTGATTTAGTGGGCTCGGGCACATAGTCACCAGTTATTCGAACTAGCTGACCCTCGCTATCAAAAAAGATGGTGACCTGCTTTTGCGTTCTCTCCCCGTTAGACTTTACTCGACTGTAAAAATAGTCCCAGCGCGACTGATTAAACGTATCAGTGATTAATGGAGTGCCAAGAACAAATTGGACCTGCGATTTGCTCATTCCGGTCTGTAGCTTGTCAATCATCTCTTGGTTTACTATATTGCCCTGCTGAACATCTACTTTGTGAATGCCGGGAAACTTAATCCAGCTGCATCCAGCAGTGAAAGCAAAAAGGCTCAAAAGAAAGATGGCGGATAATCGCATTGGCAGGCTTCCAGTTAGTTGCGCGTTTGGGGGATAATAAGCCAGTGATCATAGCATAGAGAAGAGGAAATTATGGATCCGGAAGATTATGAACTGAAAAAAGCGGGTCTTAAGATTACATTGCCGAGGATAAAGATTTTACAAATCTTAGAAAATGTCTCCAAGCGGCATATGACGGCAGAGGATGTCTATCAATCTTTACGGGATGCCGGTGAGGATGTGGGTATAGCGACGGTGTATCGCGTGTTGACTCAGTTTGAGGCCGCTGGGTTGGTAGAGAGGCATAATTTTGATTCGGGGCCTGCAGTGTACGAGCTGGATCGTGGTGAGCATCACGATCATATGGTGTGTACTGAAACTGGCACAGTCATTGAATTCCACCATGCAGATATAGAGGCGCTACAAGAAAAAATTGTCGATGAGAAAGGCTATCAACTGGTTGGTCACAGTCTAGTGCTCTATGTTAAACCCAAAACCTAGAAAGTATTTTTTTTGCAGTAGGTCTGTCATTTAGGAGATTGCCTCGGCGCTTTAGAAGCAGTGTTCTGGGCCGGGAAAGACACCGCCGCGGACTTCATTTCCGTAGGTGCTTATAGCTTCTTGGATGCTGGATGCCTGCGCTAGGTAGTTCTTCGAAAACTTGGGGGGTTTTCTCGAGATACCGAGCATATCGTGCAGTACCAGAACCTGAGCATCTGTGTCTGGGCCGGCGCCTATACCTATTACCGGAATATCCAATAATTGAGCCAGCGCCTTGCCCAGTGATGAGGGCACACATTCCACTACGAGCAGATCAGCGCCTGCCTCCTCCAGCACCTTTGCTTCGGCAAGCATCTTCTGGGCAGCTGCATCTTCTCTGCCCTGCACCTTATAGCCTCCCAGCTTGTGAACTGACTGAGGAGTGAGCCCCACATGGCCGCAGACAGGAATACCTCTTTCTGCCAGGCTATAAACTGTGTTGGCAAGCCATTCGCCACCCTCTAATTTGACCATTTGCGCACCGGCCTGCATTAATATTGCGGCACTATCCAATGCTTGCACTTCGGTTCCATAGGACATAAACGGCATATCGGTTACTAGCAGAGAGCGTGCAATGCCGCGTTTTACGGCGGCGGTGTGGTAGGCCATTTCATCGACGGTTACTGGAAGAGTCGTATCTTGACCCTGAATAACATTGCCCAGTGAATCACCAACCAGAGTGACTTCAATCTCGGCGGCTTCAATCAGTGAAGCAAAGCTGAAGTCATAAGCGGTAATAGCTGCAAACTTATTGCCATCGGCTTTTATTGCTTTGAGGTTGTCAATAGTTGTAGTTTTCACAATGCTGGATATCCTTACTCTTTATATGCGGGGCATAACGGATAGATATTATAACATTATAACTTGAAATGCCGGCTACTGGGCCGAATGGATTCTTCGATGCGACCCTCTCAGTCCGGCAATTTTACAACACCTTGCAGGGAACAGCTGGCTAATAGGCGACTGACATTCTCTCTATTTGGAATGGCTAATTGGGGATCCAAGTCAACCAGTGGTGCAAGTACAAAGGCCCTTTCATGGAGCCTTGGATGGGGAATGGTAAGGCGCTCGCTGTTCTCGACAATCTGATCGTAAAGTAGGATATCCAGATCCAGTGTCCTAGCACCCCAGCGCAGGGTGCGTATGCGGCCCTGTCGATTCTCGAGCAACTGCAAAAAGTCCAGAAGTTGATGGGCTGATAAGCTGGTTTTAACCTTTGCGGCTGCGTTGATATAGTCCGGTTGTTCGCCCGGCCCTATGGCGTTGGTTCGAAAGAAACTGGATACCTTAATTAGGTTTATTTGGGGCTGTTGAGCTATCTTTTTCAGGGCGGTATCGAGCTGAGTTTGAGGGCTTTCATAAATGCCCTCGTGCTCTCGACCTAGGTTGCTACCGAGGCCTATATAGGCTTCAGGCATCAGTCTTCTGGTGCTTCCTGCGGCGGGATCTGCGCTTTCTGGGTCTATCTGAGGGCAGCATTTCTACCATTTCCTGTTGTTTATCTTCGCCGGCTTCTTGATAGGTTGTCCACCAATCCCCCAGTCCATTGAGGCTTTCTCCAGCCTGTTCCCGCAGTAGGGTAAAGTCGTAGGCAGCTCGGAAGCGAGGGTGCTCAGATAGACGTTTGGCTTTGTTGCCGCCTCTTTTTGGAAGCATCAGTTGCAGAGACCAAATCTCGCGCATTGCGACGGTAAATCTTCTTGGTATAGCGGTAATTGGAATCTGATTGCCGATCACTTCACTGGCGGCTTTATTGAGCGCCAGAGAGGGCGAATGGCCCTGGTTTTCGTAGTCTAAAGCGATCTTTTGAACGGATGGCCAGAGCAGCGCAGCGTAAATAAATGCCGGCGTCACTTTCTTTTTGCTGCGAATGCGCAAATCAGTATTGGTCAGTGCCTGTTCTACTATACGGGACGCAAAATGATCTCCCTGTTCAATAAGTCGACTTGCCTGTGGCATGATTTGCGCGAACAGACCGTATTCAGCAAGCAATCTAAACGATGCCAGACCCTGCCCACTCATAAACAGTTTTAGGGTTTCATCGAACATCCGCGGAGTGGATACATGGGATAAATTCTCAGCCATTTTGGCCATGGGGTTTAAGGTTTTGGAATCTACATTAAAGCCTAATTTTGCCGCAAAGCGTGCGACTCGAAGAAGCCTTACTGGGTCCTCTCGGTATCTGGTTGCGGGGTCCCCAATAATGCGTATTGTGCGATCGTCTAGATCTTTTAGTCCCTGAGAAAAGTCATGAATGGTATTTTTTACCGGATCATAGTAGAGGGCATTAATAGTGAGATCGCGTCGACTGGCATCGTCTTTGATGGATCCAAATACGTTGTCCCTAGTAAGCAGTCCGCTTGCAGATTGTTGCAAGCGCCGATTTTTATTTTTTGATAAATTGTTTATTTTGGTGGAATTTGAGCGGAAGGTTGTGACCTCTATAAGGGTTCTACCAAATTGCACATGCACAATTTGAAAGCGCCGACCGACGATCCGCGAACGCCTAAAAAGATGTTTGACCTCATGGGGCTCTGCATTGGTTGCAACATCGAAATCCTTGGGGTTAAGCCCCAATAACAGGTCCCGAATACAGCCTCCTACTAGATAGGCCTCGAAATGATTATCCTGAAGGACGCGCACAACCTCTAATGCACGGTTGCATAGCACTTTCGGGTTGAGAGAGTGCTCGTGAGGCTGCATCACAAGATGATTAACAGCATCCTGTTGCAATGCATCGCGATTGAAAAATTTACTAAGGCGTTTCAGCACAATGGTTGCCATGACAAGGTGAGCGCACAGTTTAACAGAGCACAGCAAACCCTGTTAACAATAATCGTCACTTACAGTCCCTTATATAGGAGCAAAATATTTTTTTCAGAAAAACTAGCGGGCAATAAAAAAGGGTTGCCTTTCGACAGCCCCCCTCAACAGTTCTAGAGCTAAAGCTCCCTGAACACTTTTTCGCAATCCATCCGGTTTTTATTGTTATTATTTATTATTATTAGTAGGTTGAGTTATATCTCAACGCCGTCAATATAATCAGAAATACGTTCTCGCAACAAGTACATGACTGGATCATTTGCGTTAAAGCTCCAGAATTTGGCGATGAAGCCGTTTTTTTAAGGTTTTTTAATTTTTTTTGCGGGGTATTTCCAGTCTAATACGTCGCTCCCATAAAGATTTTCGACTGATGCCCAGTTTGCTGGCAAGTTCAGTTTCAGTCATCTGTTGCTGGTTCTGCAATACGAAGTTGCTAAAGTACTCCTCAAGAGATACATCAGCCCAATGCTCTTCTGATTGATCTGCGAGCTGATGATCATGTTTGTTGGATAGGCAGACGGTCTCAGCAGTGATGGCCTCTCCGGGGTCGCACAACAGCATAGCTTGATAGATTGTATCCTGTAGTTCTTTAACGTTGCCGGGCCAGCTGTGTTCGCTCAGTGCTTGCAGTGCCTCGGGCGTTAGGTTGACAGAATAGCCAAGTTCAGCTGAGTATTTATAGATAAAGTATTCAATAAGTAGCGGTATATCATTTGCGTGTTCACGCAATGATGGTACCTCAATTTTGATAACAGCTAGGTTGTATAGAAGATCTTTGCGGAACTGCCCTAGATTACTGAGTGCTTCAAGGTCCTGCTCTGTAGAGGCTATAACACGGATGTTTTCAAGGTTGGTCGCTGTCGAGGCAATAGCTTGCTGTGTCTTGGGTAACTCACAAATATTATTGAAGAACAAGGTTTTTTGGGTCTGATCTTTGAGTTCATCAAGCAACTGATCCGCACTGATAGAGGCGCAGTTAATAGTGACAAAAGGCTGTTTGGAAAAGGCACTGATACTGTGAGCGGTCTCTGCTATTGTGCGCCGTCCCGAGCCTATTTCTCCATGGATAAGCACTGGTGCCAAGGTGGGGGCCACCTTTTGTACCCTATTGATTATTTTGAGTATTTGTGGACTTTTGCCCATCAAGAGGTTGTTTCTGGCTGTGCGTCGCCTTTTGCCCTGGTCTAACTCAGAGGTAACGCGTTTAACGGTACTTAGTATTTCCTCGTGATCAAACGGCTTGGAAATATAGTCGGCCGCCCCCTGGCGCATAGTATCCACCGCAGAGCGCAAACTGGCATAGCTGGTCATTATGACAACGGGTACATCCGGCGCCATATTGATAAGCTCGGTTCCGAAAGCTCCAGGCAAACGCAGATCGCTGATAATTAAATCAAAATGGTTGAGATTGAAATTCTTTCTGGCAGCCTTGACGCTCACCGCATCTGATATGCAGTAATTATGGCGTTCAAGCAGTTTTCGCAGAGAGGTCCGAATAACTTTTTCGTCTTCTACGATTAGGATTTGAGGTTTCTTCACGGATTCCATTTTAGGCTTTTTTGTTTGAAGATTATATGCGGAATTTAGGATTATTCTATGTAGATAATGGAAAACTCAACGCCACAGCAGTGCCTTTGCCGTTCTCTTCAGTGGGGCTGTCTATTGTGATATCAGCGCCCAAGCTCTTTGCTAGATTGAATACAATCCATAACCCCAGTCCGGTTCCCTCTCCGGGATCCTTGCTGGTAACAAAGGGTTCAAATATTTGCGCCCTGATATCTTCTGGGATACCGCTGCCCTGATCACTGACAATAACCCGTGCACATTGCTGATCTCTCTCAACAGTTACCCTCACTTGACCACCATCGGGGGAGGCATCCCGAGCATTGCTCAAGAGGTTTAGGAATATTTGTGTTAATTGATGATGATCTCCCCAGATATGGAGGTCTCCATCTATGGTGCAAAGGTAGTCTACAGCGGATTTGGTTTTATTGAGTGTCAGTAGATCAATAGCTTCTTGGACGGTTTTTTGGACACTCACTTTACTGCGTTTACGAGAAAGTGCCTCACCGCCTTTCGAAAAATTTATCAATGACTTAACAATAAGATTGATGCGATCTGTTTGGGATAGTATTTGTTGCGAATAGTCGGTTATATGATCGACGCTGTCCTCATGCTGGAGGTCTTGTGCCAAACAGGCAATGCCGGTTAGCGGATTGCCAATTTCATGGGCAACTCCAGCTGCTAGGCGTCCCACGGAGGCCAGTCTCTCATTATCAATAGAAGTTTGGGTCAGTGTCACAGCCTCAGTTTGATCTTCTATCAGCAAGATAATCTCTTGGCCCGTTTCCGCATCCACAGGATCCGCAATCCCGGAGGGCTCTGATTTTTGAAGACTAAACCACCTAGTGCGCCCCTCAGACTCTAATGGAATACGCTCTGAGGCAATCACATTCTCTTCTAAAAAGACCTGTATCGCGGATTTCCAAGGATCTGGCAGTTCCGATAGTGAACTGCCAATAATCTCTGATTCTTGGATGCCTATATAGTTCTCGAGGGTCTGATTGCATTTAAGAATCTCCCCTTTTTTATCCAATGACATAACCCCAATAGGAAGGTTATTGAGCATATCTCTATGATGCATTCTCAGCTTATTCAGCTCATTGGCGATGCCGGTCAACTGATCCCCCTGAATTGCCAATACAGATTCGAGAACATGGATATCCTCAGGTCCTGTAGAGGAGGGGGGCACTGACAGGCGCGATTTCTCTATTATTTCTGTGGCGGCGAGAATGCCATAGCGGAAATTTAACGAGGCATTGATATTGTCGCGTAGTTTTCGCAGTGCCGCGGGCCTGACTTCGTCCTCGTATAGCTGCAAACTGTCGAGTGCTTCAGCAATATGCTCGTCGGCAGTATCTCCTAGAGCAAGCCGCAGACTTTCAGTTAATTCTGGCACCGATTTTTGGGCCACTTCAATTCGCGTGGGAATATACACACTATCGGCCATACAGATGGCGGCAAAGGCCTTTTGTTCTTTATCCATGGTGCCGAAGATGGAAAATAGGGCACTTAGCGTCACGTTGACAAGTAGGGCTTCAATTGCCCACAGACTCCAATTTTGCATGCCAAAGTGCACTGTTATATTGGAAAATGGTATTGATAATTGCCAGTCACCCAATATCAGGGGCAGTGCTATAGCCACCAGCCAAAGGCTTATTCCCGCGGCTAAGCCTGCGACAAATCCACTTCGATTGGCCTTGGGAAGATAGATAACAGCTAACATCCCGGGAGTCAGTTGGGCGAGTCCCGAAAATCCAGCTAGGTAATAGTCTGTGATGCTGCGGCCTTTAGTCACCAGGCTTAATCCTGCACACAGGAGGATCAGGGCAATACAGATATAACTCTGGTTGCGAGTTATCCAAACTGACAAATTTTGTTGTTGTTTGAGGTCCTTATTCGGCAATACAAAACTATTTATAAAAATTTTCGAGGCGATCAAAATCAAACTGTAAATCATCGACAGTGCGAGCAGCATAATGCTTGCACAGGCAAATCCACTGATCAATGGCTGTTCGTGGATAGCCGGCAGTCTGTACAGGTACTCTTGAAGAGGGAAGTAGGATTGGCTTGCAATACCGCTCCACAGTAGCGGAAAGACAGGGATGCATGCCAAAAGTGCCATGAGTGGATAGGCCCAGGCAGTCATTTCAGCCTGCCTGTCAGTTATGTTGTGTGCCATCAGCAAGCTAAAATTGATAGGGCTTGCAAAGCTGGCAGCCATAAAGATAACAAACAGACTCAGCGAAGAATCCATGCGCTGCACAATCGATCGCTGCCCGCTATCGACCACCCAGTGATTCATTTCATAGAGGCCGCCAAACACAGACTGAATGGCTGTCCAGGTGGTGAGGCCTAGGGCTGGTATTATCAGCAGTCCGGCTGCCGCCATTACCCAACCCAGATGTCCCAAGCTGTTAATATTTAGTGAGCGCAATACCATAAAAATAACCAGTATCGCCGTGACAAAGATAACAGCTGGTTTGATGCTGCTGCTGGCAAACATAAAGTTTGATATGGATTCGATGGCAAGCAATTGGGCAAGGATAAGGGGTATTGACGCCAAGATCAGACTGGTGCATGCCAGTGCTGCAACTAATTTGTTTCGGTATCTAAAGGTTAAAAAATCGATCGGAGTGGCAAATCGTACAATTTCACTGAGTCGGCGAATGGGTGAGAAAATAAGCGGAGAAACCACATAGACAAGGCTAAAGGCCACAAAAGCCATAATGGTACTGTAACCGTACCTACCCGCCATCTCTATGGATCCCATCGCCATCAAAACGCCAGTGCCAGCAAATAGCCCCAGCGCCAATAACAGGTTTTGACCAGTGCGCCCGACTCTTATGGATAGCGCCCGTGCTACAAGGCCTGCCAATAGCAGGACCACACCAGTGGTTACAACAGTATCAAGATTCATCTTTGACTCGGTGCCGGTGAATCACGTAGGAGGCAAATACCATCATGGCCCAAACCACAAAAGGCCTAAACCAGCCACCATTGGGTTGTATAGCCCACTGAGTAGCCAACGGGAAAACCACTGCACAAAGGAGAAGTAGGGTTGCGACTAAGCGAAAATTCAACATGGCTCAAACTGCGCGGTAAATCGAAGATGGTATTCAGAGTTGCCTTGTAAAGCAAATCAGATATTGGTTGAAAAGGCAGGGACTGCTTGCATTGATGTGGGGATGCTGGTCAGATCCCAGTGCTCAATACCCCAGTTTATGATCTCTTCCACAGTTGCCTGCCGCAGTTCTTGGGGGGGATCCTGTTGCAGCCATTTCAGGGCAATCCAAAGATTCTCTCTCTCATGCCCTTCAGTCAAGGTTTTGGCAAAAGTTTGTTTGCTCAATTTTTGTCCTTCAGAGTTAACGGCCAATGGAATATGGGTGTATTCTGGTGTCTGATATCCAAGGCACTGTTGCAGTAGGATTTGTTTCGGCGTGGAATCCAGCAGATCTGCGCCACGCACTACCTGAGTGATGCCCTGATATTGATCATCGATAACCACTGCCAGTTGATAGGCAATCAGTCCATCGCGGCGCCGCAACACAAAATCGCCTATGCCATGAGTGAGCTGTTGAGAAAAATTTCCCATAATGTTATCGGTAAACCCTATGGAGACTGTCTCGGGTTCAGCGCTGGATAGAGCCTTGGTGACCGCTAGTCGCAATGCGCAGTCTTGCGGCCCCAATGCCAGATTGCGGCAGTTGCCATCGTAGACACCGCCCAGGCTGACTAGGCGTTGTCGATTGCACTGGCAATAATAGACCCGTTTGTGATCTCGCAGACTTTGAAGGATCTGGTTATAGCTATCTAGACGGGAACTTTGATAAAGCACCTGATCGTCCCAGATTAGACCATGCTGCTCTAATTGCCTGAGAATCCTATCACTTGATCCCGGCACTTCCCGCGGCGGATCTATATCTTCAATTCTTACTAGCCATTTACCCTTATGATATTTGGCGTGGATAAAGCTCGACAGGGCCGCAATGAGCGAGCCAAAGTGAAGGGGGCCAGTTGGGGAGGGGGCAAAACGACCCACGCTTATTGACTGTGACATTGCCTACATCCCCCCAGGTTGGAGTATGCAAAACTGACAACTGAGGAGGGGCTAGCCTCCAGTGAGCTGCTTTTCCTTAATCTCATCCAGTGTTTTGCAATCCACGCAAAGCTCGGCAGTTGGGCGTGCCTCGAGTCGACGAATACCAACTTCAATACCGCACTGATCGCAGAAGCCATAGTCATCTTCTTCGACACGCAGCAGGGTCTTGTCGATTTTTTTAATCAGCTTGCGCTCTCGATCTCTGGTGCGCAACTCAAGGCTAAACTCCTCTTCCTGAGTGGCGCGATCTGCAGGATCGGGGAAATTGGCAGCTTCATCCTTCATATGAGTTACAGTTCGGTCAACCTCTTCCATTAGCTCTTTTCGCCAAGCATTTAGAATCTTTTTAAAGTGCTCGCGTTGACGCTCATTCATATACTCTTCCCCAGCCTTTTCCTTATAGGGGGCAAGGCCGTGAAGGGTCGCTGAGTTTACGCCTTTTGGGGTTCTAACTGCAGTTTTTACTGTAGGTTTTTTCTTTGCTGTTGCCATGCATCAAATCCACTGTTGAAATAAGCCTAAAAGTTGAGACAGGGGGTTTATAGAGATTTTATAACAATTTATCAAGATAAATTTATCACTTTTCCAATTATTGTGGTTCAAATATAGGCTGATAAGGGAATATTATTTATTGCAACCGCCCATAACTGCTACGCTAACAAGCTGCCAGCCACTAAACTGTTTAAGGTTCGGATTAATGAAAATAACCCCCCCCCTATTGCCGGCTGTCTTCGAGAGAAGGTACAAGCGCTTTTTTAGCGATGTGATTGATGCTAAGGGTCGGACCATAACCATTCACTGTGCCAACACCGGCTCGATGAAGAACTGTTTAGTTCCAGGATCTGCCTGTTGGTATTCGCTGTCTGATAATCCGAACAGAAAATTACCCGGTACACTTGAGTTAGTGACCACCGTCAATGGGCAGCTGGCTGGGGTTAATACTTCGCGACCCAATCACCTTGTTCGCGAGGCTATTGAAAGTGGCCTTATTCCCGAATTGCGAGACTATCAGCAGATGCGTTCCGAGGTTAGATACGGAGCAGAAAATAGTCGCATCGATCTGCTCTTGGAGGATCCGCTGCGCGGGCGCTGTTATGTGGAGGTCAAGAATGTCACTCTGGAAAAAACCGGTGGTCTGGTCGCATTCCCAGATGCAGTGACCAGTCGTGGCACCAAACACTTGCGCGAACTGATGGCGATGATTAAACAGGGTCATCGAGCGGTGCTATTTTTCTGTGTTCAGATCACCGGGGCGCAGAGAATGGAAGTGGCTGCAGATATAGATCCGGTATACGCCGAGACCTTGGCTAAGGCAGTGGCGGCAGGGGTGGAAGTGCTGGCATGGCGGGCTGAGCTCTGCGACCGAGAAATAGTTTTAGAACGCGCTATTCCCTGTCTTCAAGATCTGACAGTGCCTGAGCTCTGATGTTTAGCGGCGCCGGCGGCAGCGGCTGATTGGCGACGATGTAGTAATGGTGGTTCTCACAGCGAAGTTTGACGGGCTGCAAAGAGTCACCGCTACAGGGCCCCGCGATGCACCGACCGCTTTCAATTTGGAAAAGCGCGCCGTGGGATGAGCACTGGATTAATTGATTGTTAAAATCGAGAAATTTGTTGGGCACCCAGTTGAGGGGAACGCCCATATGCGGGCAGATGTTCCAATAGGCATGGATACGATTGCCAAGTCTTACAGCAAACAGTTGTCGTTGCTCAACCACCAATTCAATTGACTGCCGTTCCTCTAAATCGTCTAGTGCGCAGAGTGGGATTTCGCGTTCCAATAGGCGGTTATTAGCCATATGTTAGAGCCTCGATTTTCTCTTCAAAATAAGCATAACCAATTTCCTGTTGAGCATGTCCCAATATTCAGGTCTAAGCTGAAAAAGTCAATGCTTGAACTTGCTAAACAAGCTGATTTTTTGCTTATTAGTTGCGGCGAGAGTATAACGTCAATTTAGACCATGATAACTAACCAATGACTGTAACTGATATTGTGACCGGCTCTACAGAGGCCCATTTATTGGACCTTAACGAGGGATTGCTGTGCAGTAATGCCTTGCTGGTTCACAAGCAGGTAGTGGCGCCGCTGCTCGATCTGCAGAATGCTGCACAGGAGGCGGGGTTTGAGTTGCGTGTATGCAGTTCATTTCGGTCTTTCGAGCGACAATTGCAGATATGGAATGGCAAAGTCGCTGGTATGCGTCCGATAATGGATCCATTTGGAAGCCCCATCGATGCAAAAGGTCTGAGTCCCTGGCGCAAGGTACAGGCAATCTTGCGCTGGTCGGCTCTTCCCGGCGCTTCCAGACATCATTGGGGCACTGACTTTGATATCTATGATGCCAAGGCAATGCCCGAGGGCTATCAGATACAGTTAATACCGGAGGAAGTTCAGGGGGCGGGGCTATTTGCACCTATGCATGATTGGTTAGACGGCTATTTATCCTCCGAGCAGACCCAATTTTATCGCCCCTATAAAATAGATACTGGTGGCATAGCGCCAGAGCGATGGCATATCAGTTACCGCCCACTAGCCGATCTATACTGCAGCTTATTGGACGCGGAACTGATCACCAAGCGCCTCCGATATTCAGATTTGCTACTGCTGGATGTGGTGTTAGAGAACTTGGATGAGATTATGCATCGCTATATTCTGGTAGACTATTAACTCGGTGGTCAAATAGGCGCTCCAGCGCCATTTTCCCGCCGGCCCCTAAAACCTGCTTAATTTGTGAAATTATTTGGTTTTAGGACCCTCGCATTGCCCTGCGGACAATGGAAAAACATCCCTGTTTTTCTCTTATTGAGCCGCCTGCTTGACGATGTCATTTAATACTGTGTTCGCTCTAAATTGGAGAAAATTGATTGATGAGTTCGATTGATCCCATATGGGATTCCATAAAAAATGAAGCTGCAAAACTGAGTGCCAGCGAGCCACTGCTGAGCAGTTTCTTTGCAGCCGCGATTCTCGAGCATCAAAGTCTCGATGCGGCCATAAGCTATAACCTAGCTCGTCCATTTGCCAATTCTGCAGTTAGCAGCGAGGATATTAGTGCCGTTATATCGGAGGCTTTTGCGGCTGATACCAGCATTGGTCGCAGTGTCAGGCTAGATATTGAAGCGGCTTATCAGCGCGATGCCGCCTGTGAATATTATTTGACGCCACTGCTCTACTTTAAGGGCTTTCAGGCATTGCAGCTGTACCGAATTGCCCATTGGCTGTGGTTGCAGGATAGACGCGCCTTAGCGCTGTTCTTGCAAAATGGCATTTCCGAGAGATTTGCGGTAGATATTCACCCGGCAGCTCAGATGGGCAGTGGCATTATGATCGATCATGCCACCGGTCTGGTGATTGGAGAAACAGCCGTTGTAGGCGATAACCTGTCCATCATGCATTCGGTAACTCTGGGTGGCAGTGGCAGTGCCGTAGGCGATCGCCATCCCAAGATTGGCAATGGGGTGCTTATTTCGGCGGGAGCCAAGGTTCTCGGCAATATAAGAGTGGGCGATGGCGTTAAGATTGGAGCCGGTAGCCTAGTGCTTGAATCGATTCCCGATCATGTGACTGTAGCGGGCGTACCCGCCAGAGTTGTGGGCACACCTAAAGAGGATAGTCCGGCTCTTGAAATGGACCAATCCATTGAGCAAAAGGAGCTATAGCGGTGCCTAATACTGGATTATCGGGGCTGTTGTATCGGCGTACTGTCTCGGCAGCCATTAATTCTTTCAGGGGATTAAGGTATGCTGCGCTGCACGAAGAAGCGTTTCGTATGCAACTGTTCCTCAGTCTTTTTCTGGTGCCGACGGCGATTTTTATAGCCGTTGATTACCTACAATTAATACTGTTAATTTTGTCGCTGCTGCTGGTATTGGTTGTGGAATTATTAAACACAGGCATTGAAGTGGTGATTGATCGCATAGGTTTGGAATTTCATGAGCTCTCCGGTCGCGCCAAGGATATTGGTTCGGCGGCAGTAGCGCTCTCTATGGTTGCTTTTGCCTTCGTATGGGGAAGTATTTTAACTGTCAACTACGGGTCACTCTAGAGCAGAGTTTTTAGGCGCTGCTAAAGGCAGAGGCCAATCAGATGCTCGAGTTGTTTTTCTAGTAGCTGTTGTCGGTTCTCTGGAAAGCCCTCGAGAATAAAGCAGTGGTCATCATAGTTTTGGAAGCGCGCTATGGATGACAGCTCATCAATGCTGAATCTGTCGCAGTTAAGAACAATCAGTCCCTCCTGCAATCTATCTGCAAGCTCGGCATTTTGTTGTTTGAGCGCTACTATGCCCTGTTCATAGCGGAACTGTGGGGCCGTACTGATATTATCGCTGCTTATTGTCCAGTTGATTTCGAGATCTATGCCAAGTTTGGCCGACAGGTGCTCGAGCAACTGTTGTAGGCTGTAGACGGCCATCAAGCAGACTAGTAAATGCTGTTTGGAGCAGTGAGTGGAGCCTATGGTAAAACAAATGCTGTCGTTATTGCCCTCGATGCGATTGCCACCGTAAAGTTGCAAGGTGCGCAGAATACAATAGTCCAGTTTTTCGAAAAGATGCTCCAAATTTTCTCGATTAAGCTGGTTGTTAAGGCGCTGGTGATTCTTAAGATTGGCGGTTATCAACGAATAGTAATAGATATTGCTAGTATTAAGGGTCGATTCGCCAGTGGTGGATAACAGCGGCTGAATTTTTCTTTCCAAGGTGGTTATCTCATCGGATAATTGCTCGATACTCCCAGGGAGTCGGTCACTCAGGCGACGAATGCGCTCTGTCAGTTGGTCGCTAAAGCGATAGCACAGGTAGGTGCTCAACAGGGTAAATGACAGCCAGAGTATCAACCAGTTAGTCAGCACCCTATGGTATTGTTCATAGATAGGCTGGCTGTTTACCACCACAGAAATAATGCCGGCTTGAGTATTCTGAAGTTCAATATTGCGAGTGAATGTTTCTGTTTTTAGCTGTTGGAGTTGCGGCTTGGCGCTCTGAGCAATAAGCGCTCTATCTACTCCGAAAAGGCTGGCACTGAGAATACTTGGGTCCTCGGTGGCTTTTTTTAGAGCTACTTGCACGCTGATGGTATCGTTATTGAACAGGGGTGCAAGGATTAATTCATTCAGTTGCCCCAGCGTTGAGTTGCCGCGGTCTAAAACCGCCTGCTCAGCTAGCTGGGTGGTTTGGGCGGACAGCAATAGCCAGCTGACAAACCCAAATAGGAGGCAGAGAGAGAGTACAACTGCGGATATTTTTTTAGACATGGCAAACTGGTGACGCATCCTTTGTCTCTAATTGATATTATTTTTCCGCATATTCTATCCTATTCCTGTAATAATGTTGTCCTCAACAATAAAATTTGGATCGATTTTGTGAAAGATATTCTTCTTATAAACGTTTATGGCGAAGATAAGCCGGGCGTGACCAGTGCGGTAACTGGCGTTCTGTCAGGATATAACGCGACTGTATTAGATATAGGCCAAGCAGTGATTCATGAGCAGCTAAATCTGGGCATTCTAGCTGCGGTGCCCAATGGATCCAAAACCTCTGAATTGATTGCGGAGGTTCAGTCCTGCGTCACAAAATTGGCAATGAAAGCTAAATTCCTTCCGATCTCCGAACAGCGCTATCAGAACTGGGTAGAGCAACAGGGAAAGCCTCGACATATAGTTACTCTGCTGGCCAGAAAGATAGAGGCACAGCATTTGGCGGCGCTTACCGCTGTGGCTTCGAGCTATCAGTTAAATATAGATAAAATAGTTAGATTATCAGGCCGCATTAACCCAGATAAGAGCAATCAACTGGGTCGGGCCTGTATTGAATTTTCTGTGCGTGGTGAGGCATCTGATCCCCAGTTATTCAAAAAAACACTGTTGGAATTGGCTCGCCAGTACGATATTGATATTGCTTTTCAGGAGGACAATATATTCCGACGCAGTCGCAGACTGGTGGTTTTTGATATGGACTCCACGCTGATCGACGCCGAGGTTATCGACGAGCTTGCGGTCGAGGCTGGGGTTGGGGAGGAAGTAGCCGCAATCACCGAGGCGGCCATGCAGGGCAAGTTAGATTTTAAGCAGAGTTTCGAGCGCAGATTGTCTTTACTGAAAGGGTTGGATGCCTCTGTGCTGCAGTCTGTTGCGCAAAGGTTGCAACTCAATGAGGGCGCGCAGCACCTGATCGCTACCTTGAAAAAGCTGGGCTATAAAACGGCGATCGTTTCCGGTGGATTTAGTTTCTTTGGGGAGTATTTGCAAACTATTCTGGGCGTCGACTACGTTTACGCCAATCAGCTAGATATTAAAGATGGCGTGGTGACTGGTTCTGTCAAAGGAGAGATTATTGATGGGCAGCGCAAGGCTGATCTTCTGCGAGAATTAGCGGACCGCGAAGGGTTAATGTTAGAGCAGGTTATCGCCGTTGGAGATGGCGCAAATGACTTGCCCATGTTGGATATTGCCGGACTGGGGATAGCCTTTAGAGCAAAGCCGCTGGTTGAGGCATCTGCCAAACAGGCCATTTCAAGCCTTGGGCTGGACGGTATTCTCTATTTGTTGGGCTACTCTGACAAAGATACCGATACCCTTGGTTGATGATGGGACTGTTGCGCAATAGACCCATCGGGTATCATAGGCGTTTTGCAATAATTGAGAAAAGACAGCAATGGCAAACTACTCCACCAACGAATTTCGATCCGGTCTAAAAGTAATGTTAGACGGCGATCCCTGTTCAATTCTGGACAATGAATTTGTAAAACCAGGCAAGGGCCAAGCATTTAATCGCGTTAAACTGCGCAACCTAAAAACCGGTCGTGTACTGGAAAAAACCTTTAAATCTGGAGAATCTATTGAGGGTGCCGACGTCATGGATATGGATATGCAGTATCTCTATGATGATGGCGATTTTTGGCACTTTATGGAGCCAAACACTTTTGAGCAGCACCAGGCCACTGAAACTGCCGTGGGTGATGCCAAGCAATGGCTAAAGGAGCAGGATACCTGTGTGGTAACACTCTACAACGGGGCGCCGCTGTCTGTGACGCCGCCCAATCATGTGGAGTTAGAGATTGTGGAGACAGATCCGGGGTTGCGAGGTGATACGGCTCAGGGCGGCAGTAAGCCAGCCAAGCTAGAGACTGGTGCCACGGTAAAAGTGCCGCTGTTCTTAGATCAGGGCGACGTTATCAAAGTAGACACTCGGACCGGAGAATATCAGGGCCGCGTCAAGGATTGATCTCTGCGAACTGACCGATTAAAAGGGGCTACAGCATAGATATTTGGCGGCCGAGTGCGAACCCTCAGTTATTGCTTAAAAGGGCACAGCTTCTAGCTTTCTTGCGCGATTTCTTTGCACAGCGTGAAGTGATGGAGGTAGATACTCCCACGCTTGCAAGGGCCTCCGTTACCGATACCAATATCCACAGCATCGCTGCCAGCGCCAATGGCGATAGTTGCTATCTGCAAACCTCGCCAGAATATTTTATGAAGCGTATGCTGGCATCCGGTATTGGCGATATTTATTATCTGGGTAAGGTCTTTCGCGATGGGGAACAGGGGTCGCGACACAATCCCGAATTTACCCTGCTGGAATGGTATCGCGTCGGCTGGGATGAGCATCAATTGATGGCAGAGATTGAAGCGCTAATAGGCCTGCTCTTGCAACAGCTAGATCGACCTGAGCTCGCGGTCAGCAGGATAAGCTACTGCGATTGTTTTATAGAAGCTTTTAATATTGACCCCCATCACTGCGCCCTTGCAGAGCTACAGGAGCTGGCAGTTAATCTGGGCTACCCAAGCTGGTGCAACGAAAGTCGAGCAAATTGTCTAGATTTATTATTTAGCGAAAAAATTGAACCCAAATTGCCGGATGGCTTGGTATTCGTCTACGACTATCCAGCCTGTCAGGCTGCGCTAGCGCAAACCAAATTATATGGCGATGGTGCTTTGGTAAGTCGCAGATTTGAAGTATTCCTCAACCGTATGGAATTGGCCAATGGCTATTTTGAGTTGACCGATGCAGCGGAGCAACGACAGCGTTTTGAGGAAGATCTAATGGCAAGGGCCGCTGCCCAAAGGTCGCAGGTGCCGCTCGATAACAACTTGCATCAGGCTATGCAGGCAGGGCTTCCCAGTTGCGCCGGTGTTGCTCTGGGTGTGGATAGATTGCTAATGCAACTGTATGGCATAAAATCCATTGACAGGGTCTTGGCTTTTGGCTGGGAGCGCTGCTAGCGCTCTTTAACTAGTCAGTCCTAAAAAAGTCGTCCTGACTTGTTTCAGGACGTTGCTACGCCATTCGCTAACGCAAATACGCGGATTGGCTGGCTTATGGCTTGTTCGCTTGGGCCAACCTGTTATTGACTGAGCTTAAAATAATGATTCATGGCTTTGGAAGGCTCTTCGACCTGTGCCTCTCCAACAACAGTGGCAGGTACCCCTGCAACAATAGAATGTGCCGCCACTGATTTTAGTACTACACTGGATGCCGCAACCATAGCGCCCTCGCCGATCTCTATATTGCCCAATATCTTGGCGCCGGGCCCCAAAAGAACCCCTTTTCTAATTTTTGGGTGGCGATCGCCACTCTCCTTGCCGGTGCCGCCGAGGGTAACAGATTGCATCATGGATACAGAGTCCTCAACCACCGCGGTCTCTCCTATCACCAGTCCTGTTGCGTGATCGATCAGTATTCCCGAGCCAATCTTAGCTGCCGGGTGAATATCAACGGCAAAATTGATGGAGGTGCTGTGTTGCAGCAATAGGGCCAGTGACCTATTTCCCGAATTCCATAAATGGTGGGCTGCTCGGTACGCTTGCAGGGCCAAGAAGCCTTTAAAATAGAGAAACGGGGCGCTGTAGCTGGTGCATGCGGAGTCTCTATCCACTGTGGCTTGAATATCTTGCGATGCGGCGTAAGTGACTTGCTCGTCGCTGAACACATCATTCATTATATTTTGCAGCAGGCTTGATGGCAGGGTGTTATTACCCAGTTTTGTAGCCAAGTGATAACTCATTGCCGCGCCCATGCCGCTGTGATCTAGCACAGTATTTTGCAGAAATTTTTCGAGGATTGGCTCTTTATTCAGCGCAACTTTAGCTTCCTCGACAATGTTTTGCCAAACTGAGGCGATAGATTCTTTTCTGTCTAAATTCATACTGATTAATTTTCGTTGGTCTCTGACTGGGCTACATTTTGATAGAGCTGGATCTATTATGCCAGCCCGTTCTTGCAATGCACCACAAATCTACCGATTTAACGCCTGCTTTTAGGAGGCTGGCAGTGGCCGCAGTGGCTGTGGATCCGGTGGTAACCACATCGTCTATCAGGGCTACGCGAGAACCTTTGAGGGTTGGTTCAACCCGAGCCGAAAAAGCACCGGACATGGATCGCCAGCGCTGTTTCCTAGTTTGCAGATGCTGGGGCTTTCCATAGTGGTTTCGAGCGCAGATATCGTTGCGCAGGCTAGTATTTGGCAGCTTGGATTTTATCAGGCTGGCGACTAGGTGGCTTTGATTAAACCCTCTGCGAGCAAGTTTTAGGTAATGCAGAGGCATGGACATCTCTCTTAATACGTCTGATTGATGTGCTTATGGGGTCTTGGTAATCAAATAAGGCAACACAGCGCCTGAAGTTTGGAGGCCTTTTTTGGCATTCGGGGCAGATACCTGAATAAATGAGCGGCTTGGCACAGCGCAGGCACTGTTGATCTAGGTAGGGTAGTTCGCCGATGCATTGCCTACAAAAACTCGGCTGCCCAGCCCCCAGTGGTTCTTGGCAGAGGCTGCAAGAGCCGGGGAGTAGAGCGATTTTTAACTGAGTGAGTTGGCTGTGTAGCCAAGTTTCCCTGCTTATAGCCTCAGACCTCCTGTCTGTTGAAGATCAAAAACAGCTGGCTGGTCTTACACCACCTCGCTATTAATCTAGTGGTCAAATAGGCGCTCCAGCGCCATTTTCTCCTATTAAGCCATTGGCTTAATAGTTGGGTCGCTGTCTTCATCTCCATCCCCATCGACCGCCTCTGCAGTATTGGGGTGGCTCTTGTCGCTGTTATTGTTACTGAGTCCGTAATCCTCGCTTAAGATGCCCCCCGGTGCCTTTGGGGCATAGTCTCGGGGCGGCTGAACATCTTCGGCGTTGATAAGGGGATTGCCATCTTCATCGGTTAGCGTCAATTCAGAGCCTCCGGCTTTCAGAAGCTGTCTGCCGATTTCGGGGCTTGCCAATCTTATTGCGCTAGTGGCTAGGTGTTCATGAATCTGTCGGTAACTCTGTGACATATTGGTCGTCAGATGAGACACTTTTAGAAAATGCTCGGTCACCTCTTGTTGATAGCGCTTTAGTTGTCGTTCGGAATGCTCTAGCTTCTTTTTCAGATCATAAACTGAACGATCACCGGTTTGCTTGTTGCGGGAATACAAATACCCCAACCCTGCGCCAATCAGGAAAAATGCTGCTGCTGTGAGAATCATTGTTAAAGTAATCATGCCACCCTCATACAGATTAACGGCTCAAATAGGCTTTTATCTTCTCAAAACCATAATAATTAGGTTGTATCTAGGGAAGAAAGTCGTCTTGTGGCCTAATTGTGAAACCTCTTGTCGATATTATTGTACCGCAATATAGAAATTTTGACGATGCACAGTTTTGGTTGTCATACTGCCAATTGGTGAGTACAGTTCCCGCTGTTGAGAATAATTCCACAGTTTAATGACCACACCTAAGCTTCGCTATGTTCAAGATCTAAACTCTGAGGGCTTTGTTGCGGACAGTGCTCAGCAGCATGCTGTGGAACTGCTGGACGATTTGCAGCAGCGGCTGGTGTCGGGCTACTACAGCCCTGACGCGGGGATTTTAGGGGGGCTATTGCGCAGGTTTGCCAAGTCACCCATGCAGCCCGAACGGGGGCTGTATCTCTGGGGTGGTGTGGGTCGCGGCAAAACATACTTGATGGATAGCTTTTTTGAGACGCTTCCATTTGAGCGTAAAATGCGTGTTCATTTTCATCGATTTATGCGCAGAGTACACAGTGATCTGGCGCTCTACAAAGGCCGTGTCAATCCTCTTGAGAAGGTCGCAGAAAAAATTGCCAATGAAGCCCAGGTTATTTGTTTTGACGAGTTTTTTGTCAGTGATATAGCAGATGCAATGATTCTTGGCACCTTATTTAAAGGGCTTTTTAAGCGCGGTGTATGCCTTGTAGCAACCTCCAATATAGCGCCGGACCAGCTCTACAGCAATGGATTGCAGAGGCAGCGCTTTTTGCCTGCCATTGCACTGGTCAAAAAGCACTGCCAAGTGGTCAATGTGGATGGAGGCACGGATTATCGTTTGCGCGCACTGGAGAAGACCAAACTTTACCACTGGCCACTTGATAAAGAATCCAGTCAGGCCATTGCCGCTATCTTTGAAAGTCTTATGACCACTGATGGAAGTATTTCTCAAGGCGTTGATTTGGAGATTGGGGGCAGGTTGATACCGGCAAAAAAGCTAACGACCGATATTGTCTGGTTTGATTTCTCTGCGATTTGTGAGGGTCCGCGCAGTCAAAATGATTATATTGATATAGCTCTAGAGTTTCATGCGGTGGTTATCGGCAATATACCTGCATTGGGCGCTATTAACGACGGCGCCGCCAGACGCTTTATAAATTTAGTCGATGAGTTCTACGATCGCAATGTAAAGCTCGCCATCTCTGCGGCACAGCCCTTGGATTTGCTGTATCAGGGTGGGAATTTGGCGTTTGAATTCGAGCGCACCAAGAGCCGGCTTCTGGAGATGCAGAGTTATGAATACTTGGCCCGAGCTCATTGCGCAAAGGTTTCGCAGTAAAAAAGTTACGTTTTGCATCAATAATCCCTTGTAATAGGGCACAGGGCTCATTACAATTCGCACCCTTTTTTGGGATACCCCAAGCTCAGGCAGGAACTAATGAAAACATATAGTGCAAAAGCAGAATCAGTAGAACGCGATTGGTACCTCGTAGACGCAGCGGGTAAAACTCTGGGTCGTTTGGCGTCGGAGCTGGCGTCACGGTTGCGTGGCAAGCATAAGCCAGAGTACACACCTCATGTTGATACTGGCGACTATATGGTTGTTATCAATGCGGAGAAAGTCGCGGTGACAGGCAACAAGGCTACGAAGAAAATTTATTACTCTCACACTGAATATCCAGGCGGCATCAAGGATATTAATTTTGAACAGTTGATTGCCAAGGCACCAGAGCGTGCCATTCAGTCGGCTGTTAAGGGCATGCTGCCAAAAGGCCCTCTGGGTCGCGAGATGTTCAGAAAGCTTAAGATATATGCAGGCTCAGAGCATCCTCATGCTGCGCAGCAGCCTCAGACATTAGACCTGTAACGGGAAGAAACCATGGCAGATACTCAATATTATGGCACCGGACGTCGCAAGACTTCAGCTGCCCGCGTTTTTATGAAAACTGGAAGCGGCTCAATTAAAGTTAACGACCGTCCACTGGATGCCTACTTTGGGCGAGAAGTGGCTAGAATGATCGTGCGCCAGCCATTTGAAGTGGTTGATATGGCAGAGAAATTTGACCTGCATATTTCGGTTGCTGGGGGCGGGAGTTTTGGTCAGGCCGGGGCGATTCGTCATGGCATAGCTAGAGCACTGGTTCAGTACGACGAAAATCTGCGTCCTTCGTTGCGAAAAGCTGGATTTTTGACCCGAGATGCTCGTCAGGTTGAACGTAAAAAGGTTGGTTTGCACAAAGCCCGCAAGCGTCCACAGTTCTCCAAGCGTTAAGCAAAGTATTAAAAGATCAGCCCGACTCTTTGGTCGGGCTTTTTTTTGTATAAAAATCAAGCAGTTAGTTGTATTTTGCTAGATTGGCGTATTGCTAAAAAAACTCGTTTAAGCTATCATCCCGCCACCAATTTAGTGCCGCGCAAATCAGCGTGATCTAGGTTCCAATTTTGTTTTTAAGGAGAGCGTCATGAGCAATGACGGTGTTAACCAAAGTCGCCGTAAGTTTTTACTGGGCGCCACCGGAGTTGTAGGCGGTGCTGGGGTAGTGGGTGCAGCAATTCCTTTTGTTGCCTCTTGGCAGCCCAGCGCTAAGGCCAAAGCGGCTGGAGCTCCAGTTAGAGTAAATATTTCCAAGTTGGAAGTCGGTGCTCGGCTAGTTGTGGAGTGGCGCGGTAAGCCGGTTTATATTGTGCGCCGTACGGCGGAGACTCTAGCTGTCATCGATCAGATAGAGGCTGATAGTCTTAAAGATGCCAACTCTGAAAGTTCTTCCCAGCCGAGCTATGTTAGTGGCAGCGCAAGGGCATTGGCCGGAAGGGATGAAATTCTGGTATTGGTGGGTCTCTGTACCCATCTTGGTTGTGCTCCAATGTACCGCCCCGATGTGGGTGCCGCCGATCTGGGTGGCGATTCATGGTTGGGGGGATTCTTTTGTCCCTGCCACGGATCAAAATTCGACCTTTCTGGACGGGTTTTTGACGGGGTGCCAGCTCCCACCAACTTAGAAGTTCCGCCGCATAGTTACGAGTCGGATGATGTGTTGATTATTGGTATAGACTCGGAGATGGCGTAATGAGCAAATTAACTGATTTTGCCACCTGGTTCGATTCGCGTATGCCGACACTCAAGCGTGAGTGGAACCGGCATATGGCCCAGTACTATGCACCCAAGAACTTTAACTTCTGGTACTTCTTTGGTGTTCTCTCCATGGTGGTACTGGTTGTTCAGCTGGTGACCGGCATCTGGTTGCTGATGAGCTATCAGGGTTCTGCTGAGCAGGCCTTTGCCTCGGTTGAATATATTATGCGCGATGTGGAGTTAGGCTGGATTATCCGCTATGCCCACTCCACCGGTGCCTCTGCGTTCTTTATTGTGGTCTACCTACATATGTTCCGCGGCTTGCTCTACGGCTCCTACAAGGCGCCGCGGGAGCTGGTGTGGATCTTTGGTATGACCATCTATGTAGCGCTGATGGCAGAAGCCTTTTTGGGCTATGTGTTGCCCTGGGGCCAGATGTCCTACTGGGGTGCACAGGTAATTATTTCACTGTTTGGGGCCATTCCAGTTGTCGGCGAAGATATTGTGCAGTGGATCCGTGGCGACTATCTGATTTCGGGAATTACCCTTAACCGCTTTATGTCGCTACATGTGGTGGCCATGCCAATTATCCTATTGGCGTTGGTGGTGATGCATATTATTGCCTTACATGACGTGGGTTCCAATAATCCAGATGGTGTCAGCATTAAGAAGCACAAGGATAAGGATGGTAACCCCATTGATGGAATACCTTTCTATCCCTACTTTGTGATTCATGATCTGGTGCCCATCGTTATATTCCTATTTGTATTCTGTGCCATATTGTTCTTTATGCCAGAGATGGGGGGCTATTTCTTAGAGCATGCCAATTTTGAGATCGCCAACTCATTAAAGACCCCAGAACATATTGCGCCGGTATGGTACTTTACGCCGTTCTATTCAATGCTGCGTGCAGTTCCGGACAAGTTGGGCGGCTTTATCACCATGGCTGCGGCTATTGCGATTTTGTTTGTACTTCCCTGGTTGGACAGAAGTCCGGTGCGCTCGATACGCTATAAGGGTATTGTCAGTAGAATCGCGATTTTGGTCTTTGCCGCTTGCTTTATTATCCTCGGTTATCTGGGGGTGAAAGCGCCGACGCCAGAGCGCACGCTGTTGGCGCAGATTTGTACCCTACTGTACTTTGGCTACTTTATCGGCATCTTCTTTTGGACCCGTATGGAGACCACTAAGCCAGAGCCGGAGCGTATTACTATGGACGGTGGCATAGGTTTTTGGCGGTCTATGGGTGCGCTGTTAGTGGTGCTGTTACTGGTCATTCTGCCGATCAAAGCCGTGGGATCAGAGAGTGGCAAATCCTGTGGCAGCATTGATTGCGAGCCTTTCGAGGCTGAATTGACCCACTATCCCTCTCTCCAGAAGGGTGCGAAATTGGCGGTTAACTACTGTATGGGCTGTCATTCATTTAAATATTCGCGCTGGGAGCGAGTGGCCGATGATTTAAATATTCCCCATCAGTTGATGATGGACAATATGCTATTTAGCGGTCAAAAGATTGGTGAATTAATGAAGATCGCCATGCCCGCTGAAAATGCCAAGGCTTGGTTTGGTGCTGAGCCCCCAGATTTAACGCTGGTCGCCAGAGCTCGTTCACCGGAGTGGGTCTATACTTACCTAAAGAACTTTTATGCAGATTCTTCACGACCGCTAGGTGTGAACAATAAGGTGTTCAAAGATGTGGGCATGCCGCATGCGCTACTCGACTTGCAGGGATTGCAGGAATGTGCTCCAGGCCCAGTAAAAGCGGCCAATGGTGGCATCAAGCGAGATTTGCTAACTGGTGAAGATCTACTTGAGGATCCCTGCGGGCGGTTCAATCTAGTAAAATCTGGTACTATGAATGAAGCGGAGTATGAAGAGGCCGTTTACGATCTGGTTAATTTTCTGACTTACGTAGCAGAGCCTATGGCGGAACAGCGCAAGCATATTGGCAGATGGGTTCTTTTATTCTTGTTGCTATTGCTGGTTCCCGTGGTTCTTTTGAACCGAGAGTACTGGAAGGATATCCACTAGAGTTGGTTGAGACTTCGCCATCGGCTGCGAAATAAAACTGACAGATAAATAGACGCTTGTGCGTCACTAAGATTAAAACAATGAGAGGCTATTTTGCGACGATCATCGATGACATTATTCTCCGACCCGAGTTCTCAGTACAGTCACAGGGTACGTATTGTACTGGCTGAAAAAGGGGTAACCGTTGATATTGAGGATATTGATTCAAAAAGCGTGACTCAGGAAGTTCTTGAGGCCAATCCCTACGGTACTTTGCCGACCTTGGTCGATCGCGACTTGGCTCTCTATGAATCTAAAGTGGTAATGGAGTATCTGGATGAGCGATTCCCGCATCCACCACTGTTGCCTGTCTATCCGGTGGCCAGAGCCCAGAGTCGGTTGTTGATCCATCGTATCGAGCGCGATTGGTGTGCCTTGGTAGATACGATTATTGACAATCCTGAATCCAAAAAATCACAGGCTGCACGAAAAGAATTTAGAGAATCTTTAATTACGATCTCTGATGTTTTTTCCGAAATGCCGTTCTTTATGAGTGAAGAATTTACCCTGGTTGACTGTTGTCTGGCACCTATGCTGTGGCGCCTTCCGCAGCTGGGTATCGACCTGCCCAACAATCCTCGGACAAAATCTCTTCTGGACTATCTCGAGCGCCTATTTGATCGGCCTTCGTTCCAAGAGAGTCTCACCGACCTCGAGCGTGAAATTCGCGCTTAGTATCGAGAGATGACTATGAGGCCCAATCGACCCTATTTACTCAGAGCCTTCTATGAGTGGATTGTGGACAGTGATTGCACGCCTTATGTTGCAGTTGATGCCTATTATTCGGGCGTTGAGGTTCCTCAGCAATTCGTTACTGATGGCCAGATAGTTCTTAACATTGCCCCACGTGCTGTCAGTAAATTTGAGATGAATGATGAGCATCTGCGACTATCGACAAAATTTGGTGGCATACCTATAGATATTTATGTCCCACTGGGTGCAATTATCGGCATCTATGCTCATGAAAATGGTCAGGGTATGGTTTTTGAGATAGAAGGTCCTCAAGACGATCCGCCCCCTACAGATCCCAAGGGACCAACGGTGGTGCCATCGGCTAAGTTGGGCAAAACGCCGACCAAGAAGTCATCCAAATCCAAGCAAAAAGCCTCGCTACGCGTGGTTAAGTAAGTTAATCTGCTCGGCAACTAGATCAAGGAATGTTCTATGTCTAAGCCCATCGCCATATTGTCCGCAACCCGCACGCCAATAGGCAGTATGTTGGGTAGTCTATCTTCGTTACCGTCCCCAGAACTCGGCGCCGTAGCAATTCGTGCAGCGTTAAAAAATGCTGGCTTAGAGGCTGATCAGATCGACGAGGTCTTAATGGGTTGTGTACTCAGTGCCGGCGTGGGTCAAGCTCCTGCCAGGCAGGCATCTGTGGCTGCGGGACTCAGTTTGGATACTGCTTGCACCACCATTAATAAGGTCTGCGGATCCGCAATGAATGCGGTGATGATGGCTGGCAATGCGCTGCGTTCAGGTCAGTCTAAGCTGGTTATTGCCGGTGGTATGGAGAATATGAGTCGGGCGCCCTATTTGATTCCACAGGGACGTCAGGGATATAGATTTGGCAGCGCCCAGATGCTTGATCATATGCAATGTGATGGCTTACAAGATCCCTATCAGGGGGTTGCCATGGGTAATTTTGCGGAAAAATGTGCGACTAAATACGGTTTTAGCCGCGAGTTACAGGATGCCTATGCCATAGAGTCTTTGCAGCGTGCTAACAAGGCCATTGAGCAGGGGCTTTTTAAGGCAGAAATTGCTCCGGTTACCCTGACAACCGGTAAAGCAGATGTGGTAGTAGACACAGACCAGCAGCCCGGCACTGCCAGATTGGACAAGATTCCGCAACTGCGACCCGCATTTGATAAAAATGGTACCGTCACCGCTGCAAATGCTAGTTCTATCTCCGACGGCGCCGCTGCACTGACCCTAATGATGGCAGATGAGGCCGCAGCAAGAGGGTTGCAGCCTATCGCGTTAATACAGGGCTATGATCAAGCCTCCCAAGAGCCAGAGTGGTTCACTACCGCACCGGTTATAGCAATCAACAAAACATTAAAGTCTGTAGGATGGTCCGTTGAAGATGTGGATCTCTGGGAAATCAATGAAGCCTTTGCAGTGGTTGCCATGGCGGCTATGCACGAGCTGGGTATTTCTCGGGATCTGCTCAACGTCAATGGTGGTGCCTGTGCATTGGGGCATCCCATAGGTGCCAGTGGAGCGAGAATTATAGTGACACTGATTCATGCGTTGCAACAACGTGGAGGAACCAAGGGTATAGCCAGTCTCTGTATTGGGGGGGGAGAGGCCACAGCTATAGCCATTGAGATACCTTTGCACAGATGATCTTTTGCTCTCATACGGCGTTAAAATCGTACTCATTCGGTCATTTATGATCAATAAACTCCCTTACTCCGTGCGATTTTGCCTTGTCTGAGAACAAAATCTCTATCCGTGTAAAGGTCTCTTTGAGTTGGTTTAGTCCAGATATCTTATGAAATATCTAGACTAGTCCACATACTCAAAAACCTTAACCACCTTGCGCACACCGCTATTACTGCTGGCAATAGTGGCAGCTAGGCCGCCATTGCTCTGCGTGGTGGTGCCCATTAGAAAAATTACACCATCCTCCACAACCACGGTTATTTGCGAATGCTTTACCTGCTTATCAAAAACCAACCTAGTCTTGATCTGCGCAGAGAGAATAGCGTCATTAGTGCGCGATACTAGGGAGGTGTTTCCTCGTACCTGTAACTCGTTGTGCACTTTCCGCACCCCTGTGTAGTCCCGCGCTACCTTGCCCGCCAGTGTTTTTAATTCTTTAGTAGGGACTTCTCCAGCCAACAGGATAATCGAATTTACCACGGTCACATTAATATGAGCATCATCCAGACTGGGGTCGGCTTTTTTGATATTAACGCCAATAAAGGTGCCCATTTTCATATCACTAACACTGGATGCCACGCCCTTCTTGGTAGGGTCTGGTTGAAAGGGTTCTGTGGTCAGGTGGTTCACTACACTGGTGCAACCCACTAGTAGTAATATGCTGATAAGCACGGTTAACCGTTGCATTTAGTCTCCTCCGAAAATTTTGTTGTCAATTAAAGTGCAAAGGCACTGGATGGTCAAAAACCCCGCAGTAGTGGAAAACTGCCTGCCGTACTCAGCGGTGGGTATTTCAATATCATTATGCCCCAGCCCCTCTGATAGCAGGTTATCATCCGCTGCAGAGAGCAGAATCACCAACATACCTTTTTCAACCGCAGAATCAATGGCTTTTTTCAATATTGGGTTATTGCCACCTATACTAAACAGCATCAATATATCAGCACTCTGCCCGTGGATATACAGAGGTCTCGAAAAACATTCATCATCCTTGGCATTATTGGCGATGGCTTGCAGATCAATTGCGGGGAATCCCGGTCGTTCTATCTGATAGCCAGAGGTCAAATAGTTAACAAGTAGCTGAGATAGAGATGCGCTATCTTCAAGTCCGCAGCTATATATGGTCTGTCCAGCCAGCAGTGCCGTGGTTAATTTTTCTGCTGCATTAGATATCTTTTCAGCACAGCCTTCCCCCATCGCCATGGTGGTTTGAATATGATTCTGAAAATGTTGAAAGACCGTTTGATCCATAGTGAGTGTTCCGGTAGTCATTAGGTTAGGATATTCTGAATCCAGTTGATAGTACAGCCTAAATAAGAGTCTCTGGAAGGGCTGAGAGCCACAGCATCAAATCTTATCGGGGTATTGCTTTCATAGCTGTTGGCCAACAGGTAGCCCTGAGCCGCCGCTGTCAGTTTCTGACATTTTTTAGAGGTTATGGATTCCTCCGCACTGCCAAATTTTACAGTCTTGCGGTATCTAACTTCTACAAAAATTAAGCAATCGCCACTTTGCATTATCAGGTCGATTTCGCCGTAGCGGGTACGAAAATTTCGATCCCGCAACACTAATCCCTGCTCCACAAGCCACTGACAAGCCAGTTCTTCAGCCCAATCGCCCTGTGCTTTGTCTCCAGAGTCGGAACCCTGCACCTGTGGGTGAGCTAATTTTTTACTTCGTATGCCGAACAATAGGCTTCTCCATAAGACTCTTAATACGCTTGCTAGTATTGAATTTCCACTACTTTTCCCTGTTTAAATTTAGCCCATTTTGGTTCTCGCACCACCACATTGTTTTTCAGGGAGAGCAAGCCGGTTGAACCATAAATGGGTGGTGATTCAGCATGCTTTAATCGATCCATATTTCTGTAGAGCAGAAAACTATCCCGCCCCATGGCGTATAGATGGCGGTAAGCAGTATGAAGTTGCTTATCTGGCTTTAAATCCTTTGCAAGATGCCCAGCCAATGTCCAGGGCATAGAAGAGAATTCAACACCGGAGAGATCGCGATCTAATCCCACCTGTTGCTCGCCATTGTAGATATGAGAGGTAGCTACCACAGGTACGTCCGAGGCATAAAGAAAATCCAGAGCAGGTTTTATCTGCCGAGCCTTCAGTGGATAACCTAGCATCACCACCAGATCAATATCCTGCCTTCTTCTAGCGGTATACTTCACCCTGCTATTGATAAATCGTTTAATCTGTAAGCTGCGCTGCTCACTCAAATCTATCTGAAGAGGCGGTTTTAACAGCTGCGTAAAGTCATTGACGGAAGACGGATACCTGACATCCTCTAATAGCTTGCCGCCTTTTGCAGTCCAGTAGCTGTTAAAAAACTCCGCCGATTGTCCACCCCAGATATTGTCAGGTACGATTAATACAATGTTTCTCAGGCCTTTATTCCAAGCGCGGTCGGCAATCTGTGTTAACTCGTCTAGGGGAGAGAGGCCAAACTGGTATAAATTCTCTGGCTGCACAGCCTGATCGTTGTCCAGTCGATTTAAGCTCAGCGTCGGCACCGGCAGTGTTGGAGCTGTCATTAAGCGTTCAACTTGCGATTGGCGCATCGGGCCAATAATCATATTGGCACCATTCTTCACCGCCCGATTGTACAGGTCCTGAATGGGCTGCTTTGAGGTATCGTAAATACGGATTTCCGGAGCCTTTTCTCGGTCAGTGTGCCGATCAGTTTCAGTGGCGGACAATGCCTGGTAGTAAGCCTCTAAAAAGCCATCGATCAATGTATAGCTGGGAATCTTATATTGATCCTGCAACGGCAAAAGCATGGCCACTTGGTTTGGATTACTACCCCATCGTCTGCTGTGACTAAATTGGCTGGGAGGGATTTTTGCAGCTGGATGAGTTCTCCAGCGCCGTTTCCACTCGGAAAATACGCTTGCCTGTCTACTGGGGTCGCTTTGATAGCCACGACTCGCAGCAGCTAACTGTAGCCACCCAGCCAAGGTAGTGTTGGTGTGATTGCTACCCCGATCCAGATACTGGTAGGGAGTGCGAGAAATCTGATGCCATATCTGGTCGTGAACGGCACGAATCTCTCTTTTGCGTTTTAATGTTTTTGTTAAATCAAGCAGTGCTTTAAAGCCCTGATCATCATTGCCCAAGGCAAACTGTACCTCGGCTCGCAGACGCAGTATGCGCTGTCGCAATGCCGTTCTGAGTCTGCTGTTTAGGGCAATAAAACGCGGTTGCTCAAGCCTTTGCGCGGCCAATGGCATAGCAAATAATGCTACATAGGTCTCTATTGCCAGGAGGCTATAGTCTACAAAGCGCCTATCGCTGAGGTTTTGAGGGTTGATTGTCTCCAAGGTATTAATACTGTCTTGAAGGTCGTCGGCACTGGCAAATAAATAGGCCGCGTCGAGTTTGACGCTGTCAGCTAATTCGCCATCTGCGCCGATGTCCACAGAGTTCAAAATAGTTAAAGCCTGCTGTCGAGCCGAGATATCAGTTTCAGTGGTAGCTGAGATAATGGGATTTAGTGCAGTATTAGTGGTTGTAGTTGGCGTGCAACCACCAATAAAGGCTAATATGCTAACTACAACAAACAATGACAAAGTGTTTTTATTCATGGACTCCAATCGAACTGGTACGTTAACTATTGTAGCTACACCCATCGGCAACCTGGGCGACATGGTACCTCGTGCTGTGCAGACTCTCCAGTCTGCGAATTTAATTGCCTGCGAGGATACTCGCCACAGCAAAAAATTACTGGATCACTTCAGTATAGATAAACCCTGTGTAGCCTACCATGATCAGGCGGATAGAAGAATCATGGATAATCTGCTTAAGCGTCTGGCTGATGGCGAGGATATTGCGCTGATCTCCGATGCTGGCACGCCCTTAATTTCAGATCCCGGCTATAGGCTTGTGGCCGAGGCGCGCAGCCGCGGATTTAATGTGCTGCCTATTCCCGGAGCCTGCGCGGCCATTGCTGCACTAAGTGTCTCCGGCTTACCCACTGACAGTTTTTATTTTGGCGGGTTTTTGCCCGCTAAAGGCAGTCAGCGCAAGACTGTATTGGCGGAGATAAAGAGCAACTCGGAAACCCTGATTTTTTATGAAGCGCCTCACCGCATCGCCGCTACTCTTGCCGATATGATCGATAGTTTAGGTGCGGACCGGCCGGCCTTTATGGGTCGAGAAATCAGTAAAACATTCGAGACCTATTTGCAGGGTAATCTCGCTGGATTACATACACAGGTAACCGCAGATAGTAATCAGCAGCGTGGAGAGATTGTATTAGTGGTTGCCGGTACTAAGTCGAAAGTGGATAGGGTTTCTGTCGACGCGGAAAAAATGCTAAGTATGCTACTTCAGGAGTTGCCAGCATCAAAAGCAGCTTCTCTAACCGCTAAAATTTGCGGTGGCAACAAAAAAGATATTTACCAATCGGCTCTATTGTTGCAGGGTAAGTAATCAACTGTCGACCCATCCGCCGAGCGCCTTCCATCGGTTAACTATGCTGCAAAACAGTTCGGCGGTTTTTGTTGTGTCGTAGAGTGCGCTGTGGGCATCTTCGTTGTTAAACTCTATATTGGCAGCTTGGCAGGCTTTGGCCAGCACGGTCTGACCATAGGCTAGTCCCGCCAAGCCCGAGGTATCAAAACAAGAAAATGGGTGAAATGGATTGCGTTTAATCTGGTTTCTGCCCACTGCAGCATTGACAAAGCCGAGATCAAAATGGGCATTGTGGGCGACCATCACCGCGCGCGTGCACCCAGTTTCGGTAATTTCTCGTCGAATAGGTTGGAAAATTTCTCTTAGCGCCTCGCCCTCTTCTTCGGCCATGCGTTCGCTATCGTAGATATCGATACCGGTAAACTCCAATGCCGCTTGCTCGACCACAGCGCCCGCAAAGGGTTCTATATTTTTGCTATAGCTGTCTTTGATTTGCAGGTTTCCCTGACTGTCCATCTCTAAAATAACGGCGGCAATTTCTAGCAGGGCATCGGTGCCAGCATTAAATCCACCGGTTTCTACATCTATAACCACCGGCAAGAAACCCCGAAAGCGCCGAGCCATCAGCGATGGTTTAAGTAGTTCTTCTGGCATTTCCATCACGCCAGCCTCCAATTAATACTGTTGCCGCCGGCCAGTGGAATAATCTGAGAGTCATTAAAGGGTACAGCTGATGGTATTTGCCACGGCTCGCGACGCAGGGTGATCGACGATCTGTTGTAGGGTAGGCCGTAAAAGTCAGGGCCATTCTTGCTGGCAAATGCCTCCAGTTCGGTCAGCGCACCAGCCTGTTCGAATACTTCGGCATAGAGTTCTATAGCTGCAGGGTGGCTAAAGCATCCGGCACAGCCACAGGCGCTTTCTTTGTGTTCTTGAGCATGGGGTGCGGAATCTGTGCCAAGAAAAAACTTTTTATTGCCGCTGGTTGCCACATCCAGCAACGCCCTCTGATGAATATTGCGCTTGAGAATTGGCAGGCAAAAGAGATGCGGCCGGATGCCACCTGCCAACATATGGTTGCGGTTGTACAGCAAATGCTGGGGGGTGATTGTGGCGGCAATATTGTCTGTAGCTGAGGTCACGAAGTCCGCAGCTTGACGGGTGGTTATATGTTCTAACACTATTTTCAACTTAGGAAAATTTTCGGCTAACCCGAGCAGATGCCGGTCGATAAAAACTGCCTCTCGATCAAAGATATCCACATCGGTATCGGTCACTTCGCCATGCAGTTGCAGCACCATACCCAACTCTTGCATGGTCTCCAGTACAGCATGAATATTGGCCAAATCGGTGACGCCCGAATCTGAATTGGTGGTGGCTCCGGCCGGATAGTATTTGCAACCGTAAATAAATCCGCAGTTGGCGGCTGAGCGAATCTCCTCTGTGCTGGTGTTGTCGGTCAGATAGAGAACCATCAGTGGTTCCCAGTTTGATCCGGCAGGCCGATAGGACAAAATTCTATCGCGGTAAGCACTGGCCTCGGCCACAGTGGTTACCGGAGGTGCAAGGTTGGGCATCACAATACCGCGCCCGAAGCCCCTTGCGGCGGCCGGAACAGTGGTTGCTAAGGCCGTATGATCGCGAAGATGCAGATGCCAGTCGTCGGGTTGGATAATGCTTATTTGATCCATGAGAGAAGTATCCGCAGTTAGGGTGCCAATGCTACCCTAAACCTCAGCCTCATAACAGGCTTTGGAGGCAAGTGGTGTCTAGATAAGGTTGCAAATGCAGTTATAAACGACACACATAGCGGTCAAATTAGGGTAAAATTCGCCTCGGTTTCTTAACGTATAGGATTTAGTCAGGTGTCATCGATCAATAAAGTGGTTCTCGCTTACTCAGGCGGTCTGGATACTTCGGTTATCGTCAAGTGGTTGCAGGAGGAGTATCAGTGCGAAGTGGTTACCTTTACTGCTGATATAGGTCAGGGTGAAGAGGTGGAGCCCGCGCGCGCTAAGGCGCAAGCGCTGGGGGTTAAAGAGATTTATATCGATGATCTCCGTGAAGAGTATGCCCGAGACTTTGTATTCCCAATGTTTCGCGCCAATACCATCTATGAGGGCGAATACCTGTTGGGAACCTCTATAGCTCGGCCGCTGATCGCCAAGCGCTTGATTGAAATTGCCAATGCAACTAATGCGGATGCTATCTCCCATGGTGCTACTGGAAAGGGTAATGATCAGGTGCGTTTTGAGCTGGGTGCCTATGCACTCAAGCCCGGTATTCAGGTGATTGCGCCGTGGCGAGAATGGGACCTTAATTCTCGGGATAAGCTAATGGCTTACTGCGAGCAACACAGTATTCCTGTGGAGATGAAGCGAGGTAAAAAATCCCCGTTCTCGATGGATGCGAACCTGCTGCATATCTCCTACGAAGGTGGCAATCTGGAAGATCCATGGTCTGAGGCAGAGGATGATATGTGGCGTTGGACTGTGGCGCCGGAGCAGGCGCCGGAGCAGCCGACCTATTTGAATATCAGCTATCAAAAAGGCGATATAGTTGCCATTGATGGTGAACAGATGTCGCCGGCTACGGTAATTGAATATCTCAACAAGGTCGCCGGTGCCAATGGCGTGGGGCGACTGGATATTGTCGAGAATCGCTATGTGGGCATGAAGTCCCGCGGCTGTTATGAAACACCTGCGGGAACAGTGATGATGAAAGCCCACCGCGCTATTGAATCCATAACTCTCGATCGTGAAGTGGCGCATCTTAAAGATGAGCTAATGCCCAGATATGCCAAACTGATTTATAACGGTTACTGGTGGGCGCCAGAGCGCAGCATGTTGCAGACAGCCATAGATCAGAGCCAAGAATCAGTTAATGGTGAGGTGCGAGTTAAGCTCTACAAAGGCAGTGTCAGCGTTGTCGGTCGTAAATCAGATGACAGTTTATTTGATGCCAATATCGCCACCTTTGACGATGACGGTGGTGCTTACAATCAGGCGGATGCCGAGGGCTTTATCAAACTCAATGCATTGCGTTTAAGAATCGCTGCTAACCGTGGTCGCAAGCTTTAAATAAACCCTTGGGTTACACTGACAGCATGACAGTTACCCTTAAGGATATCCAGCAGGCTTATGGGCGTATTCAGCCCTATATCCATCGCACGCCAATATTGCAGAGCCGCGCGCTTAATCAGATTATTGGCTGCGAGCTTCTGTTTAAAGCTGAAAATCTGCAAAAGATCGGCGCCTTTAAAGCCCGCGGTGCCTGCAATGCAGTTTTTTCCCTAGATGACGCCAGCCTACAACAGGGTGTTATCACCCATTCCTCTGGCAACCATGGTGCCGCGCTGGCCTGGGCCGCAGCTCTGCGCGGTGCACCCTGCACTGTAGTAATGCCAGAGAATGCCCCCTCCGTTAAAAAAGCCGCAGTTGCAGGTTATGGCGCCAGCATAGAGTTCTGCGAATCCAATATGGCCGCACGCGAAGGCACGGTCGCCAGACTGATAAAAGAACAGGGCACAAACTTAGTGCACCCCTATGATAGCGATGTGATTATTGCCGGGCAGGGCACAGTGGCACTTGAGACTTTGCAGCAGATCGAACAACCCATAGATATTATGATGGCCCCAGTGGGTGGGGGTGGTCTGTTAGGGGGTACGAGCATCTGCGTTAAACAATCAACCACAGGTATCCGCGTGCTCGGTGCCGAACCCGAAGGGGCTAACGACGCCTGGCAGGGCTTTAAAAGCGGCACTAGACTGACCCAGTTCAAACCCAATACCATTGCCGATGGGTTGCGCGGCACGCTGGGGGTGCGTAATTTTGCAATTATTCGCGATCAGGTAGATGATATTTTATTGACTTCTGAGAAGCGTATTGTGGAAGCCATGCGCTTGATCTGGACGCGACTAAAAATGGTTGTGGAGCCCTCTGCCGCTGTGCCGCTGGCCGCGATTATGGATTGGCCCGAGCAGTTTCAGGGTAAGCGTGTAGCCATTATTCTCAGTGGTGGCAATGTAGATTTGGATGCGTTGCCTTGGTGACTTATCCGCACTTCCATCCAGCCCGGATATTTTATGAAAAATATGGGCTAGGAAATATGGCCGGTGGTTCTGATACGTTTAGCCCCTTTCACGGGAGCAGATTTCTGGGCGTCAGCGCGTTGCTTTAAGCTTTCATCGATAATATTTTTCATAGCGATTAAGAAGCCCATAACCAGAAATGCTCCAGGCGGCAGTATAATAACCAAAAAGCTGTAGTTATCACCGAAAGGCCTTACAGCCCAGTCAGATGCAATGCTGCCGAAAAGTAGGTGCATATCCACTAATAGGGTCCCCTGTCCCAGTAGTTCTCGAATGGACCCCAATGCAAGAAGCACTAGAAGAAACCCCAAACCCATCATAGAACCATCTAGGGCGGCCATGCCTACATTATTTTTGCTGGCAAAGGCTTCAGCGCGGCCGAGAATGGCACAGTTGGTAACAATTAAAGGAATAAATATACCCAGTATCTGATACAACTCGTAAGTAAAAGCTTTCATCAGCAGTTCAGCACAGGTGACAAAAGTGGCAATAATAATCACGAAGACGGGAAGTCTGATTGCATCACTCGCATGACGGCGAATAAGTGAGACCATTATATTAGAGCCTACCAGTACCATCATCGTTGCCAAACCCAATCCCAGAGCATTGACCACAGTGCCAGTCACCGCCAATAAAGGGCATAGCCCAAGCAGCTGTACCAGAGCCGGATTATTAGTCCAGAGCCCGCTTTTGGACACTTCAGAAAATGTGATGTCGCTCATGGTATTTCCTGCTGATGAGTCGATGTTTGTGGATCCTTGGGTTCAATGGCTAACAGTAAGCGCTCGCTGTCATCAGCGAAGTACTCCAGAGTTTGAGCTATTTGATGAATCACAGCGCGTGGCGTAATGGTAGCCCCTGTGAACTGATCAAAGTCGCCCTTATCTTTTGTTACGTTCCAACCAGTTGCTTGTGGGTTGGATAGAGATTTGCCATTAAAGCTGAGTATCCAATCGCTTTTCTTTAGATCTACCTTATCGCCCAGTCCGGGTGTTTCGCGATGCTCAACAACGCGTACCCCGGCAATAGTGCCATCGAAATTAACGCCGACAATCATAGCAATATCACCACTGTACCCCTTGGAGGTAACCGAGGGAATGATCGCGGCAATAGGCTGATCGTTAAAGCGCGCTATATAAATGTCTCCACCGTCGGTTAATCCCAGCTTTGACCAGTACTGCTCTGGTATGGGTTGTAAATCCACCAGTAGGTCGTTGTTATGGCGATCTAGCGGCACAATTTCAAATAGTGCTCGCTGCGCGGCCATGCGCTCAGATTCTGCAATGCGCTCCTCGGTGAGTCTATCCGTAGTGGCCAGAATAAGCGCGGTCACCAAGGCAAAAACTGCCAGTAGTAGACTGTTGGCGCTAATGGATTTCAATATCATCAGTCTTCGACCTTCTCTGTGGCTCTGCGACGATCAGTGTGGCCATAGGTGCGCGGCAATGTGTAGTTATCGATAAGCGGCGCGCTAAAATTCGCCAGTAGCACAGCAAAGGCCACAGCATCTGGGTAGTTGCCCCAAGCGCGAATGATATAGACCAAGAATCCAATCAATGCGCCGTAAACTAGTCGCCCACGATTACTGACAGCGGAGGAGACAGGGTCGGTAAGAATAAAAAATGCGCCCATCATGGAGGCGCCGCTCAACAGGTGCATCAGCGGTGAGCCCGGGCTCTGTGAGCTGCCACCATCCCAAAAGATAACTGACAGCAGAGCCAGGGTAGCGAGCATTGCAACTGGGCCATGCCAGGTAAACAAGCGGCTCGCCAGCATAATAATACCGCCAACAAGAAAGCCCAGATTCACCCATTCCCAGCCCACGCTGGCAAATTTTGCACGACTGAACAGTGGATCTTGCTGATAGATCTGGTCTGCGGTTAGGCCTAGAGCATATTTAAAGCTATCTAATGGGGTGGCACCTGTCACTCCATCTACGGGTATTGAGACCCCCAATACTATTCTAAAAGACTCAATTATATCTGGGTGAGAGATGCCCTCCGGTAGCAGTGCAAGGGGTGTCACCCAGGTGGTCATCTGTACCGGGAATGAGATCAGCAATACCACATAGCCCACCATCGCCGGGTTAAATGGGTTGTAGCCCAGACCGCCAAACAGTTGCTTGGCGATCACTATAGAGAACAGGCTGCCGGTCACCACTACCCACCATGGACATAGAGGCGGCAGCGCCAGACCCAGCAGCACAGCGGTAACCACGGCGCTGTAGTCGCTGAGATAAAAACGCACAGAGCGTTTGCGCAATTTAATAATGAGCGCTTCGCTGAGCACGGCGGTGATGGTCGCCAACAATATATTGATCAGGGCGCCCCAGCCGAAGTGCCAGCTCAGCGCTAACAGACCTGGAATGGTGGACCACAACACCAGTTGCATAACCTTGGCAGTATTCTGCGCTGCATGGGCATGGGGTGAGGTAATCTGTTTAAACGCCATTATTATTTATGCTCCGCCAGACGAGCCTTTGCCTGATCAAGTTTTTGTTGTGCTGCTGTAAGCGCTGCGCTGAACACATTAAGTTTTTCTTCAGTATCATTATTAGCTGTAGCGCTGTCCAGTTTCTCTTGAGCTTTCTGCGTGCGCATTTCTGCACTGGCTACAGCGCGCTCAAGTTTGGCCTGTTGCTGTTCTGGATTAAGCTTTTTAGCCGCCGCGCGCGCCTGAGCGGCGGCCACTATATCTGCGGCAGACCCCGAGCCGGCGGTTGTAGACTTGGCCTGTTTTGCAGCTTCACGGCGCGCCGCGCGTTTGGCCTCTCGCTCTTGCTCTGCTTGTTCTATCCGCTGTTTATGGAATTCGAAGCGCTCGCGAGCATGATCTGACTTAACCTTTTCCTGCTGTGCTGTTTTTATCTCGCCTTTGCTATTGCGATAGTACTGAACCAGAGGAATATTACTCGGGCAAACATAGGAACAGGCGCCACATTCAATACAGTCAAATAGATTGTGCGCTTGCAGTCGATCATGGTCTTTAGCCTGTGAATACCAGAACAATTGCTGCGGTAGCAGAGATGCCGGGCAGACTTCAGCGCACATACCACAGCGAATACAAGGTTGTGCAGGTTCGTCCTCTGGTATTTCCTGATAGATGGGTGCCAGAATGCAGTTGCTAGTCTTGACGATCGGAACATCCTCGGATGTCAGACTAAAGCCCATCATAGGCCCCCCCATAACAACTCTGCTACAGGCCTGCTGATCGAAGTTATTGTGCTGTAGTAAATGGCTTACCGCTGTGCCTATAAGCACGTTGTAATTGCGGTTAATAGCACAGGCTTTGCCGGTTACCGTGGTCACTCTTGAGATCAGGGGCTGAGCATCGACAACGGCACGTTTTATCGCATAGATTGTGCCTATATTAACGCAGACGGTTCCAATATCTGCTGGTATCTGACCACTTGGCAGTTCTTTGCCAGTGAGAATATAAATAAGCTGTTTCTCACCACCGGAGGGGTATTTTGTGGGAAACGACACCAGACTGATACCCGTATCTTGGATATGTGGCCTCAGTGCGGCAATGGCCTCAGGTTTATTGTCCTCTATACCAATCAAAATATTACTTGGGTTGCCCAGTATATGGCTGAGTATGCGCACACCCTCGATAATTTCCTCTGCGCGCTCGCGAATAAGGGCATCGTCAGCGGTAATGTAGGGCTCACATTCGGTGGCATTGATAATTAGCGTATCAATTGGGCGCTGGAAGCCGGGGTTGAGTTTTACCGCTGTTGGAAAACCGGCACCCCCCATACCTGCAATGCCAGCTTCAGTAATTACGCTCAACAGGGCGCTGGGACTTGTATGTTCAAAATCTGCAATGCCCTCAGATGCAATCCATTGATCCAGACCATCGTTGGAGATTTCAATACAGGGCGCTGTCATCCCTGAAGAGTGGGCGACAGGACGGGCTTCAATTGCCGTAATAGTGCCAGAGGTGGGTGCGTGGACCGCTACCGACACCGAGCCCGCGGAATCGGCAATTTTCTGTCCCTTAAGAACGCAATCCCCTACCTTTACGCAGGCGATGGAGGGCGCGCCTATATGCTGACTGAGCGGCACCACTAACCTGTCGGGGATTGGCAGTTCACCGATCGGCTGAGTCAGGGATTGCTGTTTGTTTTCCGGAGGATGAACGCCGCCTGGTGTTAGCCAAGTTTTTCTCATGCGGCATCCTCTCGGTTGGGCTCAGGGTTATCCTGTCCAGCCAGATTGGGGTTGTTCATTCCATCAGTGGCTATCAATCCGTCGGGAGTTTGCGGTGCGGGCCATTGCCATTGACTTATATCCTGTTCTACGGGAAGCATATCAATACAGTCCACAGGGCAGGGCTCAACACAGAGATCGCAGCCGGTGCACTCGTCGACAATCACTGTGTGCATCAATTTTGCTGCGCCCAAGATAGCATCTACGGGACAGGCTTGAATACACTTGGTGCAACCAATACATTCATCTTCGCGAATATAGGCGACGGTCTTGACCTCTGACTCCTGGCCGTGTTCCTCATCTAGGTCTGGTGCCGGTACATCCAGCAAACTGGCGATCGCATTGATGGTGGCTTGACCGCCGGGAGGGCATTTATTGATGGCATCTCCGTCGGCGATAGATTCTGCGTAGGGGCGGCATCCGGGAAAGCCGCATTGTCCACATTGAGTCTGTGGTAACAGTTCATCGATCTGGTCTATTACCGGGTCGCCATGGACTTTAAATTTTTCGGCGGCGAACCCCAGCAGAGCACCAAATATCAACCCTAGGCTAACTAAGGCAACCAGCGCAGCAACTATGGGTTGTTGTATAACTATGTCTAACATTTATACCAGCCCACTGAATCCCATAAATGCCAGAGACATAAGTCCGGCAGTTATCATCGCTATAGCCGCTCCTTCAAATGGCTGTGGGATATCTGCGGCAGCCAATCTTTCACGCATAGCTGAAAATAGGATAAGTACCAGCGAGAAGCCAGCGCCTGCACCAAAACCGTAGAAAGATGCTTGCATAAAGTTTAAATCTTTGGAGGAATTTTGTAGTGCTACCCCCAGTACCGCACAGTTGGTAGTGATCAGGGGTAAGAATACACCCAGTACTCGATACAGCAGGGGGCTGGTTTTTTCAATAAACATTTTGGTGAACTGAACCACTGCGGCGATTACCAGAATAAAGCTGATGGTGCGCAAATACTCCAGTCCGAGTGGAATCAGCAGCATTTTATTGACTATATGACTGGCCATGGCGGTCAGCGTCAGCACAAAGGTGGTAGCGGCGGACATACCTATAGCTGATTCAAGTTTTTTTGAGACGCCCATAAAGGGGCACAGCCCAAGAAACTGCACCAGCACATAGTTGTTGATCAGAACTGAACTGACCAGAATTACCGCCACTTCTTGCATGGTTTTCTCAAATTACCCTAATAGATATGTATTATCGTGGAATTACCTATCTCGATTCAATATATAAAGGCCTTGTTTTTAGTGCTTTTAGGAATAACAAATTCACTCGCGAGCCTAAAAAAATACCTCTACAGACCTTATTTTGCTATGAATTTAGGTGATTCGATGTCCAGGTATTGCACCACTATCTGGTGCAAGAAGATAGATGCCCTTGTTATCAGCTGCTGCCAACACCATGCCCTCGGAAACCCCAAAGCGCATTTTTCGGGGGGCTAGGTTAGCGACCATAACTGTGAGTCGACCCTCGAGATCTTCGGGTTTGTATGATGACTTGATGCCTGAGAACACATTGCGAGTCTCGCCGCCTATATCCAGTGTTAGGGCGAGCAGTTTGTCAGCACCCTCAACGGCTTGCGCTTTCACAATACGCGCCACTCTCAGGTCCACTTTGATAAAGTCATCAAAGCCGATTTCGTCGGCGATAGGCTCACCGGCCGATGGTCCTTTGTGAGGCGTTGCGGCGGCCTGTTCGGCTTCCTGTTTGCTGGCTTCTAGCATAGCGTCGACCTTTTCTTTTTCCACCCGTTGCAGCAGTGGTTTAAAGTTATTTATTCTGTGTTCAGTGAGTGGTGCCTGTATGCTCTCCCAACTCAAACAATCGTTGAGAAAGTGCTCTCCATCGGCGGTCATTGCTGGCAACACCGGCTTTAAGTATGTCAGCAACACACGAAATAGATTGATTCCCAATGAGCAGATATCCTGTACTTGCTGTTGCTTACTTGGGTCTTTATTGAGCTTCCACGGCTCCTTGGCGGCAATATATTCATTGGCAGCATCGGCCTGAGCCATAATCTCTCGGATCGCCTTACTGTAGTCGCGGTTCTCGTAGAAATCGGCAATTTTCTCCCCGGCGCCGCTTACCTGTTGCCACAGTGCCGGATTCTCAACAGTCGCCGACAGCAGGCCATCATTGCCCTTGGTAATAAATTTTGCACAGCGACTGGCTATATTGACCAGTTTGCCGACTAGGTCACTGTTCACTCTCTGTATAAAGTCTTCGAGATTTAGATCTATATCTTCTACTGAGTTGGAGAGTTTAGAGGCGTAGTAGTAGCGCAGATACTCCGGATTTAGGTGGTCCAGATAGCAGCGCGCATTAATAAAGGTGCCCCGAGATTTGGACATCTTTTTACCATTGACAGTGACAAAGCCATGCACACAGACCTTAGTGGGTGTTCTAAAATTGGCGCTAGATAACATAGCGGGCCAGAACAGGGCGTGGAAATTGACAATATCTTTGCCGATAAAGTGGTACAGTTCGGCGCTACTATCGGCCGCCCAGAACTGATCAAAATCCAATGACTCCCTATCGCAGAGATTTTTAAAGCTCGCCATATAGCCTATGGGGGCATCCAGCCACACATAAAAATACTTGTTGGGGGCATCGGGGATTTCAAAGCCAAAGTAGGGTGCATCGCGGCTTATATCCCATTCTTGTAGGCCGCTATCCAGCCACTCGCCCAACTTATTGGCCACCTCATCCTGAACTGCGCCACTGCGGGTCCAGGTTTTTAGAAACTGGGTAAACTCAGGCAGCTTGAAAAAATAATGGGTCGACTGTTTTTCGATCGGTGTGGTTCCGGATAGCACAGAGACGGGGTCGATTAAATCAGTTGGTGCATAGGTGGCACTACAGGCCTCGCAGTTATCACCATATTGATCTTCGGTCTTGCACTTAGGACAGGTGCCTCTGATATAACGATCTGCCAGAAAAAGCTGTTTTTCGGAGTCAAAGGACTGAGTGATCTCGCGCTTGGCAATATGCCCATTTTTCACAAGACGCTTGTATATCAACTCTGAATATTCTCGATTTTCCTCAGAATGGGTGCTGTGGTAATTGTCGACGCCAATCAAAAAATCCCGGAAATCGGCCTCGTGGATACTGCGCATATCGGCAATATGCTGTTCCGCGCTGATGCCTTTTGCATCCGCTTTAAGCATAATGGCTGTACCATGAGCATCATCGGCAGAAACGTAGTAACATGCGTGCCCGCGCATCCTCTGGAAGCGCACCCACACATCGGTTTGGGTGTATTCCAATATATGGCCAAGGTGCAGCGCTGCATTGGCATAGGGGAGAGCGTTGGTGACCAAAATTTGGCGCTTTGTTGACATGGTCGAGATATCTTTTCCGATGATTGATAAAAGCCGCCACTATAGCGATTTTGGATAAACTTTTCATGTAAAAATAAGCTATTAACAGCAATAGGGAGTCTCTGTGTTAAATCAGGTTAAATATATTGTGGCTGTGGCCTCCGGCAAAGGTGGTGTAGGTAAATCGACAACGGCGGTCAATCTGGCGCTGGCTCTGCAAGCATCGGGCAAGCATGTAGGCGTATTAGATGCGGATATCTATGGTCCCAGTATCGCCATGATGTTAGCTGTGCCGGAAAACCAGAAGCCGGAAATTATAGATGGAAAGCTCTTTAGGCCGATTCAGGCCCATGGGCTGGCCACTATGTCTATGGCCTATCTGGCTACAGAGCAAACGCCTATGGTGTGGCGCGGCCCCATGGCGGCTGGCGCCCTGCAACAGTTACTGCAGCAAACAGACTGGGGCGAATTGGATGTGCTGGTGGTAGATATGCCGCCCGGCACCGGGGATATCCAATTAACTCTGGCGCAGCAAGCACACGTCTCTGGGGCGGTGATTGTAACCACGCCTCAAGATATCGCCCTGCTAGATGCTAAAAAAGGTATCGAAATGTTCCTTAAAGTCAAAATACCTGTATTGGGTATTGTGGAAAATATGTCCACGCATATTTGCACTGAGTGCGGTCATGAAGAATCGATTTTTGGTGATGGTGGCGGTGCACAGGTTGCTGAGCAGTATCAGACAAAGTTACTGGGAAGTTTGCCCTTAGATCGCTCCATTCGCGAGCAGGGGGATGCCGGAATACCCTCGATGGTGGCGGCTGGCAATTCAGAAATAGCGGATTATTATCGGCACATAGCCGCAAAGGTGATGGCTGAACTTCAGGCCAAAGATTCCGATACTTCGCCAGAGATTGTTTTTCAGTAGATCGAGTTTGCGGTCATTGTATAAGTGGGTATCATACCGCCACTAATTTTTCCCTCAACGAAATAGACAATAGTTAGCTGGAGTTAATATAGATGAGTATTAAGTCAGACCGCTGGATCCGCCAGATGGCCGAACAACACAAAATGATCGAACCCTATGAGTCAGAGCAGGTTCGCTACAGTGGTGATCAGCGGGTGATTTCCTACGGTGTCTCCAGCTATGGTTATGATGTTCGCTGTGCCGATGAATTTAAGATATTCACCAATATTCACTCTAAAACAGTGGACCCAAAGAATTTTGATAATGATGCCTTTGTGGATATTAAAAACGACTACTGTATTATCCCGCCCAATTCATTTGCCTTGGCGCGCACCGTTGAGTACTTCCGAATTCCCCGTCAGGTATTGACCATCTGCTTGGGTAAATCCACCTATGCCCGCTGTGGCATTATCGTCAATGTCACGCCCTTGGAGCCTGAATGGGAGGGGCATGTCACTCTGGAATTTTCAAATACCACCAATCTACCGGCAAAAATCTATGCCAATGAAGGTGTTGCGCAGATGCTTTTCTTTGAATCCGATCAGGTCTGTGAGACATCCTATGCGGATCGGAACGGGAAGTATCAGGGGCAAACAGGGGTTACGCTTCCTAAAACCTAGGCTGTCACAAATTAAGGATTTAACAGCGCTTCCCTAAGAGCCTTAGCTTGCTGTTGAAGACGTCGCGTATTTTCTGGTCCGGCGCGCAACAGCTGCTTTTGTAGAGGCATCAGCGCCTCCAGTTCAGGATCTGCAAATTTATAGGTGACTGATTCTCTGGTTAATTGCAGCGGCTCAACAATCACTGGAGCCGCTAAAATATTATCGATAGTCTGTAGAATAATGCCATCCATCTGTCTTGGTTTGTAACCCAATTCGGCGAATGCACGCTCTAAGAGCGGCCGTATACTGTGAAAAGTTTGCGCCATCTGTTGCATATCTAGGGACATCAAGATCGCCACCGTACTATTGTAGCGTTCGTAGTTGCCGGCATTTAGCCAGATCACATCCCCCTGTTGATGGGTGGTAAATTTGCCTTCAGGAGCGTTTAGAGCAAATATCTTTCCAAGAATAGAGCCTCTTGCCAGTCCGTCAATATAGCTGGCAGAGCGGCGAATAAGATCTTCGGGTTCTAGCCATGTTGCAAGATTTGCTGGAGAGTTTTCCGATATAACAAGGTCGCGAATCAGGTTATCGCTGGTATCTAGTGATGGTAGAGAGGGCGCAGATGGTTGCGGTTGCGGGCTCGCCTTGGGTTCGGCTTCTACTTCTACTTCTGTTTTGGTTGCAACTTCAGGTTCGGTCGATGGCTGTGGAATTTCCGCCACTGGTACTTCGGGCGCTTGAAGTGCCGGCTGTTTGGCCGTCTGTTCAGGGATTGTCTGCTCAGGAATTATGCCCATCATTTCCAAGTCATCCTGTGTGGACAGACTTCCGGTTTGATAGAGAACGCCAAGGATAAGCGCCACCGCCACAAAACTACCCATAGCAATAATAAATTTACTGGAGCCCGATTTTTTTACAACCATAGCTAATTCTCTACATCAATTTTTAAGGGTAAAACAGGATGGTTATTTAGCTGCCCGCTGCTAATTTGTAGCTCCTGAGTTTCGCCTCGATCCAATTTTTCCAGCCTGACGATCAGATAGCCCCAATCGGTTGCCAACCATATTTTGGTTTTTTTGGATGCAGTGTTTGTTACTCGCTGAATCACTCTGGTGTTAAGTGGGCCAATAGCAGTGGTAAGCACTTCATTGCCTATCACTCGGTAGTCATATTGTTTCAGTTTTCCTCGGGAAATAACAGCGTAGGATAGAGTTTTATGTCCCGAGGCCACATCGCGTCGCAATTGAAGCTTGTGGGACATGATATCCAAATAGCCAGGTTGTATTTCAATCTGCTGTGTCTGGTCGCCCTTAGTGTATATCAGCTGATTTTTTGACCAATCAAACTGCTGCTTCTGGGTGCGGGTACCGATCAATAATCTTTGGCGCTTGCTGTATTCCCTAGGGATAATTTGACCACTGTCGGAAATATCGAACAGTGCTTGTTCCCTCACCTTGCCCAAAAAATTTTTAGCTTCTAGGGTTTCTCTAAATTGGCCAGTATCAAGTTGCACAAGCTGGTGTACAGCCTCAATTTGCATGCCATTAAAATTGGCTGCGTAGCGCAGATCAAAGCTGTTAATGAGTTTGGGATTATGGTTCGTTAAGCCCTTAGTATCTGAGCCGGAGGCGAGACTAAAGGCCGAGATAAAGCCCAATAGAGTAAAACCGAGGCGGATGCTTATCATGCAGTTATTGCGCAGTGTTGTCATGTCTATCCTCGACTTTTCGATAACCCTTAGACTAAGGATTACGCTGATGGTTCTATGCTGTGATTAAAAATAATTCCGCTGCTTGGGATAGACTTGTTATCCATCGATACAATGCCCTCTTGCATAGTAAGCTTGCCTTCACAAAACCACCTGACCGCTTCAGGGTATATCAGATGTTCGAGCTTTAAAACTCTAGCGGCCAGAGTTTGTTCGCTGTCCTTTGGTTTAATAGCTATCTGAGCCTGAATGATAGATGGGCCTCCATCTAATTCGGGGGTGACAAAATGTACCGTGGCTCCAGCTTGCTGGTCGCCGGCTTCAATGGCTCGCCTGTGGGTGTGCAATCCGGGGTAGGCGGGAAGCAGGGAAGGATGAATATTCATAATGCGACCCGAAAAGTGATTAACAAATTCAGGGGTAAGAATACGCATAAAGCCAGCGAGGATTACCAAATCTGCTGCAAAGCTTTCGATCAGTTCGCAGAGCGCCTTATCAAAGTTATCTCTACAGTCAAAATTGCGATGGTCAATCACCAGATTGGGGATATTGGCTCTGGCAGCTCGATCCAGACCGCCGGCATCGGGATTATTACTGACCACCGCCGATACCTCGGCATTTAGTTGTCCCGAGGCACAGGCATCTATAAATGATTGCAGATTCGAGCCGCCGCCGGACACTAGCACCACAAGGCGCTTTTTCTTATCTACCTGATGCATGGTTTCAGTCATTCAGATAAGCCGAGTAATTTGACCTGCTCTTCACCCTCGTTGCTCTCTTCAATAGTGCCGAGAACAAAGGCCTGCTCGCCGCTGTCTCGCAAGATATCCAAGGCTGTAGCCGTGGTATCAGAGGGTATACAAAGTACCATGCCCACACCGCAGTTTAGGGTTCGGTGCATTTCTCGCTCTTCAATATTTCCCTGTTCCTGCAACCAGTTGAATACAGTTGGGCGCTGCCAAGCGCTGGTGTCAATTACTGCAGTGGCATTGTCAGGTAATACGCGCGGTATATTTTCCAGCAGACCGCCACCGGTGATATGGGCCAGGGCATGCACTGGCGACTGAGCAATCAGATTAAGAATTGATTTAACATAGATTTTGGTTGGAGCCATTAACAGATCAATCAGTGCTCGACCGTCTAACTCGAGGTCGGCGGGATTTGTGTTGGTGACTTCCAGCACTTTGCGAATCAATGAATAACCGTTGGAGTGGGGGCCACTTGAAGCCAGACCAATCAATGTGTCTCCCACAGCTACGTTAGAGCCATCTATTAGCGCCTCTTTTTCTGCGATACCTACACAGAATCCGGCCAGATCATAGTCTTCACCTTCATACATGCCGGGCATCTCAGCGGTTTCACCGCCAATTAACGAGCAGCCAGACAGCTCACAGCCATCGGCAATGCCATTCACTACAGAGGCGGCTATCTCTATATCTAACTTGCCGGTCGCGTAATAATCCAAGAAAAAAAGTGGTTCTGCACCGCAGACAATCAGGTCGTTCACGCACATGGCCACTAGATCAATGCCCACGGTGGCGTGTTTGCCATGATCCAGAGCCAGACGCAATTTAGTGCCCACTCCATCAGTGCCGGATACCAAAACCGGTTGTCGGTAGCCCGAGGGCAATTCAAACAGCGCCCCAAAGCCTCCCAGACCAGCCATTACCTCAGGGCGTCGAGTTCGCTTCGCCGCCCCTTTTATTTTTTCAATCAGCGCATTGCCAGCGTCAATATCAACGCCAGCATCTTTATAACTCAAGGGTTGAGTTGTTTTAGTCATGGAAACATCCTGTGACAATCATCAAAGGACGCTATTTTAGGCTGAGTTGGGCAAATTTTCATCAAGCACTGTTACAATGAGGCAAATTAATTTGGAGCTAAGCGGTTGCGACAGATATTACTATGCATTTTTGCCTGTTTTAGTCTGGTTTCTTATGCCGAGGAAGTGACTGATCTATATCGTGCACTGGTGCCTGTGCCGGATCAGACTTCTGAAGCCACAGAGTCGGGTATAAATGATGCTTTCTCAAAGGTGCTGATTAAATTAACGGGAAACAGCAGCATTATGCAGTGGCCCCAGTTGCAACCATTTTTAACGGACCCCAGAGCATTTTTAGATTCAGTCGGTTTTGGTGAGTTGCCAAATCCCACTCAGGGTATCAATATTGCCACCGGCTTAGAGGTTAGTTTCGATCGACGCGCGATAGATAAGCTGATTCGTCAGGCGCAGTTGCCGGTTCTCCCCTCTAATCGTCCCAAGTTGCTGGTATGGATTATTGCCGATGATATCCCGTCGGGAAGGCGCTTTATCAATGAATCTGTTACGCAACAGAATTTAGCTGATGATTATTCGGCACAGTTATTGGGTGCTTTTGACGATGCGATGCGGGCTCGTGGTATGCCCTATTTTTTCCCCAGTTATGATCTCGAAGATCAGCTCTTATTGTCGGTCAATGAAGCCTGGTCCCTAAGAGTGGATCTTTTGGATAGGGCGTCCCAGCGCTATGCGGCAGATGGATGGTTTGCGATTCGACTCTATACAGCATCCAGTGGAGAGATCCGTGGAGCCTGGGCTTACCAGCATTCCGGAAAGCGCCAACTCGATGATTTTCGCGGTGATCTACTAGATGCGGTTATAAAGACCGCCGTCGATGATATTACAGATAATCTCACGCAGTTTTACACCTATGTCCCGCAGTTGGATACTGACCAACTTCTGGTGCAGATTGATGGCATCTCGTCGTTTGACAGTTATCAGTCGCTACTGGAGCAGTTTAAAAAACTAGAGATCGTGGATTCTCTACAGCTTTTTTCTGTTCAGGGGGATGAGTTGGTGTTGGCAGTTGAAGTCGAGGGCAGGGTTGACCGTCTGCATGCCGAACTGTTGCGCAGTGGTTGGCTGCAGAGTCGCATTTCAGTGGATTCTCGCTCAATAGGGCGATTGACATATAGTTGGGTCGAAAAATGAACAAATCTCAACAGCTAAGTCTGGGTGTTAAGCTAGACGATCAGGCTACCTTTGGTAATTTTTACGCCCCCAGAGGCTCGGCCCAGCATCTTGCGATCATGCTGTTGCAGGACAGCCGTCAGCCGGTGGCCTGTCTAATTGGCAGTTCGGGCTCAGGGTTATCACATCTACTGCAGGCGGCCTGTCAACAAAGTCCGCTCGAGCGCACCAGCGACGCAATTTATTTGCCGCTGAGCGATCTGCAGCAATATCCGCCACAGCAGGTATTGGAGGGGTTGGAGGCCGCGGCCCTAGTTTGCCTCGACGACCTCCATGCGGTGTCAGATCAAGCAGATTGGCAGGTGCCACTATTTAATTTTTTTAATCAGTGCAGACAGTCTGGGACAAGAATGGTTTTTGCCAGTCACAAGCTGCCAGAGGATTTGGGCGTTGTCCTTCCAGATCTATTATCAAGGCTCAGGTCCGGATTGATACATAGATTGATTGATTACAAAGATGAAGACCGCAGAAGATTATTGCAGTTTCGCGCCAATGTTCGCGGCATGTATCTATCCGATGAGGCGGCAAAGTTTTTATTAAATCGGCTGCCCCGTGACACTAGAACCCTAATCGACGCGTTGGAAAAACTGGATAGTGCGTCACTGCGGGAGCAGCGACGACTGACAACCCCCTTTGTAAAAACCGTCCTCGATCTGTAGAGATTATTACATCGGGCATCTGTCGCAGTGTAGATACAGACTTCTGGGGTCATTAAAATTGCCCAGATATTTTAACGGGCTCAAAATTGACTGTGCTTTGAGGCCAATACCGCTCGGCAGCCAGTGACTGGCCCCCAGCCAAGATAGTGACGCCGAGATATTGTTGCTTATTTCCTGCACAAGTTGCTCGTAGGGAGACAGAATTCTGCTTGGATAGACGATGCTGTAGTCGCTGATCTCAGCCAAATTTGCAGCTACGCCAATAGCCTTATTTAGCCCGCCCAGTTGATCCACCAGACCCAGTTCAAGAGCTTGCTCACCAGTCCATACCCGTCCTTGAGCGATTTTATCGATCTCCGTCGCCGTGGTATTGCGACCGGCCGCAACAAGGTTAACAAAACGCGAGTAAATATTTTCAACACTGGTCTGAAGGATTATTTCAGCCTGCTTACTCATAGGGCGATCCAGTTGCATAATGCCGGCAATATCGGTGCTGCCCACCCCGTCGGAATAAATACCCAGTGCAGCCAGTGAGTCCTCCACTGTGGGGATCATACTGTAGACGCCAATTGATCCAGTGATTGTGGTTGACATCGCCAAGATCTGATCTGCTTCGGCGGCAATCCAGTATCCCCCAGAGGCGGCATAACTGCCCATTGAAACCACGACTGGAATCTCTTTCTCAGCTATTTTGCCGATTGCATCGCGAATAATATCTGAGGCAAAAGCACTGCCTCCCGGACTGTCTACGCGCAGCACAACTGCTTTAATTTCGGCATCTTTGCTGAGTTCAGTGAGGATCTGCGCCAGAGTATCACCGCCAACGCTGCCCTCAGGTTGATCGCCATCCATAATGATGCCCTTGGCCATCACTACAGCAACCCTGTTATCTGCCTGTGCTAAGAGCATTTCTTCACGTCGGATATGGGCCAGATACATATTCATATCGACGCTGTTAAATTCACCATCTATATCGCCGGGGATCTGCTGATTGAGGTAAGCGCGCATAGCACTTCTGCCGGCCACCTGATCAACCAGCCCCTCCTGTTGGGCTAACAGCGATGAATCGCCATCCACTGCCTGAATTTTGAGATGCAGATTGTTTGCAAGGTCATTTATGGAACCTTTATCAAGGCTTCGCAGTTGCTCGATTCGCGAACTGTAGTACTGCCAGAGGCGACCCACCATATCTAAGGTTTCCTCCCTAGCTTGCGCCGACATATCATTTCTAGAAAATGGTTCAACGGCATTTTTATATAGGCCGGCTCGAAATACATGGATTTTGACCTTAAGTTTATCCAGAGCGTCTTTGTAATAATTACCATAGGCTCCAAAGCCGGTAATCATCACTGCACCCAGTGGATTCAATAAGATTTTATCCGCGTGAGCGGCGAGGAAATACTGCGCTTGGTTAAAATTATCTGCAACTGCAATAATCGGTTTATCAGTCTGCTTAAAGCGCATCAATGCAGCACTGATCTCTTCCAGTTTGGCAATACCGGCACCCTCAAGATAATCCGTATCCAATACTAGGTGGGTAATGCGCTGATCAGTGCCGGCTCTATCCAGCGCTTCTATAATATCTCGCACCAGAGTTTCAGAGTCCAGTGCATGGCTGCCAGACAGAAGCTGGTCGAGTGGATAAATATAGGATTTCTGATCCACTAAAATACCAGTGGGAGCCAAGTAGAGCGCTCCTCTGTCGGGCATGGGTTGCAGGTCATCGGCAAACATACCACCTATGATCAAAATAAAAAAACCAATAAAAACCACACCAATAAGGGTTTGAAAAACATTGATTATCTTACCCAGAAAGGTAAAAACGCGACTGATAACGCCAGGTTGTTTATGTGCCATAGGAAATCACTTTCTCAAAATTATTCAATAGAGTTAACCTGTCTAATACGCGCGTACAACATGGCTGCACAGAACAGGACGACGGTTAATACTAATTCAGCCAAATCAAGGAATAAGGGCTCGGGCTTGGCCATGCCATAAACCGCGGCCGCAAAGTACAGTAACAACACAAAACCCATCCAGATTAAGGTTCTAATATTGTCCGCCAGCAATCCGGGGATAAACATAAGCAGTGGCATCAGGACAATACAGTAGATAACCAAAGGTTGATCTTGCAGCCATAGATTGCCGGCAAGCACCAGCAAAAGCAGGCAGTAGCTAACTCGAACAGTGGTTCTGGCAATGGAAAGCTTTAAATCTGTGGTCAATGCGGCTTGCCCTCTGTCTAGGTTGAAAGTTTAGTCGCCAACTCGGCTATCCGTTGACCTTGGGATCGGCAGATTTTTTTCTCTTCTGCAGTCAGACTATCGCCTTCCACATGGCTCGCGCCATAGGGGGTGCCTCCGCTGCTGGTGGCAGTTAGGGCGCTCTCGGAATAGGGTACCCCCGCCAGTACCATACCCTGATGTAGCAATGGCAGCATCATCGATAACAATGTTGACTCCTGCCCACCGTGGAGTGAGGACGTGGATGTAAATACACCGGCTGGCTTATTGATTAGCGAGCCGTTAATCCATAGATTGCCGGTGTTATCGAGAAAATATTTAAGTGGGGCTGCCATATTTCCAAATCTGGTAGGGCTGCCAACTAACAGGCCGCTACAATTGGCCAAGTCGGCTTCAGAGCAGTAGATATCGCCGGTTTCAGGTATCTCAGCGCCGGTTGATTCACAGACTGGAGAGACCGCTGGCACGGTGCGCAGGCGCGCTTCCACTCCGCCACTCTCAACGCCTTGGGCAATCTGTTCGGCAAGCATTTTTACATGGCCATTACGGCTGTAATACAGAACCAGAATATAGGGGTCAGTCGAGGGCTGGCTCATTCAATAATCTCCAATACATTCTCTGGAGGACGACCTAGCACCGCGCGATCATCAACTACCACTATGGGGCGTTCTATCAATTTGGGATACCTAGTCATTGCCTCTACCAATTGCATCTCTGTCAATTCTCGATCGCGGAAATTATCCTTAAACTGCGGTTCCGATCTGCGCAACAACTGCTGTGCACCCATGCCCAATTTTTTAAGTAATTCAGTTAATGTCGAGCTATCTGGAGGATTTTCAAGATAGAGAACTACTTCGGGGTCTATGCCTTTGGACTGCAATAGCTCGAGTGTCTGTCTGGATTTAGAACAGCGTGGGTTATGGTAAATTGTAACCACAGTTGAACCTCTTTAGGTGATGGGCGTTGAGTTGTTACTGCGAGCCCTTCAAGTGCTAGCCCAAAACTAGCTGGTAACATTCTAACTGGTGGTATTATAGTTACAAAATTGCCGCCTGTGGCTAAAATTTTGATGGCTTTTAAAAGGTTAGATAAACGATGATAAAACAACTGCTTCTAGCTAGTTTGCTGATATTGGGCTGTGCTCCTGATGATTCTCAAAACGCCGCCCAAGTCTACTCGCTAACAGATGGTAGTCGTATAGATCTCATAGCGCCCGAAAAGCTGGTGATTATCAATTACTGGGCGACTTGGTGCGCACCCTGTCGGCGCGAGGTACCCGAGTTAAATAAGCTACTACAGGAATACGGCGATAGCCTATATATTGTAGGGGTGAATTTTGATGGATCCCAAGGGGATAGTTTGCAAGCTGAAATAGCTAAGTTGGGCATAGAGTTTCCAAACTTACTGCGCGATCCCCGCCAGCTCTGGGGTCTAGGTGCGGTCGAGGTTCTTCCTGAGACCCTAGTGATAGGCGGGAATGGGCAACTGCTACATCGCCTTGTGGGGCCCCAAGACAAAGCATCATTAGAAGCCCTATTTTAATCTTAATTAGGCCCTTACATAGGTGGGAATATGAAAAACCTGCGTAATTTCTATATCAATGGTCGCTGGGTAGCGCCTCTTAAGGTCAATGATCTATGCGTAGAAAATCCGGCAACTGAGCAGCCGCTGGCCACCATCTCCATGGGCAGCGCAGCTGATGTAAATCTGGCCGTGGCCGCAGCTAAGAGCGCATTTGCCACCTATTCACAATTCAGCGTTGACCAGCGCATCGTCCTACTAGAGCAGTTATTACAGGCGTATCTAGACCGCTATCATGAAATGGCGGTTGCCATATCCATGGAAATGGGCTCTCCCATCACTTTTGCCATAGAGGAACAGGCAGACCGTGGCTCCGGGCATATTGCTGCGACTCTTGACGCATTGAAACAGTATCAGTTTGAACAACAGATTGGCTCCACTCTAATTGTCAAAGAGCCCATAGGGGTCTGTGGCTTAATCACCCCGTGGAACTGGCCGATTAATCAGATTGCCTGCAAGGTAGTGCCGGCACTGGCCGCCGGTTGCAGCATGCTGTTAAAGCCCAGCGAAATTGCACCCATATCCGCCTATCTATTTTCCGAAATAATTGATCAGGTGGGGTTTCCCGATGGTGTTTACAATATGCTCAATGGTGATGGCGCGGGGGTTGGCGCGGCAATTTCTAGTCATCCAGATATCCAAATGCTATCTTTTACCGGTTCAACGCGCGCCGGTATTCTGGTTGCCAAATCGGCGGCAGATAGCATCAAGCGTGTTACTCAGGAATTGGGTGGTAAATCCCCCAATATTATTTTTGAAGATGCAGATCTCGAGCCCGCGGTTCGGGGTGCTGTGCGCAATATAATGAGTAACAGCGGTCAGTCCTGCAATGCGCCCTCGCGACTGCTAGTGCACGCCTCGGTCTACGATCGGGCTGTGCAGATTGCGGCGCACAGTGCCGAGCAGATTATGGTCGATGATCCGGCTAAAGAGGGGAATCATATAGGCCCTCTTTCGAGTCGCATGCAATTTGAAAAGGTGCAGTCGCTGATTCAAAAGGGCATTGACGAGGGCGCTGAATTGGTAGTCGGCGGCGTTGGCAAGCCGGACGGTTTCGAGACTGGATACTTTTGCAAGCCAACTATTTTTGCAAAGGTGCACAATCAAATGCAGATTGCTCGCGAGGAAATATTTGGGCCAGTTTTGGCGATCATTCCCTTCGATACAGAACAGCAGGCTATAGAGATTGCCAACGATACAGATTACGGATTGGCCGCCTATCTCAGCACCTCCGATATGGATCGGGCGCAGCGGGTTGCTGGAAAATTGCGCGCTGGCACCGTGCGTATCAACGGTGCCGCTCAGAGCTATGAAGTGCCATTTGGAGGCTACAAACAATCTGGGAACGGTCGCGAGTGGGGAGAATTTGGCCTGGAGGACTATCTGGAGATCAAGGCCATCAGTGGTTTATCCAGCAATAGCTAGTGCGCCATCAACTGGTTAGCTCTATTGCGAAAGGGCAGAAACCAGTTGCTACTTTAAGAGACTCAAATGCTTGGAGAGCACCTTTAAGCTGGGCTTAAGCAGCTTGGGTGTGCAGGCCAGAATATGTCCGCTTTCAAGAAATGACTCGCCGCCCTGAAAATCGCTGACCATACCCCCTGCCTCGCGCACCAGTAGCACGCCAGCGGCTATATCCCAGGGTTTGAGATGCATCTCCCAAAAAACATCCATGCGCCCAGCTGCCACATAGGCCAAGTCCAGTGAGGCCACGCCCAGACGGCGAATGCCCGCTGAATTCTCGGCGAATTCGCGCATACAGGACAGATAATTTTCCATATGATCAAAAGAGGGGGCGTTAAATGGAATCCCTGTAGCATACAGCGCGCCAGCTTGTTCTTGACGACCGGATACGCGGATACGTCGACCGTTTAAATGTGCTCCGCCGCCCCTACTAGCGGTAAATTCTTCGCGCTTAAAGGGGTCCACAATCACCGCGTGTTGCAATTTTCCCTTGGCACGACAGGCGATAGAGATAGCCACATGGGGAATACCGCGGATAAAGTTAGTAGTGCCATCTAGAGGGTCTATAATCCACTCTACTTCGGCATCTGGGTTGCCACTGCGACCTGTTTCCTCGCCCAAAAAGGCATGCTCTGGGTAGGCTTTTTTAATCGCGTAAATAATGGTCTCTTCGGAGCGTCGATCCACCTCGGTGACAAAATCATGGCGGCCTTTCTCATCAACCTTGACCAAATCGAGGTTATCGGCAGATTTTACAATCATTTCTCCAGCCGCACGGGCAGCGCGAAGGGCAATATTAACCATGGGTTGCATAGTGGTGGTATCCAATTGAGAGACTATTGCATTAGGGTGATACTCGCTCATAGGTCGTTAAAAACAGGCTCAAAATGCTCATTTATTATGTATAAACTCTGCTTTATCGCCTGTTTTTGCCTACTCTGAGTATCGTCTTACCTCTAATGCGATGGTCTCATTGACTTAAAGAGCGCGCGCATTGTACCAGATTGGCGCGGCCATTGAAGTCTAGCTTGAATTTTTCGTAAATTACAAAATTCACCCAATTTATAAAAAATACCCACTAATTCTGCTAAACTCGCGCCCTAAATTTGGGAGCTAGTAAAAACAGCTCCGAGTTGACCCTTAAGAGGTAATTTGTGCCCACAGCAGAGCGACAGGCAAATATAAAAATTGTATTGGTCAATACCGCCCATCCGGGCAATATTGGCGGTGCCGCGCGAGCCATGAAAAATATGGGTCTGGCGCAGTTGTGCCTAGTACAGCCGCGAGAATATCCAGCCCCTAGGGCGGTGTGGCGAGCGGCGGGCGCTCGAGATGTATTAAAAAATGCCACAGTGGCCAACTCTGTCGACGAAGCTATCGCCGACTGCTCGCTAGTGATTGGCACCAGTGCCAGAGAGAGACGCATCCCCTGGCCCCTTATCAACCCTCGTCAATGTGGAGAGAGAATCTGGGCTGAAGCCGAGAGTCACAAAGTGGCGCTTCTATTTGGTCGCGAAGATCGGGGTTTAACCAATGATGAGCTACAAAAATGTCACTATCATGTGCATATTCCCTCTAATCCAGAATACAGCTCTCTAAACCTTGCCACTGCGGTGCAGGTATTGGCCTATGAAATTCGTATGGCCAGTTTGGCTGATCCGCAGGGGAATTTGCCCGATCTAGGTGAATGGGATCAGCCGCCGGTCACTGCCGAGGATTTGGAGAATTTCCACAGCCATCTGGCTGAAACCATGGCTAAGTTGGATTTTTATGATCCAGAAAATCCCAAGCAACTGCTCACCAGAATGAGACGCTTATTCAATCGTTTGCGCATGGATAAGATGGAAGTATCCATTCTGCGCGGGCTGTTATCGGCAGTGCAGCGCAAGATAAAATAAGAGTGCTTGCGCTCTAACCCACTAAAATACTCAGGCATTTAGTTGACTAAATCAGTCAGGTATTGGATAATTTCACCTATGAATAAGTTCTTTGACGAGGATAAACCATGCGCCTAACAACTCGTGGACGTTATGCGGTTACTGCGATGCTCGATCTGACGCTGCATGCTCAGGACAAGCCTACGTCTCTGGCAGATATTTCTGATCGTCAATCGATCTCGCTGTCCTATTTAGAGCAGCTATTTTCTAGGTTGCGACAATCTGGATTGGTCTCCAGTGTGCGTGGACCGGGCGGCGGTTACCACCTGGGCAGGCCCAGCGATAGTATATTTGTGGCGCAGATTATAGATGCTGTCAACGAGTCTATAGATACCACAAACTGTCATGGAAAAAGCGACTGTCAGGGCGGTGAGATCTGTTTAACGCACAATCTTTGGCAGGATTTAAGCAAGCAGATCCACAGTTTTTTAAGTGGCATTTCCCTGGCTGATTTGGTGGCTAGAAAAGATGTACAACATATAGCCCAGCGACAGGTTGATCAGTTGTTGGTCTTAGATAATAACCTGCAGGCAGGGACCTGTTGATTATGGAGAAGTTAATGAATCTTCCAATTTACTTGGATTATGCGTCCACCACCCCGGTCGACCCGGTGGTTGCGGACAAAATGGTGCAGTTTCTTACCCCGACTGGCCAGTTTGGCAATCCGGCGTCGCGCTCCCATGTGTTTGGTTGGCAGGCAGAGGCGGCGGTTGAAGATGCTCGCAATGATGTAGCCAATCTGATTGGCGCCGACCCCAGAGAAATTGTTTGGACCTCTGGTGCAACCGAAGCCAATAATCTGGCCATCAAAGGTTGCGCGCACTTTAATACCCGCAAGGGAAAACATGTTATTACCTCCAGAATTGAACACAAGGCAGTTCTGGATACCTGTAGGCAGTTAGAGCGCGAGGGTTTTGAAGTTACCTATCTCGACCCAGATAAAAATGGGCTAATTCAGCCACAGGCAGTGGCCGATGCGCTGCGCGATGACACCACCGTGGTGTCTATTATGCATGTGAATAATGAGTTGGGCACATTGAACGATATAGCTGCTATCGGCAAAATTTGTCGTGAAAACAAGGTTTTCTTCCATGTTGATGGCGCTCAGAGTGCCGGAAAGACCGAGATTGATGTAGATGCGATGTATGTGGATATGATGTCCTTTTCCGCACACAAGACCTATGGCCCAAAGGGCATAGGGGCTCTGTATGTAAGGCGCAAGCCGCGGGTGAGAATCGAAGCGCAGATGCACGGTGGTGGGCATGAGCGTGGCATGCGTTCTGGAACCTTGCCAACCCATCAAATCGTCGGCATGGGTGCAGCCTTTAAACTGGCGCTGGAGGATCTCAGTGCAGAGTCTGCGCGTATAGAGAAACTGCGCACCCGCCTGTGGGAGGGTGTCTGCGATATGGAGGAGGTCTATCTCAACGGCTCTCAACAGCAGCATGTGCCGGGTATTGTTAACATTAGCTTTGCCTTTGTGGAGGGCGAGTCGCTGATTATGGCGTTGCGAGATTTGGCGGTTTCATCTGGTTCCGCCTGCACCTCGGCAAGTTTAGAACCCTCCTATGTACTGCGAGCACTGGGCTTAAATGACGAGATGGCCCACAGTTCGATCCGCTTTAGTATCGGGCGCTACACAACCGAAAAAGATATTGATAAAGCGATTGCTAAGGTTAGGCATGCGGTGGAAAAATTGCGAGAGTTATCGCCACTCTGGGATATGTTCCAAGATGGCGTTGACCTCAGTCAGGTAGAATGGGCTGCGCACTAGCAGTGGCCTGAAAATTTTGACCAAAAAGAAGAGAATAAGTACATCTTTTTGGTTGATGAGGGGTGCATGGATGCACCCCCTTGGGTCGCAGACCCAAGCGAGCGCGCCATGAACTAGCAAATCCGCGTATTTGCGTTAGAGAATGGCGTAGCGACTCCTTGAAAAAGTCAGGACGACTTTTTCAGGAATGACTAAATAGACAGGGTGTATAGAAATGGCTTACAGCGAAAAAGTGATTGATCATTATGAGAATCCGCGCAATGTCGGCAAATTGGACGACAGTTCAAAAAATGTAGGTACTGGAATGGTCGGAGCCCCAGCCTGTGGAGACGTAATGCGTCTGCAGATTCAGGTCAATGATGATGGGGTCATCGAAGATGCCAAATTCAAAACCTACGGCTGTGGATCGGCGATTGCCTCGAGCTCTCTGCTCACCGAATGGGTGAAAGGGAAAAATATCGATGAGGCGGCACAGATCAAGAATACTGAGATTGCCGAAGAGCTCGCATTGCCTCCGGTCAAGATTCACTGCTCTGTGCTAGCAGAAGATGCCATTAAGGCAGCGGTTCGAGACGTACGAGAAAAGCAGGGGAAGTAACCATGGCCGTTACCATGACCGCTGCTGCCGAGCAGCATGTTGTCAGGCATATTGAGCACCGCAACAAAGGTATTGGTGTGCGCCTTGGTGTGCGTACCACAGGTTGCTCGGGTCTCTCCTATGTGCTCGAGTTTGTCGACAGTGCTGCCAATGATGATGTTGTATTCCAATGTGGTGCTGTGCAGCTAATTGTGGACCCAAAGAGCTTGGTGTATCTGGATGGCACGCAGCTAGATTATGTAAAGGAGGGGTTAAATGAAGGCTTTGAATTTAAAAACCCCAATGTCAAAGATGAATGTGGTTGTGGAGAGAGCTTCCACATCTAGCGATCGGTTAGCTCCGACTACCAGACAACGAATCAGGTTTAGATCTATTGAATATTTCCAGTGATTTCTTCGAAATTTTTTCGCTCTCGCTGGGTTGGGAAGTGGATATTGACCAATTGGATATCAGATTCCGCAAGTTGCAACGGGAATTTCATCCAGACCGCTACGCCAGCAAAAGTGAGGTTGAAAAACGCCTAGCTGTACAGACTGCGGCAACCATCAATCAGGCCTACGAAACGCTTAAAGACCCTTTGGCTAGAGCTCAATATTTACTGGAGTTGCAGGGCTGCGATGCCGGTCAGGAAAGCCATGTTACCTCAGATGGACAATTCTTAATGGATCAGATGTTACTGCGCGAAGCTCTGTCCGAGGTAAGGGCCAGTGCTGAGCCCCTAGATGTTCTGGCATCGCTGAGCATTGAGGCGCAACAAAAATCTATGGACCTACAGCGACAGTTTGCACAGCAGTATCAAGCAAGCGCCTATAATGACGCCTTTGATACCGTGGCAAAGATGCAATTTGCCACCAAGTTTGTCAATGATATAGCCCAACTTGAAGCAGAATTAGAGGATTTTTAAACAGTGGCATTACTGCAGATTTCCGAGCCCGGCCAATCGCCGCAACCTCATCAACGCAAGTACGCGGTGGGTATTGATCTGGGCACCACCAACTCTTTAGTAGCCGCGGTAAGAAGTGGCTCTGCGGAAATATTGTCAGATGAGCAGGGCAGAGAACTATTGCCCTCAGTGGTCCACTATTCAGCCGAGGGTCCTAGCTGTGTGGGTTATGAGGCTGCGGAACACAGTAGCAGTGATCCTGCCAATACCCTGATATCGGTAAAGCGTTTATTGGGTCGGGGTATAGATGATATTAAAACCTTGGGTGGCAATTTACCCTATGAATTCGCCGCAGATAATGGCGGTATGCCCAAGATTAACACTGTCTACGGGTCGGTTAGCCCAATTCAGGTCTCTGCCGAGATACTGCGCAAACTGGCCGGCCGCGCAGAAATAGCCTTTGACAGTATGCTCGATGGCGCAGTGATCACTGTGCCCGCCTATTTTGATGATGCTCAGCGACAGGCCACCAAAGATGCGGCCACATTGGCAGGCATCAAAGTATTGCGCCTATTAAACGAGCCCACAGCTGCCGCTATTGCCTATGGTTTAGATCAGTTACAAGAACAGCACGATGCGCAGGCTTCCAGCGAGAAAGCGCAACAAAGTGCCGGCGACAAAGCGCAAGAAAAGCAACGACTTGTCGCAGTCTACGATCTAGGCGGCGGCACCTTCGATATCAGTATTTTGCGACTCTCCCGCGGCGTATTTGAAGTGCTGGCAACCGGAGGTGATTCCGCACTGGGTGGCGATGACTTTGACTATGCCATTGCCGACTGGTTGCGCACAGAATTAAGTATGGGTAATGATCTCAGTCAGGTGGAACAGCGGGTTCTATTAGAAGCTGCTAAATTTGCCAAAGAGGAACTCACCGATTGCACAGAGGTGCAGCTGGAAATTCTTGATACTTCCCTACTCTTAACCAGAGAGACTATGCATCAGCTGGTCGATGCTCTGATTGATAAAACCCTTGGCGCCTGCAAGCGCTCGCTGCGCGATAGCGGCGTAAAAAAATCGCAAATTGACGATGTTATTCTGGTGGGTGGATCCACCAGAATGCCCAGAATTGGCGCAAAAGTTGGCGAACTGTTTGGCCGCCAACCCAAATGTACCATAGACCCGGATTTGGTGGTGGCTATGGGTGCAGCTGTGCAGGCAGAGGCGTTGATAGGTAATCAGTCCGGCGATGATATGCTATTGCTGGATGTAATACCCCTATCTCTAGGTATAGAGACTATGGGTGGTCTTACAGAAAAAATCATCCATCGAAATACCACCATTCCGGTGGCCAAGGCCCAAGAATTTACCACCTTCAAAGATGGCCAAACGGCCATGAGTATCCATATATTGCAGGGTGAGCGCGAGTTGGTCTGCGACTGTCGATCCCTAGCGCGCTTTGAACTGCGGGGAATTCCACCCATGGTCGCCGGCAGTGCAAAAATACAGGTCAGCTATCAGGTGGATGCGGATGGCTTACTCAGTGTCTCCGCTCGCGAGCAGACCAGTGGTGTCGAATCTAGGATTGAAGTCAAACCCTCCTACGGATTGGCAGATACTGAAATTACTCAAATGTTGCAGGACTCTTTCACCCATGCTCGCGACGATATGCAGGCGCGGGCATTAAGAGAGCAGCAGGTAGAGGCCGATCGAATGATCGAAGATCTGCAAGCGGCCATCGACAAAGATGGGGTAGGTCTACTGGATGCCTCGGAACTTCAATGTCTACAGGTAGCCTTAGAAGAGCTTAAGCAGCTGCGGCAAAACAGTGAAGACCATCGACAGTTGGCGAGGCAGATTGAAATTCTCGGCAAGACCAGCGAAGAATTTGCCGCCAGACGCATGGACCTTAGTATAAAACAGGCACTGGCCGGGCTCAGCCTCGACGACGCGCTAAAATAAACTGTTTCGGGAACCCTAAACTATGCCACAGATTGTATTTTTACCTCATCATGAGATATGTCCAGAAGGTGCTGTTGTAGAGGCCAAAAAGGGCGAGAGTATCTGTGAGGCGGCACTCAGAAATGGCTTGGATATAGAACATGCCTGTGAAATGTCCTGTGCCTGTACCACCTGCCATGTGCATGTTCGCGAGGGTTTTGATGCGCTGCCAGAGGCCGATGAGCTGGAAGAGGACTTTTTGGACAAAGCCTGGGGGGTGGATCCGGACTCGCGACTAAGCTGTCAGGTAATAGTTGATAAGGAAGACTTGGTGGTAGAGATTCCAAAATACACCATTAATATGGTTTCCGAGCGACATTAAAAGTAGGGAGCGGATATGATTAAGTGGACAGATATTCATGATATTGCCATCGAGCTGGCAGATAATCATTCAGAGATAGATCCTCAGTACATTAACTTTGTCGACCTGCGCAAGTTAGTCCTAGATATTGAAGGGTTCTCCGATGATCCAGATCGCTGTGGGGAAAAAATTCTTGAAGCTATTCAAATGGCGTGGATTGAAGAATTAGACTAGAAGGGTTGCATAGAACCTGTCGTGCCTGTTTATTTCGGCACAGTAGTCCGCTGATAAAATAACGTATCTTCAGCTAATAAAACCATTGTTACCAGTGGGCGCTGTAGGTAAAATCCGCACCCAAGCCGATAAGGCACTATTTGAAAACAAGCCACAGCCCAATTTGGAGAAACTTTTATGGCCGTTGAACGCACCCTTTCTATTATCAAACCTGATGCCGTGGCAAAAAATGTCGTGGGTCAGATTCTTAGCCGCTTCGAAGCGGCGGGACTACAGGTTATCGCCTGTAAAATGCAGCAGCTAACTCAGCAGCAAGCCGAGGGCTTTTATGCCGAGCATAGCGAGCGCCCATTTTTTAAAGATCTGGTAGCCTTTATGACCTCTGGCCCAGTAACTGTTCAAGTGCTAGAAGGTGAAGGTGCTATCTTGAAGAATCGCGATTTGATGGGTGCTACTAATCCTCAGGAAGCCGCGGCAGGCACTATTCGTGCTGATTTTGCATCCTCTATTGACGCCAATGCGGTGCATGGATCAGACTCTGAGATATCAGCGGCGCGGGAAGTTGCTTACTTCTTTGGTGACGATGAGATCTGTGCTCGCTAAGATGATTGACTAAACAGAGATTACCAATGCCTGAAAGCGCATTAGCAGATATAGAAAACAGCCAACCCCAACAGGATAAAATCAACCTGCTGGGGCTTTCTGTTTCGCGGCTTGGCGATTTTTTTGAGCAGTTGGGAGAAAAACCCTTTCGCGCCACTCAGGTGGTGAAATGGATTCATCAAATGGGCGAACGAGATTTCGACCAGATGACCAATCTCTCAAAAGCATTGCGCGAAAAACTCAACGAGACTGCCGAAGTGCGCCTGCCGGAGGTAGTCAGCTGTCAGGATTCTAGCGATGGCACCCGCAAATGGTTAATCCGTGTCGAGGGTGGCAGTTGTATCGAGATGGTGTATATCCCCGAGAAAGATCGCGGCACCCTCTGTGTCTCATCACAGATTGGCTGTGCGCTGGATTGCAGTTTCTGTGCCACCGGCAAGCAGGGCTTTAACCGCGATCTCAGTGCCGCAGAAATTATTGGCCAGTTGTGGATTGCCGCCGATTCCTTCGATCAGTTCGATACCAAGGCGCCGCGCCGTGTAACCAATGTGGTGATGATGGGTATGGGCGAGCCGCTGATGAATTTTGACAATGTGGTGGATGCCATGAGCCTGATGCTGGAGGACAACGCCTACGGGCTGTCGAAACGCCGCGTGACTCTGAGTACCGCAGGGGTGGTTCCAGCGTTGGATAAGTTGGCCGATGTTACCGATGTTTCACTGGCTATTTCACTGCATGCTCCCAACGACAAATTGCGCAATGAACTAGTACCTATCAATCGCAAGTACAGTCTTCAGCAATTTATTGATAGCGCCAAGAACTATATAGACAAAATGCCCGATAATCGGCGCAAGGCGACGGTGGAATATACCTTAATGGATCAGGTTAACGACCGATCTGTGCATGCGCGGGAACTGGCGGTGCTGTTAAAGGATCTTCCCTGTAAGATTAACCTAATTCCGTTTAATCCATTTCCCGGCACAGAATACCGCCGCGTAACCAATACAGCGCTGGATCGTTTTCGAGACATTCTGCAGGGGGAGGGGTACACTGTTACTGTACGCACCACGCGCGGTGATGATATAGCCGCGGCCTGCGGCCAACTTGCCGGTGAAGTTAACGATCGCACCAAACGCCAACAGCGCTACAAGAGTAAACTGGCCTCCGCTGAGGAGACGCCAGTGAAAATACTGGGCTAACCAGTCTATTAAAGAGGCAAAAAGTTTGTTTAGCGAAACCCCCATCATTAGACGTAAATCGCGACAGATTATGGTCGGCGATGTGCCAGTGGGTGGGGGTGCGCCGATCTCGGTGCAAAGCATGACCAATACCAGCACCGCAGATGTAGCCGCAACCGTGGCACAGATCAATAGTATTCAGCAAGCTGGCGCCGATATTGTACGCGTCTCTGTTCCCTCCTTAGAGGAGGCTGAAGCCTTTGGCGAAATTCGCAAACAGGTCAGTGTTCCGCTGGTTGCCGATATTCACTTTGACCACAATATCGCCCTGCGGGTTGCCGACTTAGGTGTGGATTGCCTGCGTATTAACCCGGGCAATATCACCAGAGAAGATCGCTTGCGCGAGGTGATTGCCAAAGCTCGAGATTTAAATATACCCATACGCATTGGCGTCAATGCCGGCTCCTTGGGTAAAGATTTGCTGCGCAAATACAGCGAGCCCACCGCTGAAGCCATGGTAGAGTCGGCGATGCGCAATGTGGATCTGTTGGATAAGCACAATTTTCAGGATTTTAAAGTCAGTGTAAAAGCCTCAGACGTTTTTATGGCGGTAGCCGCTTACCGCGATCTGGCTACGCGCATTGAACAGCCACTGCATCTGGGTATTACCGAGGCCGGTGGCTTGCGTTCCGGCACCGTAAAATCGGCGATAGGACTGGGTACATTATTGATGGACGGAATTGGCGATACAGTGCGTATTTCCCTCGCTGCCGATCCGGCTGAGGAAGCGCGCGTGGCCTGGGATATGTTGCGCAGTCTTAGGTTGCGTAGCAAAGGCATACACTTTATTGCCTGTCCCAGCTGTTCGCGACAGAATTTTGATGTAATCAAAACCGTCAATGAGCTGGAAAATAGGCTGGAAGATGTTGTCGTACCTATGGATGTGTCGATTATTGGCTGTATAGTCAACGGCCCCGGCGAGGCCAAGGAATCAGATTTTGGCCTAACTGGAGGCAGTCCAGCTAATCTGGTGTATATTGACGGCAAGCCAGATCACAAACTGGGTCAAGACAATCTAGTAGATGAACTGGAATCAAAAATTCGCGCCAAGGCCAAGGCTAAACAGGCTCAGCTAGCGGTTGCAGAAAACAATATAATAGCCAAGAGCTAATAAAACGAAACCATAGGGCTTTAGAGATTATTAGATGAAAATTCAGTCGATACGGGGCATGAATGACCTGCTTCCCGAACAGTCTCCCACCTGGCAATATTTTGAGGCAGCGGTCAGCCGCCTGCTGGCTCGCTATGGCTACCGAGAAATGCGCTTCCCGGTATTAGAACCAACGGAACTTTTTAAGCGCGCTGTGGGGGAAGTGACCGATATAGTTGAAAAAGAAATGTACAGTTTCGACGACCGCAATGGCGATCGCTTAAGTTTGCGTCCGGAGGGCACGGCGGGTTGTGTGCGCGCCTGTACTCAAAATGGTCTACTGCACAACCAGACCCAAAGACTCTGGTATGCGGGGCCCATGTTTCGCCACGAGCGTCCGCAAAAGGGGCGCCTGCGTCAGTTCCATCAGATAGGTGTCGAGGCTTTTGGTCTCGAGGGTCCCGATATTGATGCTGAGCTGTTACTGTTTACGGTGCGCCTGTGGCGAGAATTAAAAATTGATCAGGCCTTAGAGTTGCAAATTAACTCGCTGGGAACCGCCGAGGCGCGCGGTGAGTATCGTCAGGCTCTGGTGGCCTATTTAAGCGAGCGCGAGGCAGATCTAGATGAGGACAGTCGGCGGCGTTTGAAGACTAATCCCCTACGAATTTTAGATAGCAAAAATACGCACACCCAGGCCCTGCTGGATAATGCGCCGGTGCTGGCAGATTTTATCGATGCTGAGTCCAAACAGCATTTCCAGCAGCTGCGCAGCATACTCGACGCTGCAGGGGTTAAGTATGTGATTAATCCAAGGCTGGTCAGAGGGTTGGATTACTATTCAAAAACCGTCTTTGAATGGGTGACTGATAGTCTGGGTGCGCAGGGTACGGTCTGTGCT
>JANXGQ010000080.1 GCA_024959305.1 Porticoccaceae bacterium | reverse complement strand
AAGATAGCATCGGTGTTGTTTTGCTCCTGTACTTTGCCGTCGCACATCACCAATACATGGTCGGCAATACCGGCGACCACGCCCAGATCATGGCTGATAAAAATCACTGCAACATCGCGGGTCTTTTGCAGATTTTTAATCAGTCTCAGGATCTGCGCCTGAATAGTCACATCCAGTGCGGTGGTGGGTTCATCGCAGATCAGTAGGCGCGGTTTGCTAATAAGCGCCATGGCAATCATCGCCCGTTGCCGCATACCGCCAGAGAATTCATGGGGATAGCTGTTAAAGCGGGATTCTGGATTGACTATGCCCACCTCTCGCAGCAGATCAATGGCCTCCGCGCGAGCATCATTGCGACTCAGTCTAAGCGATTTATGCGGATGATAAATCAGCGGCTCTATCAACTGTTCACCAATGCTTAGAAATGGATTAAGGGAGGTCATTGGATCTTGAAAGATCATGGCTATATGGTTGCCGCGAAACTGCCGCATACGATCCGCACTGCAGGTCAATAGGTCCTCGTTATCGAATAGAGCACTGCCGTCCTCAATGACCGCTGGGGGTTTAGGCAATAGATCCAGCAGGCTGTAGCAGATCACAGACTTGCCTGAACCAGACTCGCCGACAATGGCCAGAGTTTGACCGCAGTCGACGCTAAAACTCACAGCATCCACGGCTTTAACCACACCGTTTCTAGTGTGAAAGTGGATTTTAAGCCCGTTTACTTCTAATAGTGCCATAGTGGTTGTCTAGTCCTTAGCGGCTCTTGGGTCTAGGGCATCGCGCAGCCCATCGCCGAGAAAATTAAGGGCAAAAAGAGTCAGTGATAAGGTAACACTCGGGAAAATCAGCAACCAGGGGTATTCCTCCATGGTCTCAACGCCGTAGTTAATCAACAGACCCCATGAACTTTGGGGCGGCTGAATACCCAGACCCAGAAAACTTAAAAAGGCTTCCAGTAGCATTACGCTGGGGATGGTCAAGGTGGTGTAGACAATCACCGGCCCCAGTGTATTGGGGATAATATGGCGGCGGATAATAGCCCATTGCGATAAGCCCATAGAATAGGCCGCCTCGATAAATTCCTGTTTGCGCAGTGCCATTACCTGACCGCGCACGATGCGCGCCATGGTCAGCCATTCCACAGCGCCAATAGCGACAAATAACAGCAGAATATTGCGCCCAAAAACTACCATCAGCAACACAATAAAGATCATAAATGGCAATGCGTAGAGTATATCGACAATGCGCATCATCAGCGCATCCACGCGACCACCCATAAAACCGGCGATAGCACCCCAAAGAATGCCAATCACCAGAGCCACCGCAGTGGCGATAAATCCAACCATCAGCGATACGCGACCGCCGTACATAATGCGCGTCAGCATATCGCGACCAAAGATATCGGTTCCCAACCAGTGCTCCAGAGAGGGCGGCGTAGCGCCCAGCATCAGATCCTGCTGTTCATAGCCGTAAGGCGCAATCCAGGGTGTTAATAGGGAAACCACACAGAGTATGATTAATACCGCAAATCCAAACAATGCCAGACGATTTTTGCGCAGCTTAAGCCAGGCATCTAGCCATAGAGAGCTGTGTTGTTCGGTGCTTTGGCTTGAGGCTTTCATCAGTGATCACCTCTAGCCTGTTGGCGCAGTTTTGGGTTTAGCTGGAGTGCAAGTAGGTCTGAGAGTAGGTTAAAGAGAATAATCAATGTGGCAAAAAATATGGTCATACCCAGAATCATGGTGTAGTCGCGGTTAAAAGCTGAGGCCACATAAAAGCGTCCCAATCCGGGAATCTGAAATATGGTTTCGACCACAAAGGAGCCACCCAGCAGTCCCGCGAAGGCAGGCCCCAAAAAGGCCACCACAGGAATCAGTCCACCGCGCAGAGCGTGCTTGGTAATAATTAGGGATTCAGATAGCCCCTTGGCTCTAGCGGTGCGAATATAATCCTGCGACAACACTTCCAGCATACCGCCTCGCGACAGTCGTGCTATATAAGCGGCATAGCCAGTGCCCAGAGTGATTGCCGGCAGTATTTTATCGCCGGGGATATCCCCCCAGCCGGAAATTGGCAGCCATTCCAAATGAATGCCAAATATCAGTACCAGTATAGGACCCAGCAAAAACGACGGCATACAGATGCCCAGCATAGCCGCTGACATAGGGATATAGTCCTGCATTGTATTGGGTCTCATGGCAGCTACTACACCGGCTCCAATGCCGATTACCAGAGCCACTAACATGGCGTACAGGGCCAGTTCAGCGGTGACTGGGAACCCCGCTGCTATCAACTCATTGACAGTTCTCCCAGGATACTTAAAGGAGGGCCCAAAATCCCCTGTGATTACGTCGCCCAAGTAGCTGATATATTGCTGCCAGAGGGGTTGATCTAGCTGGTATTGAGCTTCTAATGCCCGCGCCACTTCCGGCGGTACCGCCTTATCTGCTGAGAAGGGTCCACCGGGGGCGCTGTGCACCAGCAAAAAGGTCACCGAGATAACCACCAGTAAAACTGGTATGGCTTGCAGCAATCGGCTAATAATAAATCTAAGCATTATTGCGAAGCCTCTTGAGCCGATTCAGGTTGAAGATGCATCTCCCGATAATTAGCCTGATTGAGAATATTGCGGCCAAAATTCTTTACCGAGGGGTGCACAAGGTTATTAGAGGTGTACACATAGATAGGTATAACTGGCATATCCTCCAATAGTATTTTTTCTGCCTGTGCAAAAATAGTTAGGCGCTCGGCATGAGATTTTGCCGTAGGTGCCTGTTCTAGAATCAGTCGGTCGTATTCGGGATTGCACCAGTTAGTGCGATTATTGCCGCCATTGCACAGAAACATATCCAGAAAATTATTGGGATCCACATAGTCACCGATCCAGCCGGCACGGGCCATTTCATAATGATGGTTACTCACAGTATCCAAATAGACCTTCCACTCCTGATTGAGCAATGTCACATCAATATTAAGATATTTTTTCCACATCTGCTGGATGGCAACCGCGATTTTTCGATGCCCCTCACTGGTATTGTAGAGAATTTCTGTGGTGGGGAATCCCTCGCCATTGGGGTAGCCGGCCTCCGCCATTAATTGCCGCGCCGCCTGTGGATCAAATTTAAGATCGCTCTCGGGATAATAGCCCATAGTGCCGGGTGGCGTAATCGCATAGGCCGGAAACTGTCCGCCTTTTAAAATTTGCGTCACCAACTGATCGCGATTGATGGTCATAGCCAGTGCGCGCCGCACCCGCTTATCCTGCAATTGGGGTGTGTCTACATTAAATCGGTAAAAATAGGTTCCCAGATAGGGCTGAATACGCAGGGCGGGATTATTGGCTTCCCTATAGGTTGCAATTTTATCCGAGGGAACGCCGCTGTAGTGCAACTGTCCGGCGCGAAACATACGCTCCTCAGTGGTCACATTTTCAGTGGGATAGAAAACCACCTGATTTAAACCTACATTGTCTGCACCCCAGTAGTAGGGATTGCGCTCCACAGTAATACGTCGGTTAATTTTCCATTCCTTTAATTGAAAGGCGCCATTGCCGACCATATTGCCCTCGTAGGTCCAGCGCGTGCCGCGCTGGTCGGCAGTGCCAAATTTTTCCACCGTGGCGCGATGCACTGGAAATAGACTGTAGTGATCCAGTAATTGCAGAAAATAGGGGGTGGGGTTTGCCAATCTGACCTGCAGGGTAAAATCGTCAATGGCCTTAACACCCACCTGATCAAAGTCGCTAATTTCGCCCTCATAGTAGGCTTTGGCATTTTCGATCGGGAAGTACATATAGGCGTAGAGATTGCCCAGAGCGGGCTGTAATGCTCTCCACCAAGACCAGACATAGTCATGGGCATTGTGGGGGTCGCCATTGGACCAGCGCGCGTTTTCGCGCAGATAGAAAGTATAGACTCGTCCGTCTTCGCTAATATCCCAGGATTTTGCGACGCCGGGTCGAGGCTCTAAAGTCTCCCCATCTTTATAAATCAAACCCTCCATCAGCGCGCTGATAATATGGTGCTCGGGAACGCCGGTGGCAATATGCGGGTCTAGGCTTTGCGGCTCAGTGCTATTGCCCCAGTGCAATGTACCGGAGAGATTTCCCGCAGTCACATTGTTCTGGTGATCACTGCAACTTGCCAAAGTGAACAGCAAAAGAGCACTTGCTGTAAGAGATAATAGTTTTGATTGATACTGTGGACGCGGCATCCCATCCTTCCTTATGATTTTTAATATTATATTGTTAAATTGAAAGAACACCTAAAACAAAAAAACAGACTGTTTTTTTTGTTGCTTGGGCATGCTTTCGATGTTGCACTTGCCCTGTAAACCTCGCATAATCGCCGGCCTTAGATTTTTATCATGGTGACCCTCTCTGGTCCCCTCGCAACAGCCAGCCGCGAACTCCGCCAGGCCCGGAAGGGAGCAACGGTAGTGGTTACGTTGTGTGCCGAGGTGTGGCTATTGAGGGTCATCGCCATCAGCCCTTTCAGGGTTTCTATTATCCCCCTATAATGGTCGCTTTAAACAGAAGCAGATCTGCTATGAGTTATCAGGTTCTAGCCCGTAAGTGGCGTCCCAATACCTTTGCTGAAATGGCTGGGCAAGAGCATGTGCTACAGGCGTTAATCAACGCTCTGGACAATGATCGCCTGCATCATGCCTACCTCTTTGCCGGTACCCGCGGTGTGGGTAAAACCAGCATTGCGCGAATTTTGTCAAAATGTCTAAACTGTGAGGTTGGGGTTAGTTCCACACCTTGCGGGACCTGTACCAGCTGTGAAGAGATCACCGGCGGCAGATTTATTGATTTAATCGAAGTGGATGCCGCATCGCGCACTGGCGTTGATGATATGCGAGATCTACTGGATAACGTTCAGTATGCACCGGCTCGAGGCAGGTACAAGATCTATCTGATCGACGAAGTGCATATGCTCTCCAAGTCCAGCTTTGCGGCACTGCTAAAAACCTTGGAAGAACCGCCGCCCCACGTTAAATTTTTATTTGCCACCACAGATCCGCAGAAACTGCCGATTACGGTGCTTTCCAGATGCTTGCAATTTAACCTCAAAAATTTGGGTGCGCAACCTATTATTCAGCATCTACAGTTTGTACTCAAAGAAGAAAAACTGCCTTTTGAAGAGCCTGCCCTGCGGGCTTTAGCGCGTGCTGCGGACGGCAGTATGCGCGATGCGCTGAGTCTGACTGATCAAGCCATTGGTCATGGCGGTGGTGAGATCAATGAGGCTGATGTCAATGCCATGTTGGGGACTATCGACCGCAGTTTTGCTATGGATATTTGTTTAGCGCTGACTGCGGGCAATGGCGCAGATGTATTGGCGGCGGTTTCCAGAATGGCCGAGCTGAGTCCAGACTACGATATGGTGCTGGCAGATATGCTTTCTATCTGGCATCAGGTAGCGATTTTGCAAACAGTTCCCGAGGCCCTAGATAAAACTGTGGGTCACTATTCCGAGATGCTTAATTTAGCCTCATCGGTCGCGCGCGAAGATATTCAGTTGTTCTATCAAATTTGCTTGCTGGGTCGCAAGGATTTGCATCTGGCGCCCGATTTAAAATCAGGTTTCGAAATGGTTGTATTGCGAGCTCTGGCATTTCGTCCAGACGTCAATCCACCGGCTAGAAAAAATAAGTCCCAACAGGTTCCCGAGGGGGCGGAACCAGGGGTAAAAAAGACCCAAACTGAACAGCGGGCAGATCTAGAAAAACTGCCTGAGGCATCAAGTCCTGCGGATATTAGAAAATTTGCAGCAGTGCAAAAAATGCCTACGGCTATTGCTGAGTCCATCGCGACAAACTACCTAGTTAAAGATCCCTCAGCCAATAGAGAGCAAGAGCCTTCAGCAGATAAAAAGCCCTTAGCGCATAAAAAGCCTTCAGCTAGTAAAGAGCCTCAAGCAGTCCCCGCAAACTCTCCCAAAAAAATCGATTTACAGGCATTAACGCCAGATAACTGGATACAGGTGCGCCGGCAATTGGAAATAGGGGCATCCCTAGGTGAAATTGCCAGTCATTGTCTATTCAGCCAACGGCGGGACAAGCAACTGGGTTTTGTTATAGATAGCCAACAGAACAGCCTCTATGACTCAGCTCATCAGCAGGGATTGGCGAAAGCGCTCAGCGATTACTTTGCTGTACCTGTGACGGTTGAAATTACCTTTGGGGTGGCAGATAAGGAAACGCCTAGAGCAGTAGATATCAGGGAAAAGGAAGAGCGCTTGGCCGAGGCAGTTAAGGCTCTCAATAAGGATCCCGACATGATAAAATTTAAACAACTATTTGACGCCAGTCTAGATGAAAATACTGTGCGTCCCATCGACGCAGATAAATGATGAGGAAGTGATGGATATAAGCAAACTAATGAAACAAGCCTCAGAAATGCAGGATAAAATGCAGGCCATGCAGGAGAAGGCGGCCAGCGCTGAGGTTATAGGAGAATCGGGCGGCGGCCTAGTAAAGGTGGTGATGACCGGGCGTCACGATGTGCGCAGCGTAAGCCTAGATGATTCATTGATGGAGGAAGGCAAAGAATTCTTGGAAGATCTTCTGGCGGCTGCCGTTAATGATGCGGTGCGCAAGGTCGAGGCTCAGGGTAAAGATGCTCTGAGTTCAATAGCTGGCGGAATGAATTTGCCGCCCAATTTTAAATTGCCCCTTTAAAGCAATTGTTGCCGAGGTTATTTTTTGTACGGTAAAACCATTGATCAATTAATTGATGCACTGCGTGTGTTGCCGGGGGTGGGTGTTAAGTCTGCCCAGCGCATGGCACTGCAACTGTTGGAACTAGATAGAGCTGGGGCTTATCGCCTTGCGCAAGCCATTGATGAAGCGGCTACCAAGGTTGGGCGCTGCACTCAATGCCGCACGCTAACTGAGCATAAACTCTGTGGTATCTGTAGTAATAATGGACGCTCGGAGACACAGCTCTGTGTGGTAGAAAATCCGGCCGACTTATTTGCTATAGAGCAGGCGGGAGGCTATCGGGGTAAGTATTTTGTACTGTTGGGGCATCTGTCGCCAATTGATGGTGTGGGGCCAGAGCAGCTGGGAATCGATAAGCTGATAGAGCGCTTGCAGACGCAAACCATCAGCGAGTTAATTCTGGCCACCAATTTAACGGTTGAAGGTGAGGCAACGGCCCACTTTATTGCTGACAAGGCCAGAAGTTTTGGTATAGAGGTAAGCCGCATCGCCTATGGGGTTCCCATGGGTGGTGAGTTGGAATATGTCGACGGTGGAACGCTTAATTTAGCCTTACAAAGTAGGAAGACGTTTTAAATGCATTATTGGATAGATAGCAATCCCAAGTTGCAAAAACTCTGCGATCAGCTATCAGATTGTGGGGTTTTGGCCCTAGATACCGAATTTATTCGCACCGACACTTTTTATCCAAAAATAGCCTTGATCCAAATCTCCGATGGGCAGCAATGTTGGTTGATTGATGTTCTCGCTGTGGATGAATTTTCGGCGCTTAAGTCCCTTCTAGAATCGCCAAAAACAACAGTTATTTTTCATGCCTGCGCCGAAGATCTCGAAGTGCTTGATCACGGTTTAGATATTCAGCCGACCCATATCTTTGATACTCAGATCGCTGCCGGTCTTACCAATGTAGGTTACTGCATGGGCTATGCCCGATTGGTAGAAGCCCTGTTTGATATCCAGTTGGACAAGCAAGAGACCCGCTCTAACTGGTTGGCGCGTCCGCTGTCACAGCGCCAGTTGGATTATGCAGAGATTGATGTGCTGTATTTACACCGCCTGTATAAAAAACTTCACAGGGCCCTAGATGATCAGCAACGTCGTGAATGGTTCGACGAGGAGACAGAGGGTCTATTTACTTTGGTTGATGGTCGCAAAAATCTTCGGGATTACTACCTGCGGGTTAAAGGAGCATGGCGCTTAAATGCCAAATCCCTGACCGCACTTAACCGCCTGTGCAATTGGCGAGAGAGCATGGCGCGCACTCGCGATATGCCCAGATCTCGTATCGCCTCAGATGCGGTGTTGCTTGAGATCGCCAAACAGTTACCCGGAACTAGGCAGCAATTATTTGATATTGAGGATTGGTACCCGAGGTCTGTTAAACGTTACGCAGACGCTGTGCTTAAAGAGCTTGAAACCGCCAGTCAAGAGGCGCCATTGACGCCACTTTCTCAGCCACTGGCCAAGAATATGAATGCTATTATGAAGAATATAAGGGGCTCATTGGCCTCTATTGCACAGGACAAGCAGATTCCTCAGGAGTTTCTGTGCAATAAGAAGGAACTGGAGGATATTTTGCGCAGCAGTCGGCAGGGCCGTTGCCTATGGCCCGCTCGGTTAACTGAAGGTTGGCGTCGACTCTGGGTAAAGCCAGCGATCGAGGCTGTATTGACCAAAGAAAATTTATTGCGAGAGTCCTGATGATAAGCTGTGATATCTACAAAGGCAGTAAAAAGGCAGAGATGTATCTCTATGTGCCCTCGGGCAGCGGGTTGCAAGATGTACCAGAGGCTCTACTAACAACCTTTGGTGATCTTGCATTAGTGATGAATCTACAGCTTAGCACATCGCGCAAATTGGCGCGCGTGGATGTGGCTACGGTTATTGAAGAATTGCGGCAGCAAGGGTTTTATTTGCAGATGCCGCCGTCCAGTTGGACTGACACCAGCGCTAAAGACTGATATTGGGAACCGTTGCAGGATGGCCGAATTCTGGGAAACAAAAACACTTGAAGAGATGACTCAAAAAGAGTGGGAGTCGCTCTGTGATGGCTGTGCCAAATGCTGTCTGGTCAAGTTGGAGGATTATGATACGGGTGAAATTTTCCGTACCGATGTAGCCTGTAAACTGCTGGATATCAACAGTTGTCGCTGCACAGATTACCCTGCCAGACAGACGCTGGTCGATGACTGTATCAAGCTGGATCGGGAGAATATAACATCCCTGCAATGGCTTCCAGACAGTTGTTCTTATAAACTAATTGATCAGGGCAAGCCACTGCCCAATTGGCACCATCTGCTAACTGGCAGTCGCCATACAGTGCATCAGGTCGCCGCCTCGGTAAAACAGTTCGCCGTTTCAGAGCTAGAGGTCAAGGATGAAGAGATTGAAGACCATATTATTCAATGGGTTGATT
>JANXGQ010000038.1 GCA_024959305.1 Porticoccaceae bacterium | reverse complement strand
AGAGGCAATTCTACTTGGGGCCTGCACCCCAAAAAACCCTATCAGATGAAGCTTGAAGATAAACAAGAATTTTTGGATATGCCGAATGACAAAAAATGGCTTTTCCTAGCTGAGTACTCTGATAAAACCCTGTTGCGCAACAGCATTGTATTTGAAATGGGTTACTTAAGTAGCCTTGACTGGACCCCACAGGGTGAATTTGCCGAGGTATACCTCAATGGTGAATATAATGGCACTTACAATATTACCCAAAAAGTTGAGGAGAAAAGTAATAGGGTAGATATAGGTAATGAAGGGTTCTTACTCGAGATCGACCATCCATCGCGGCTCGACCCTGATGATGTCTATTTTTCTACCGATGAGTTTTCGGTGATTGCCATTAAAGGCCCGGATATAGATCGCGAAAATGAAAATGATTTTGCATTCCAGCAGGACGAGCAATATATCTATATATCCAACTTTATCAATCAGTTTGAGGACGTACTATTTGGCAGCAATTTTGCCAGTCCCAATGCCGGTTATGCCAGCTATATAGATGTAGATAGTTTTATAGACTGGTTTCTGATTAATGAAATCGTTAAGAATGTGGATGCCAGAAATTTCTCAAGCATCTATTTCAATCTAATCCCAGGCGAAAAAATTAAGATGGGGCCACTCTGGGATTTCGATCTGTCCTTCGGCAATACAGACTATGCGGATAGTCAGTATGCGAACGGTTGGTGGATACGCTGGAATCCGTGGATTGAAAGATTATTGGACGACCCCGCTTTTGTTGATCAGGTACAAACTAGATTTGCCTATTACCGAGATAATGAGCAATTTATTCTCGACAAGATTGATGCCTATGCTGAAAAACTGCAGTGGGCGCAGCAGGAGAATGAGGATAGGTGGCAAACCCTTGGGCAGTATGTATGGCCAAATCCGGTGGTTTTCGACAGCTATGAGGAGGAGGTGGCGCATATGAAGTCCTGGTATCAAACCAGAATGAATTGGTTGGATAATGCGCTGAATGGCCTCTGAGTTGTATTAACAAATAGTTCGGCGAAAGGCGGCAGGTCATATTTAAAATCAATTTAATAATACTTAAATGAATAATTTGTACTACACTAAAGTAGAGGCACAATGGATTGTTGGGTCTCCGGTGGTGGTTAATTTCAAGCTGGTTAAGTAATAGCAACATAAGTTGAGATCTAGGAAAGATCTTTAGCTGACCTCTCCAGGAAGGAGCACAAAGAGAATGGATTCTCTACGTATAGTTTTAATTACGGCAATATTGGTGATATTACCCGCATGCGGCGGCGGTGGAAGTGGTACTCCACAGTCATTATCTTCTACAAATGACGCACCTGTAGTCATGGATGCGGAGCCTATAAACATCGGGGAAGGTCACACTGAGGTTGTCAAATTGGTGGCCGCTGATGCCAGCAGTGATCAAATTACTTTTTCAATCTCTGCAGGTGTAGATAAACATCTCTTTATCATCAATGGCAGCACTGGTGATCTTACTTTTATTAATTCCCCAGACTTTGAATCCCCGCAGGGTGCAGATGGAAATAACCAATATAAACTGACCGCTGCCGCTTCTGACGCAAAGGTATCCCCTAATCTTGATAATGCCTTGGAAGGGCGTGTAGACGATGGGCCTATGGCTGGTTCTTCTGTATTTGTCGATTTAAATGGCAACGGCATTCAAGAGGCTAACGAACCTTCTGGGGTAACGGATGGAAAGGTTTTTTTTAGCATTAATCAACCCAATAATACTGAAGCAAAAATAATTGCAAAGGGCGGCACAGATACTGCGACCGATGTGGAATTGTCAAAACTTGTACCTGTGTCAGATATTTCCACTGATTTAGCGACATCCATCTCAGTGACTCCGATCACAACCCTGCTTGCTCGGGGCTCATCCATTCAAGAAAAATTGACATTGTTAGACGCATTGTATATTGGGAGTGTTGGTCAAGCGATTACGCTGTCAGTTAATAATCTTGATGAAATTGCACCCGCTATAATCTCCAGTGACACTGCCTCTATTGAAGAAAATACAGGTGCGGGTCAGGTGATCTATGCTGCTATTGCAGATGATAGTGCGGACTATAGTGATGGTGTTACTTATAGTCTGTCGGTAGATCCAGTATTGCATTCGCAGACTGGGGCTATTGAGCGGCGATTTATCGACAATGCTGATGGCTCAATTACGTTGCAATTATTGGTTGATTCTTCAGTAGTGGGTGGCTATCCGGACGGCATAGAGAATCTGGACTTAGCCATAAGCTACAACCCTGCTGAGGTTGTGGATATTGCGGCTGACCAGATTGTTGCGCCGGGAAATCCGTTTATGGGTATGGTGAATACTTCTGTAAGTGGTGAAATTAAGGTTGCTTATGTGTACTTCCCTGCGGCATTAGATTTGGTGAGTGAAACACCAATATTGGAGGTGGACTTTAATCTTGAATCTGGGGTTACCTCTGCTGGATTTGAGATATCAGGAGTGAGATTCAACGAGGATGATTTGACAGGTGCTGTATTTCAATCTTGGTATCTTGGTGATGGTACATTAAGTATTGATACGGTTACCTTAGCCACAGATCCTGATTATGAGTCGCAACCTCTGTATAGCTTCACTGTAACAGCAACTAATGGAGCTGGTAAGGCCAGTGAGCAAGCGGCCACTGTCAATGTAGCTGATGTTGCAGATTTTGTACCCACTATCACTTCAGGGGAGACTGCCTCCTCAATAGATGAGAACAGTGGTGTAGCACAGGTTATTTACACAGCGACCTCAGATAGGAGTGCAGTCACTTATAGCTTGGCGGAAGGTGGTGATGGCGGCTTAAGCATTAATGCAACTACCGGTGAAGTGACGTTAACCGCAAATCAAAATTACGAGGCACAGTCTGAGTATAGCTTTACAGTGGCAGCTACTGATATGGCTGGCAGTGCAAGTGATGGCAAAGCGGTCACGCTGTTAGTTAATAACCTCGATGAGGCTGCGCCCGCCATTAACTCTGGGGTTACAGCTACTGCTATTGATGAAAATAGTGGGACAGTACAGGTGATCTATACTGCGACTGCAGATGATAGTGCAGATATTAGTGGTGGCGTTATATTTAGCTTGGAAGATACTACGGCGTATGCAAGCACCGGCTCTGGTTCTTCGGAGTCAGTGGTATCTATACCTGAATTGGCTTCATCGATACAGCATGTCTATGTTTCAGAAAGTACCAAGTCTGAAGATGGCAGTCAGGCCACAGTGGTTGTTAGCTACAATGCTGACGATAGCATTACCACTGGTTTGGGCTTGCGCGTACACTACAACAGTTCGTTGCTAACCTTCGATCAGTTTGCGGAAGTTCTGTCGACTGACAATATAGCGTCAGACGGCCCTTTCAATGATACGGAAGACTTGGATAATGATCCCTCGACTGATAAGTACCTCATGGCCGCTTGGACTTCATTATTCGGCAGCTGGCCAGGTGCACTACCAGAGACTCTGGTAGCTATCGACTTCACTGTAACTGAGCCTGCAGATGATGTTGAGTATACAAGCATTGGCTTCTCGTCAAGCAGTGATGCCGCTGGTTATAGATTTGTTGGCGATAGCTACGATCTGAATATTGTAAATGCCATTTGGGACTTCGATCAGAGTGGCAGTGCGGATGCGCTTACTGACGGACTGTTGTTGCTGCGCCATGCGTTTGGGCTCCGCGGTTCGATGTTGACTAACGATGCGGTTGCACCTGATTCGCCTCTGATCGCTGCTGAGGTTGAGCTGTCAGTTGACTCGGCCTATAGCGTTGCTGATATCGATGAAAATGACACCGTTGACGCCTTAACGGATGGTTTGTTGTTACTGCGCTACCTGTTCGGTTTGCGAGGAGAGGCGCTTATCGCGGATGCTGTTTCACTTGAGGGTACACGTACGTCTGTTGCCGATATCGAAAGTCATATCCAAAACTTTATGCCCTTTAATTGAGAATGAATAAAGCGTATAAGTAAACCTAGTGAGATGCGGCTTGGCTAATAAATGATTCGACTCACAGCTCTAACATCGATTGTAATGGTAATGATAAATTTGATGCTTTAACTAACGAACTATCCATACTGCGCAGTATGTTTGGGGAGATATAGTGATGAACAAGTTAACTTTTTTAGGTCTTGGATTTCTTTTGACAGGCTCTCTGCTTGCAGAGCCCATAAAAGAGAATATTGGACTTTACGGGGGTCAAGTTAGCGATATAGAGGCCGTAAACAGGTCAGGCTCAACTGAGCTTATTATTGCTGTTGATTCTAGTCAGCGCGGTGTATTTAGATGGCATAATGCCGCAGGAAGATGGGGCTCGGTGACAAATCCAGTTAATAGCACTATAACAGGGCATATTCCAGGCAGTGCCGCTTTAGTTGAAGCAAATCTTAAAAGCACAACTGATGTTTATGCAGCCTTAACCTGGAATTCATCTGGTATGTTTAGTCAACTTCATGTCAGTGGTAATTATGGTGACTTAGATCCTAATGTTAGCTGGATAGAGTCGTTGGATACTAGTGGTGCCACCATTTCTGATGTCAGTGCTTTAGTTGGACACTCATCTGGCATGTATGCGGGAACCCGAGATGGGGTTATTTTGCTTAATACAGGAGCCGCGACTGATGCGTTCTCAGTTGTTTTTACCCATCCCTCGGGTGATGAAATTATTGCATTTTCTGTGGCCTCCTCTACTCTTGGTTATGTTGTTAGCTCCTCGTCGTCTGGAGTCTTGAGCCTTTATTCAACTGACTGGGGAGGTACTGACACCAACCTCACAAGCAATCTACCAGCCAAAGCACCTGTTGAGTTGCACACCGGTAGTTGCCCTATAACAAGCTGCCCATTAGAGATTAATCTTATCGGGGTTGATCCCATTAAAACAGACGGTAAGACTATTTTTATCGCTGGATCTTCAACTAATGGCCAGGCGTTCAAAAGTACTGATGGTGGAGTTTCTTGGAATGGTGGTTGGGATTACCAGTGTGGTTTGGCGGCCAGTGGTTGTACTGGATTTGGTTTTACTGATGGGTTCCCAAGACAAATTCGTTTTAGAGGGACAACGACATCAGGCATTGAAAGTCGTAATGTTTTTATTTCTAGGGTGGTGATGGATCAGGACGACACCTCTCCTATTTGGGAATCTATACCAAATTTGGAATCAACTATTCAACCTTCTGGACCTTCGGGCCCTACAATTACTATAGGCACTCATGCTAATGATAGTTCTTTAGCTATCGACCCTATTGATAGTTCTATTCTTTACATTGCAACAGACCTTGCCATTGGACAAGTTGAGCATACTGAAGGCGTAGGCTATGCAAGCCCATCCGGTTTTGAAAAAGGTAATGCGCTTGGTATAGATGGGCTTGTAGTTAATGGGCTCGACTACTATGAAAACTCTCCGACTGATAAAGAATTTTATATTGTGACAAAAAGTGGTATCGCCTTTGCGAAAGGCTATGATCCGAGTGATCCAACAAGTGTGGCGACAAGAGCTGGATGGGTGTTCCCTATTTATCCATTAGGTGATGGCGCACCTCCTAGAGCAGTCAAATTTGATCCAAGTGACAAAGCATTAGTATTAGTTGGAAACGGAAAGGTTTACCGTAATCCAACGGCTGATGGTGCTGTTTCTTTAACTGATGTGGCTACCAACTGGACACGTGTTTTCGATCCGAATGACAGTGCTTTTTCTGGCCCTGGGATGCCGCTGGAAAGTGATCGTGTAGAAAGAAGTTACACCACGGCCATCGATTGGGAAACAGCTGGAGGAGTCTGTGACCGCGTTTATATGACTATGGCTAATACTGATACTGGCACCGAAGGTGGGGTATTTTATTCTGATGACAAAGGTCTTACGTGGTCCGCAGACACGCTGTCTTCAGGTGGATTATTAAAAATGCCTGTAAACACCATAAGTGGTGTGAGTGAATCTTCTCTATTTCCCATCATCGGCGTTGGCGATTTCGATGGGCGTAGCGCCGAAACTGGGATTTATAAGCGGGGAAGTTATTGCCTTTCACAGGATTGGTCGAAGCCTTCTCATAGCTCGGATCTTGTGTTTGACGAGATTCAAACACAAGCCATACTGGCGATAGATGCGTTATCTGCTCGACCAAGCTCAAGTGCGATCGATGCCATTATGTTTATCGTGACTCATGATGCCGTTTATCGCGGACAGCTTAACTCCGCATCGGCTACTACTGAAACGGGCTGGAATAAGTGGGACTTTTCGAATGTCACACCGCCTGGGGGCATCGGATTTACTGATGTAGCGATGGAGCCCGATGATACTGATCATGTTTGGGTTGCCTATGACAATTGTATTCAGGAATCCACGGACGGTGGTTCAACTTGGAATAATTACAGCAACTCCTGCCTGCCCGATCACGAGGCCGTTAAAGTTTTGGTTTATGACGACCTAATAGCCGGTTCAGCGGGCGGTGCGTATGCTTATAATGAAATATCATTATCAGCGATAACGATTGAAGAGAATAGTGCGGGGGCAACCGTAGGCACCTTGACTCCAGATTCGGACTCTTATACCTATAGCTTATCAGGAGATGATGCAGGATCATTTGTAGTTTCCGGGGTTGAACTGTCTCTTGCTGAATCGGTGGCTGCTGACTACGAAACTCAACCATCTTACAGTATCATCGTGACGGTCGTGGATAGTACCGGTAATTCTACGGATCAAAATTTTACTATTGCAGTGGTCGACGCAAACGGATCGCCGAGTAGTGCCACTTGGGACTTCGATAACAGTGGTACAGCTGATGCATTGACGGATGGTCTATTGTTGCTACGTCACACGTTCGACCTACGTGGTGCGGTGCTAACTGATGATGCTATTTCGCCTGATTCTCCGCTATCGCCAGCTGAAGTTGAAGCTGCAGTTGCGGAGGCATATAGCATTGCTGATATCGATGGCAATGGTGCTGTAGATGCATTGACAGATGGCCTGATGTTACTCCGCTATCTGTTCGATATACATGGAGACATGTTGATTGGAGGTGCTGTAGCGCCAGATGCAACACGCACTACAGCTGCTGATATTGAAGGCTATATCCAAGACTTTATGCCCTAAACGGCAAAGGTACTTTAAAATGAGGGTTTCG
>JANXGQ010000011.1 GCA_024959305.1 Porticoccaceae bacterium | reverse complement strand
GTGTTGGACCAAGGGATTTTAGAGCAGATATTAGTGGGCGATAGCCGTCGTTTTGATAAAAACGGTGAGTATTTCTACGATCAGATTTCGGCCCTGCATAAGTCCGTGCGAGGCTCTGATCCGGATGCGGCGCTCTACTGGCTGTGCCGAATGCTCGATGGGGGTTGCGATCCTCTGTATCTGGCCCGCAGAGTGGTTCGCATTGCCAGTGAAGATATTGGCAACGCCGATCCTCGAGCGCTAGAAATTGCCCTTAACGCCTGGCAGGCTCAGGAGCGTTTGGGAAGCCCCGAGGGAGAGCTAAGCTTAGCTCAGGCAGTGGTCTATCTATCAGTTGCCGCTAAGAGCAATGCTGTGTACAGCGCCTTTAATACGGCTATGGCCGATGTGCGCTCAATGCCCAGTTATGAGGTGCCATTGCATCTGCGCAATGCGCCCACCCAACTAATGAAAGAACTGGATTACGGCAAAGATTATAGATACGCCCATAACGAGAAGGGCGGTTATGCGGCTGCGGAGGACTATATGCCGCAGGAAATAAAAGATAAGCAATATTATTTCCCCACTGATCGTGGTCTGGAGGGTAAAATAGCGGAAAAGCTTAGCTATCTGCGATCTCTCGACAAAAAAACCGGAGGATAAAGGCTAATGCATTGGTTTTCTGTTGCTTTGGGTGGCGCTATTGGCGCTGTAGGCCGATATGCGGTAAGCGTTTGGTTACTGCCCACATCTCAGTACAAATTTCCCTATGCAACTATTTCGGTCAATGTGCTGGGAAGCCTGATAATGGGCATCCTATATGTCATTATCCTGGAGAGAGCTGATTTGCCTGTGGAAACTCGAAATTTGCTAATGGTAGGGTTTCTGGGTGCCTTTACAACTTTCTCAACATTCTCGCTTGATGCCATTAGTCTGTGGCAAAATGGCGACCAATTTTTAGCGCTGGTCTATGTGGTTTCGACGGTAGCGCTATGCCTGCTGGCCATTATTGCTGCCATCTGGCTAACTCGACTGTTTTAAGGAAACAATTATGCTTGACCCGAAGCTTTTACGTTCGGACCTAAATACCATTGCGGACAGCCTCAAAATCAAAGGCTACGATCTCGATTGCGAGCTATTTTTATCCCTCGAAAATCAACGTAAAGAATTACAGCTAAAGGCCGAAGCCGTTCAGCAAGAGCGCAATGCCTATGCCAAAAGCATGGGCGCACTGATAGGTCAGGCGAAAGCCAAGGGCGAGGATATAGGCCCCCTTAAAGCCCGCGGCGAAGCACTCAAAAATGACAGTGCCAATGCAGATGCTGCGCTGGCCGAAGTTCAGACTCAGCTAGATGAAATATTGCAGGGCATTCCCAATATACCTCATTCCTCAGTACCCGCAGGACAGGATGAGAGCGACAATGTTGAAGTGCGCCGTTGGGGAACCCCTAGAGCGTTTGATTTCGAGGTCAAAGATCATGTGGATTTAGGCGCTGACTTAAACGGACTCGACTTCGATAGGGCGGCTAAAATTACCGGCTCGCGTTTCGCGCAAATGCGCGGCGGTTTAGCCAGACTACAGCGCGCGCTCACCCAATTTATGCTCAATACCCATGGTGAAGAACATGGCTACGAGGAGGTCTATGTCCCCTATATAGTCAATGGCGAGTCATTATTTGGCACCGGGCAATTGCCTAAGTTTGAAGAAGACCTGTTTAAACTGGATGACGAGCGCAATTTTTATCTAATACCCACCGGCGAAGTGCCGGTAACCAATATACACCGCAATGAGATTATCAATGATCTGCCGGTTAAATATGTCTGCCACACACCCTGTTTTCGCAGTGAGGCTGGCAGTTATGGGCGCGATACGCGGGGTATGATTCGCCAGCACCAGTTTGAAAAAGTCGAGATGGTGCAGTTTGTGCGTCCCAATCAATCCGCTGAGGTCCATGAAACCCTGACCGCACAGGCCGAGGCGATTCTACAAAAATTAGACCTGCCATACCGCACCATGGTTCTGTGCGGCGGAGACCTTGGCTTCTCAGCCTCAAAAACCTACGATATTGAGGTCTGGTTACCCTCGCAGCAAACTTACCGCGAGATATCCTCCTGCAGTAACTTTACTGATTTTCAGGCTCGACGTATGAAAACACGCTTTAGAAATGCCGATGGCAAACCTGAATTGGTGCATACCTTAAACGGCTCTGGTCTCGCTGTGGGTCGGACTTTAATTGCGGTGATGGAAAACTATCAGCAAGCTGATGGCTGCATCGCTATTCCAGAGATCCTACAACCATTGATGGG
>JANXGQ010000030.1 GCA_024959305.1 Porticoccaceae bacterium | reverse complement strand
ATTTTTCGGATTTCGTGCTAGCAGAGCTTGCCGCGCAGGCTATTTGGCAATGCCTCGGTAATCTCCACATTGACGAATTGTCCGATCAGCTGCTGATTATCCGATGAGAAATTAACCACCCGATTGTTCTCAGTGCGGCCCTGAAGTTGACCGGGATCTTTTTTGGAAACTCCGGTAATAAGGAGTGTTTCTATATTTCCAACCATGCGGCTGCTGATCTCAGAGGACTGCTGACAAATGCGCTCTTGGAGAATTTTTAGCCGTTGTTTCTTGGTGCTTTCATCTGTGGTGTCGGGCAGATCGGCCGCCGGTGTGCCCGGGCGGGCACTGTAAACGAAGCTAAATGAGGCATCAAAGTCAATGTCTTCGATTAATTTCATGGTGGCGGCAAAATCATCCTCAGTTTCACCGGGGAAACCGATGATAAAGTCAGAGGAGATGCTGATATCGGGTCGAACTGATCGCAGTCGGCGTATTTTGGATTTGTACTCAATGGCCGTATGTCCGCGCTTCATCGCCATTAAAATCCGATCTGAACCACTTTGCACAGGAAGGTGCAGATGGCTCACCAGTTCGGGCACTCTGCTGTAAACATCGATCAGGGCATCAGAGAATTCTACTGGGTGGGAGGTGGTGTAACGAATGCGCTCAATGCCATCCATATCGGCGACAAAGGGGATTAGTTCGGCAAAGTCGCAGATGGAGCCGTCCGGCATCTCACCTCGGTAGGCATTGACATTCTGGCCCAGTAAATTGACTTCTCGCACCCCCTGCTGGGCGAGGGCAGTGATTTCGGACAGGACGTCTACTAGGGGGCGGCTTACCTCTTCGCCTCTGGTGTACGGCACCACACAGAATGTGCAGTATTTTGAGCAGCCCTCCATAATCGACACAAAGGCGCTGACGCCATCTGCCTCCGGTGTCGGCAGGTGGTCAAACTTTTCGATTTCAGGAAAACTTATATCCACGGCTACAGTGCCGTCCGATTTTTTGGTCTCGATCATTTCAGGCAGGCGGTGTAGTGTCTGGGGGCCAAAAATAACATCCACAAAAGGTGCGCGTTTAGCGATGGCTTCGCCTTCTTGACTAGCTACGCAGCCGCCCACACCAATCACCAAATCGGGGTTTTTATCTTTTAAATGCTTCCAGCGGCCCAGTTGGTGAAATACTTTTTCCTGCGCCTTTTCTCGAATCGAGCAGGTATTTAGTAGCAGCACATCCGCTTCATCGGCATTGTCGGTAGAGACCATATTGTGGCTATCACCCAATAAATCGGCCATGCGCGAAGAGTCGTACTCATTCATCTGGCAGCCATGGGTCACTATATGTAATTTCTTAACCGGTTGAGTGGTCATATAAGTGTTTAATCTTTGATCAATTTGCTCGGGCCTGCATTATAACCCCGCACCGGCGGTTGGCAATATTATCTGATCAATATTGTGGTATGATTGCGCCCGTTTTTTAATCGCAGACTGTTCTAACTTCATGGCTAGTGAACCTATTTACAGAATTACCTTTTTTAATCAGGGTCAGGTGTATGAGATCTATGCTCGGCATGTATTTCAGAGTGAGCTCTGGGGCTTCTTAGAGGTTGAACAATTTGTCTTTGGCGAGCGCTCGAAAATGATTGTAGATCCAGCTGAGGAAAAACTAAAAAGCGAGTTTTCAGCGATTAAGCGCAGCTTTATTCCCATGCATTCAGTAGTTCGTATCGACGAGGTCGAAAAAGAGGGTGCCTGCAAGATATCGGACGCGCCTCAGGGCGGCAATGTGAGTGCCTTTCCATTTCCCGGTATGGCAGGGGCAAAGCCCAGCGCAGAATGAGGCTGTAAAAGGCTCTCAAGGCGCGGCCAGCGGGTAGATATAAATAAGGGATAAGTTTGCAGGATTCAGGGGTTATCCCCTGAGCAATACCTGTGTTCAGAATCAGCCACTAATTACTGACAGTGGAGTGGGGCCTGCCTGCATGGATGCAATGGTTGAGTCGGCCTTCAAATTATTAGCAATGTAAAAGTACAGTCGGTGTATGGTACAGTTTTACTTTGGGAAACTGGGATAGCCTGTTGCCAGAGATGGCAATAAGTAGATGGGGATTATATTGGAACAGCAGGCACTAAAATTACTGCCTTTTGAATTTGCTCGGGTCAATCGAGTATTAATTGATAATGAGCAGTCGCAATTGCTGATAGCACCGGACGCGCCCCTGTGGGCGGTAACCGAGGTCAATCGTATCACTGGGGTGCAATTGCCGGTCAGCAATCTGGTGGACGCTGAATTTGATGCATTGCTCAGCCAAATATACAGTGGCCGCACCGGTACCTCTGAATCGGTGATGGAGGATATCAAGGATTTTGTCGATATGGAGTCAGCGGCCGCTGACTTAGAGGAGATAAGTGATCTTCTCGATGCTGAAAATGACGATGCGCCGATTGTGCGACTGTTAAACGCCATTTTAACTGAGTCGTTAAAAGAGAGTGCCTCGGATATTCATATCGAGCCCTATGAGCGAGAAGCCTTGGTGCGCTTTCGCTTGGATGGTGTGCTGAGGACTGTATTGATGCCCTCGGTGCAAATTGCACCCCTACTCATTTCCCGTATCAAGGTGATGTCCAAACTAGATATTGCCGAAAAGCGCCTGCCTCAGGATGGCCGTATGAGTGTTTTGCTCGGTGGACGCAGCATTGACCTGCGAGTTTCCACTATGCCCTCCAGTCATGGCGAGCGCGTAGTGATGCGCCTATTAGACAAAGATGCAGGTAAGCTTCAGGCCCAAGAATTGGGTATGCCTAAGGTGACAAAAGAAGAATTGGATGAGTTGATCTCTAGGCCCCATGGTATTATTTTGGTGACTGGGCCCACCGGCTCGGGTAAGACCACCACGCTGTACGCCGCATTGCAGCAGATGGATCGCCAGCAGCGCAATATTATGACCGTGGAAGATCCGGTGGAATACGATCTGCCCGGTATCAGTCAAACCCAAATTAATCTGCGTGCGGGAATGACCTTTGCACGCGGCTTGCGGGCTATTCTGCGTCAGGATCCAGATGTTATTCTTATCGGTGAGATTCGCGATGGTGAGACCGCAGAGATCGCCACTCAGGCCAGTCTTACCGGACATTTGGTGCTCTCGACATTGCATACCAATACAGCCGCCGGCGCGATCACCAGACTTCAGGATTTGGGCGTTGACAGTTTTCTACTGGCGTCGACAGTGCGCGGTATTATTTCCCAGCGTCTAATGCGCAGACTCTGTACAGAATGTTGTGTCGAAGTGCCGGCTGACGAGTACCAGAGTAGCTTGTTGAACGTACCGTCGGGGACCTCTATCCGCCAATCTAAGGGCTGTGAAAGTTGCAACAATACTGGATTCTCAGGGCGTCAGGCGCTATTTGAACTGGTGTCGGTAGACGCCTCGTTGCAATCCTTAATTCATGAAAATGCGGGTGAAATTGAGCTCGAACAGTCGATTCGTCGACGGGTTCCCAGTATCCGCGAAGCCGGGTTTGATCTAGTGCGCCAAGGCGTTACTACGGTAGAAGAAGTACTTCGGATTACCAGTGTGTAAGCTCTATTATGCCTACCTTTGATTATGCAGCCTATGATATATCCGGTAAGCTCGTCGACGGGGTCGTATCCGCTGATTCCGAGCGCCATGCACGACGACTGTTAAAAGATAAAAAACTCCTGCCTTCGAAACTCACCGAGGTTTCTCAATCCCCTGCATCGGGGTCGCGTTTCGGTAGGCGAACGCGGGTTAATGATTTTGATCTTTCCCTAGTATTGCAGCAGCAGGCTATTCTTATTCAATCCGGTCTGCCCCTAGAGGATGCATTGCGCATGACCATCGAGCAGGCGGAGACCGATCGGCAGCGCAGGATGGTCGAGAGTTGGCGCTCGGAGATTGTCGAGGGGCGCAGCTTTTCCGAAGCCATGCGGCGCTCGCCCTACAAGATTCCCGAGAGCGTGATCGCCGGCATCGGAGTGGGTGAAGAGAGTGGGCATTTGCACGCGGTGCTAATGCGCTTGGCAGAGGACTTGGAGAGCAGCGCCGAAAACCGCAAAACAGTGGCTAGAGCGTTAATTTATCCCGCCACCCTACTGGGTACCTCAATGTTGGTGGTGGCGCTGATGATGGTGTGGGTGGTACCGAAGATCACTGCTATCTTTGTCAGTTCCAATCGAGAGTTGCCGCTAATCACCAAAATTATTATCTGGGTCAGTGAATTTGTTCAGCAGTATGGACTGATTATTTTGGTACTTTCACTGGTTGCCAGTCTGCTTATTGTATGGCTGTTAAAAGATATCGAGCGCAAACGGCGCTGGCATCAACTATTGCTGAATATACCCGGACTGGGACGCTGGACGACCATGGCTAATATTGCCGATTGGTCGCGAAGTTTGGGGGTTTTATTGGGCAATGGTGTGCCGGCGCTGGCGGCGCTTAAGATCTCCTCCGCGGTGGTGGGCAACCTGCATCTGCGCGCCAAGATGGAACAGGTTACAGAGAGTATGCGGCGTGGCAGCAGTCTTCAAAAAGCACTGGAGGACAGTCAGGTGGGCAGTGGCTTTTTAATCCATATGGTGGGCAGCGGTGAGGCCTCCAGTGAGCTGGATAAGATGCTAATGCGGGTTTCAGACTATTACTCGCTGCGCTTGGCCAATGCGGTTGAAGTGTTCCTAAAGCTGATTAATCCAGTGCTGATTATTTTTATGGGGGTCATTATCCTGTCTGTGGTGGCTGCAGTGATGTTGCCAATTATGGATATGAGTAATGTGGTTTAGAATAATTCTCTGGGTCAAGTGATGCAGAGGCAAAAGGTACAAAGGTGATAAAAAATGAATGCGTATAAACACAGTAAGCAGGCGGGTTTTACCCTGATTGAAATGATGGTTGTAGTGGCGGTGATTGCGCTGTTGGCGGCGGCTGTAGCGCCCACGCTGTTCAACAAGCTACAGCAGGCGGAACAGACTCGAGTGGCTCAGGATATTAGAACCATAGAGGGCGAGCTTAAATTCTACTACTTGGACAGCCGGCGTTATCCCAGTCAGTCCGATGGTTTGGAGGCGTTGGTCAGTGCACCTGGTGGAGCAACCAACTGGAATGGGCCCTATATGGAATCACTGCCCAAGGATCCTTGGGGAAAACCTTATCTGTACGCCAACCCCAGCAGCCACAACAGACGGGTCGATGTCTACACCCTTGGTGCTGATGGTGTTACTGGTGGCGAGGGCCCTGATAAAGACTGGGGCAACTGGAATATCCAGTGATTGATAGGGTAACCACAGAATTTAGCAGGATCTAATTTTGCTAGCTAGCGGCCGTTATCAGAGAGGCTTTACGCTGATTGAGATTATGGTGGTGGTAGCCATTATTGCCATCATATCGGCGATGGGTGTGGTGTCTATCAATCAGGCGGTTGACCGGCGCTATTCCAGTGAGGCGGAGAAATTGTCAATCTGGTTCAATCAGCTGTCCGAATTCTCGGCAATGCAGGGGTCTGCGTTTGGAATAGTTGCCGAGCCTATTGGCAAATCGCAACGCGCAGGTCGCTTGAGAGCCACCATCTACTATCGCAATCAATGGGTGGCAGTAGCCTTTCCAGAGCCCTTTACCCTAGACGAGGGCTCCAAGATCAAGTGGCTGATGGATGATACTGAGGAGAAGCCGCTACTCTACCAACAGGCGGCACTGCCGACTCGAGAAGAGATCGAGGAGGGTACGGCTAATCTGGACAGGGAAGAGGAAGATTTTTTAGAGCCGGTAATGGCCTTTTTGCCCGATGGTTATGTAGAGCCGGAGGGCCGTATTGAGCTGAGCTTTGAGAGCTCAGAGAAAGCGTACGTTTTTTACTGGGATGATGAAACTTCGCGAATGCTAATGGAGAACAAAAAACCGTGAAAAATGCCCACCATAGTTCGGGATTTACCCTGATAGAAGTGGTGGTTGCGCTAGCCATTTTGGGCTGGGCATTGGGCGGCGCTATCTCTATGGTCTACCAGTATGCGGATCAGCGCAGTAGATTGAGCAACCAGCTATTCTCCTCACAGGTGGCTTGGAACAGGCTGCTGGAGCGCTACAGGTACGCCGAGGGTTGGGTGGGTCCATCTGAGCGCGGCAGCAGGCCGCGCAAAGGCGTAGAACAGCAGTACGGTCAGGATTGGCGATGGAAGGTCGAGGTCAAGCCGGCCATGGGCAAGGATATGTATCGCTATGAGGCACAGGTTGGCCTAGAGGATAGTGAGCGCAATCTAAGCGCCCTATCTCTGTATATTATCGAGGATGGATCTTGAGCTTATATAGATCCTTGCCAACTCGCCATAATCCTCGTCAACAGCTGGGGTTTACGCTGATTGAGGCGTTGATTGCACTGTCTTTAATAGCGATTATTTCCGTTATGTCCCATCAGGCTGTGGAAGTGGTTTTGGGTGCCAATGAACGCAGTCGTGCCGATCTGTCAGACGAAGCGCAACTGCACAGGGCATGGCAGATTATTCATCGCGATCTTATGCATCTGCGCAAGCGTTTTTTTAAAGATGGGCTGGGTGGCTTAGAGAAGCCTTATGTTACCGATAACAGCCAATTTGGGGTGCGCTTTAGTCGTGGCGGAGGCCCCATGGTGCGCTCCAACCCCAGTGGTATTCGGCGCATACAATACAGTCTCAATGAATCCCAGCAG
>JANXGQ010000059.1 GCA_024959305.1 Porticoccaceae bacterium | reverse complement strand
GAGAGGAGCACTGTAGGGTAACCAGCTCACTGCGCATTCGCCGCAATCCAGACAGTGCAACGCAGTTGGCTCCTCTAGTTCTAGATGGTGGCTGCGCGGTTGATCTGCAGTGGGTTGCAATCGACGGTCAGCGTTTGGACTCAGATGGTTACACCCGTTCAGAGAATTCTCTAACCATTGCCGAGTTGCCGGATAGCTGTGTGGTTACCACTGAGGTGCTTATTAAGCCCCATCTCAATACCAGTATGATGGGTCTGTACAGGTCGCGCACCCTGTACTGTACGCAGTGCGAAGCCGAGGGATTTAGGGATATTACCTTTTATCTGGACCGTCCCGATGTGATGTCAGAATTTACTGCCAAGCTGATAGCTGATCGGCAGCGCTTCCCGGTATTGTTATCAAATGGCAATACCATTGATCAAGGTACTATGGAAGATGGCCGTCATTTTGTGGTCTGGCATGATCCGTTTAAAAAACCCGCCTATCTTTTTGCCTTAGTCGCCGGCGATTTAAGCAGTGTAGAGGACAGTTTTGTCACTCTCTCTGGCAGGGAGATCAAGCTACAGATTTTTGTAGAGGAAAAGGATCTCAATAAATGTGATCACGCCATGCTGTCGTTAAAGAACGCCATGCGCTGGGATGAGCAGATCTATGGTCGTGAGTACGACTTGGGTCGCTTTATGATTGTCGCCGTAGACGATTTCAATATGGGCGCCATGGAGAATAAAGGGCTTAATATTTTTAATACCTCGGCGGTTCTGGCCAATCCAGATACCACCACAGATGCCGCCTTTCAGCGGGTTGAAGGCATAGTGGCCCACGAATATTTTCACAACTGGTCGGGCAATCGGGTTACCTGTAGAGACTGGTTTCAGCTCAGTCTTAAAGAGGGTTTTACCGTATACAGAGATGCCCAATTCTCCGCCGATATGAACTCGGCGGTGGTCAAGCGCATTGAAGATGTGGTGTATCTGCGCACCCATCAGTTTGCCGAGGACGCCGGACCTATGTCGCACCCGGTTCAGCCCGATTCCTATATGGAGATCAATAACTTCTACACCCTCACCGTCTATGAAAAGGGCGCGGAAGTGGTGGCTATGATTCACAACCTGTTGGGGGACGAAACCTTTAGGCAGGGCAGTGATCTGTATTTTTCTCGCCACGATGGGCAGGCGGTTACCATCGAGGAGTTTGTGACGGCTATGGAAGCGGTGAGCGGTATGGATCTGCAGCAGTTCCGCCTGTGGTACAAACAGTCGGGTACCCCTGTGGTAGAGGTTCAAGGCAGCTACGATGCACAGACAAAAACCTATCAGTTACAGTTTAAGCAAAGCTGCCCAGACACCCCCGGGCAGACCCATAAAAAGCCCTTTTTAATTCCTATAAAACTGGGCTTAGTGGCTGCCGACGGGCAGGATCTTGCCCTCAATAGCCATGGTGATCGCAGTCTGGTTGTCTCATTGACCGAGCAGACACAGACAGTACTTTTTGAAAATATTCAGCAGGCGCCAGTGCCTTCGTTGCTCAGGGGTTTCTCTGCGCCGGTAAGACTGAATTACCCCTATAGCAGCGCGCAACTGGCCCATCTGATGGCCAATGATAGCGATGGTTTTAACCGCTGGGATGCAGGTCAAACTTTAAGCTTCTCGGTTATGCAAAGGCTTATTGAGGAGGCGCTTGATCAGCGCGAATTGGAGGTAAGTAGCCAGTTAATTGAGGTATTCGACGGGTTATTATCGGATCACAGTTTGGATCCGGCTATGCTCAATCTAATGCTGCAATTGCCCAGCGAGGCACAGCTCCATGAGCGAGCGGATATTATCCATGTGCAAGCCATTCACCGAGCCCGCCAGTTTGCTCGCCGTTCTATAGCTCAGGCATTGCAAAGCAAACTGCTGGAAACCTATAAACGCTTAACTGAACAGCGGGACTATGCACCTGTGGCAGATCAAATAGGGCGGCGTGCATTGCGTAACTCTGTCTTGGGTTATCTGATGTTGTTAGAGGAAATAGGCCCAGAGCTGGTTTGGCAACAGTTTAATAGCGCCACCAATATGACCGATAAAGCAGCCGCCTTAAATGCCTTGGTCAACTGTGCGGCTGCTCGAGACTATGCCCAACAGGCACTGCAAGCATTTGAACAACAGTATGCAGGGGAAACCTTGGCCATGAATCTATGGTTACAGATTCAGGCTGCCAATTCTCAGCCCAATGGATTGGATAGAGTCAAAGCGCTAATGGAACATTCTGCGTTTAGTATCAATAACCCCAATAAGGTAAGAAGCCTAATCGGTGCTTTCTGCGGTTCCAACCCTATCAATTTCCACAATCCAGAGGGTTCTGGCTACCAGTTTTTACAGCAACAGATTATCCAGTTAAATGCGCTCAACCCACAGGTGGCGGCAAGGTTAGTCACTGCTTTGACCAAATGGAAAAAATTTCCCGAACCCAACCGCCAATTGATGCGCGATGCT
>JANXGQ010000014.1 GCA_024959305.1 Porticoccaceae bacterium | reverse complement strand
AGATGCCTTGGAGTTAAATAGATCATCGAATAGTAGTTTACAGGCAGTATTTATACCGGCTGCCAATTAATAAATAGGTTGGGAAAGGCACTGGCTCTGTGGGTATATAAAGATATGAAAGTGGGTCTTTGTGGAGTATAAGTTGGCGACTTAGCGCGAATAACCTAATCTGGAGCCATTCCTTTGTAGATATCACGAGTAAAAGTATAAAGCCTTTAACAAGTGCAGTAAGGGCTTTGACCCACTCCGTTAGCGTTTCATTTTGCAAGTTACGCTGTCTTGCGCCAATACAAAATGTCCACCCCAGCGAGGCTTCTAATACAAAAGTAGTATTTAATTGAGAATGAATAAAGCGTATAAGTAAGACTAGCGAGATGCGGCTTGGCTAACAATGGCCGCAATAAACTCAAGATTATGGCGCGAGTGGGTTTGACTGCGCCAATCAAAATAATATACCTTGATGAATATCTTATTGGATCACTCAGTTCGTTTAATAGAGTGACTTTTTGTTATTAGCCCAAAAGGTAACAGCTAAAAAATAAAAAAAGAGGACAAAAGATGCCCCTGCAAAACCAGAGGTTTAATTATTTAATATGGCGGAGGGAGAGGGATTCGAACCCTCGATACGCTATTAACGCATACACACTTTCCAGGCGTGCGCCTTCAGCCGCTCAGCCATCCCTCCGTATAAAAAAACCAGCGTTCAAATAACCATTTTTTGGATTGAAATAGCTAGTTTTTAAGGGCGGAAACTGTACACAAACAGTCTGTTAAAAGCAATGCAAGCAACGACGGCAGACGCAAAAATAGTCATTTAGACTGTGATATTTTGTGTTTAGTTAGCTCTACTAACTATCCGAGTGATCATAGTCCTTTACCAAGGGGCAAGAGCAAATAAGATTGCGATCTCCAAATACATTATCAAGCCGACCCACAGGCGGCCAATATTTGTTTTCCCGCGCGAACTCAGATGGATAGACTGCCAAACTGCGGCTATAGCTGTGTTCCCAGCTATCCGATGTGGCTGCGGCCGCGGTGTGCGGCGCCCCGACCAGTGGGTTGTCATCTGCTGCAAATTCTCCATGGGCCACCTGCTCTATTTCGTCAGCGATTGACAGCATAGCCTCACAAAAACGGTCGATTTCTGCTTTGGACTCGCTCTCAGTTGGCTCTATCATCAGTGTTCCGGCTACCGGAAAGGACATGGTAGGCGCATGGAATCCATAATCAATTAGACGCTTGGCAATATCGTCCACATTGATACCCGTTGTCTCTTTTATGGGCCGCGTATCAATAATACATTCGTGGGCTACCCGACCGCTGCTACCTGTAAATAGAATGTTGTAGCGCGGCTCTAGACGTTTAGCTATGTAGTTTGCATTGAGTATGGCTACCTCTGTTGCCTGCTTTAGGCCCCTGTGCCCCATCATCCGCAAGTACATCCAAGTGATGGGTAAAATGCTTGCACTGCCAAAAGGCGCGGCAGCTATCTGTCCACCCACTCTGCCACTGCCTTTAATATCCTTGGGCAAGAATGCGGCTAAATGAGCGCCGACAGCGACCGGACCCACACCGGGGCCGCCGCCGCCGTGTGGAATACAAAATGTTTTATGCAGATTGAGGTGCGAGACATCACCGCCAAATTTACCCGGTTGGCATAACCCAACCATGGCATTGAGATTGGCTCCATCTATATACACCTGACCACCATTATCATGCACAATTTCACAGAGGCTGGTGATATTTTCTTCAAATACGCCATGGGTGGATGGATAGGTGATCATAATCGCAGCTAAATTGTCCCGATGGGCGCTAGCCTTTGCTTTGAGATCCTGTATATCTACATTGCCCTGTTCATCACAGCCCACCACTACCACCTGCATGCCACACATCTGTGCCGATGCCGGATTGGTGCCATGAGCTGAGCTGGGAATTAGGCAAATAGTGCGCTGGGCTTCGCCGCGGCTGGCGTGATAGTCTCTGATTGCCAATAGCCCTGCATATTCCCCCTGAGAACCGGCATTGGGCTGCAGTGACATGGCATCGTAGCCAGTCACCTTACAGAGCATAGATTCCAAGCTTTTAATTAAGATTTGGTAGCCTTCAGTCTGTTCCGAGGGCGCAAATGGATGAATATTGGCAAACTCTGGCCAGGTAATCGGCAACATCTCGGCGGTGGCATTGAGTTTCATGGTGCAGGAGCCCAGAGGAATCATGGCTCGATCCAAGGCGATATCCTTATCCGACAATTTACGGATATAGCGCAGCATTTCAGTTTCTGAGTGATAGCGATTAAAGGTCTCATGATTGAGAAAACCCTCTGTGCGCATTAGGTTCCCCGGTATATTTTGCAGGACCTCAGCAGCCAGCGCATCAATGCTTAAATTCTGTTCGCCGATAATAAGATCCCATAACTGCACAATATCCTCTGACCCAGTGGTTTCATCTAGGGAAATCCCCAGATGTGAGTCATCTATAGTTCGCAGGTTGATATTGCGGGCCGCCGCTTGCTTTATGATGCTTTGGGTGCTGGATCCAGTCTCTAGGGTCAGGGTATCAAACCAGCTTCTGTTAACCGGCATAATATTGTGCTGAGCTAGCCCTTCTGCCAACAATGAGGTGAGCATATGCACTCTGTTAGCTATAGTTGTCAGCCCTTTGGGGCCATGATACACCGCGTACATACTGGCCATAACCGCCAATAACACCTGCGCGGTACAGATATTGGAGGTCGCTTTCTCGCGGCGAATATGCTGCTCTCTGGTCTGCAATGCCAGCCTGTAGGCCGGATTCCCCTCCAAGTCTTGAGATAGGCCCACAATACGGCCGGGAAGATTTCTTTTGTAGGCTTCGCGGGTTGCCATATAACCGGCATGGGGACCGCCATAGCCCATAGGGACCCCAAAGCGCTGAGTGGAGCCAATCGCCACATCTGCACCCATTGAGCCGGGGGACTCCAGCAATACCAGACTGAGGATATCCGCAGCCATAACCACCTTGCCTTTTTGTTCCTGTACAGACTCAATCACCTGGCGATAATCGCGCACCTCGCCACTGGCTCCCGGGTATTGAAGTAATATTCCAAATACCTCGCCAGAGCAATCTTCCGGTCTGCCCACTTCAATTTCTATACCCAGAGGCTGTGCTCTGGTAGCGATAATTTCAATGGTCTGAGGAAAACAGTCACTGTCGACGTAGAAGCGATTTGATTTTGATTTAGAGACGCGCCGACAGAGTGCCATTGCCTCCGCCGCCGCAGTGCCCTCATCAAGCATTGAGGCATTGGCTATTTCGAGACCTGTGAGATCGGTGACCATGGTTTGAAAATTGATCAGCGCTTCCAGACGTCCCTGAGATATCTCTGGCTGATAAGGGGTATAAGCCGTATACCAAGCGGGGTTTTCGAGAATATTGCGCTGGATAACGCCGGGGGTCAGAGTGCCGTAGTAACCCTGACCAATAAAATTTTTATATAGTTTGTTTTGTTTGGCTATATCACGTAATTCCGCCAATGCCTGAGCCTCGGTGCAACTGTCGGGCAGATCTAAGGGTTTATTGATGGCAATGGATTCTGGGATCACCTGCTCGACCAGCTGCTGCAAACTGTTGCAGTCCAGTGCCCTAAGCATTTTCTGCTGATCTTCCACATCCGGACCTATATGCCTTGTTACAAATTCCGCGGCATTTTGCAGGTCGTTAAGATTGCGTTTCTTTTGCAGCATCAAAGGTCTCCCAAATATTTTTGTATAGAATTAACCACGGTAATAGCCCGAAGGCACCAGCGGCATAGAACTTAGGGTAATCGCCCGCGGTTTGCCTCTAACCAAGGCATGGAGCCTGGTTCCCACGGCTGAAAATTCTGACGAGACATAGCCCATAGCAATCGGCTTTTGCAAACTGGGCGCAAAGCCACCGCTGGTGATCAGGCCAATCACTGCACCTGTGTTATCGACGATTTCAGCCCCTTCGCGAACCGGAGCCCGTCCCTCGACAACAAAGCCAACCCGTTTTCGACTAGCCCCTTTATCCGCATGGGCCAAAATAATATCGGCACCTAAAAAGCCGCCCTGCTTACTGCCACCGCTGCGGCGAGATTTGCTAATACTCCATAATAGATTGGCCTCTACCGGCGATGTGTGCCTATCCATATCCTGACCATAGAGGCACAGCCCCGCCTCGAGCCGCAGAGAATCCCTAGCCCCCAGACCTATCCAGCGCACCAGCTGGTCAGCCAATAGTCGATTGGCCAGCTCTGTACTATGCTGCGAACTAACCGATATCTCGAAGCCATCCTCTCCGCTATAACCAGATCTAGTTATATAGCAGTCAATACCATCAATAGTGACTGGACAGCCCTGCATAAAATGTAATTGATTGGCCTCTGGAGCCAATTTCGCCATGACTTCCTTGGCTCTGGGTCCCTGCAGCGCTAAAAGACCCTGCCGATCGAGAACCTTAACCTCGGCATTGGGTAAGTGCTGGCGAAAGTGACTAATATCCTGTTGCTTGCAGGCGGCGTTGACCACGATAAAAAAACTCTGGTTATCCCAGCGGGTAATAATTAGATCATCTAGGATCCCGCCCTCTTCCGAGGTTAAAACACTATAGGTCTGTCGATTGACTGCCAGTGCATCCAGATCAACTGGCATTAACTTTTCCAAGCCCTCTGCGACCCCAGCGCCGCTGATCACCAACTGCCCCATATGGGAGACATCAAATAGGCCTGCACTGGTTCTGGTGTGTAAATGCTCCTCGATAATGCCCTCTGTATAGCGAAGCGGCATTGAATAGCCCGCAAAGGCAACCATCTCTCCCCCAGCTTGGATATGGTAATCGTGGAAATCAGTGGTGTGTAGATCTGCAACTGTTGACATAATGAGGATAGTTCAAAGGACTAATAGGTTAATAATAATCCCTAAGGTGAAATTAGTTAAATTAATATATACAATCTAATCATTAATATTTTAAATATCTCTGTGAGGGCTAAAACCATGAAAAATCTACCTATGGATTTATTGAGAGCCTTTGTGACCGTGGTTCAATTTAATAGCTTTACCAAAGCCGGCGAAATACTGGGGCGCTCGCAGCCAGCGATCAGCTTGCAGATACTGCGCTTAGAGAAAATGCTGGACGAGACCCTGTTGCTGCGCGAGGGGAAGAATATAGCCTTATCTGGGGCCGGCGAACAATTTTACGACTATGCAAAACAAATTCTTGCGCTAAATGATTTGGCGCTGAGTCAGTGCTCTAAGAGTAGCCTTATGGGTAAAGTACGACTGGGTATACCCAGCGAATTTGCCACCGTTTTACTGCCCAAAATAGTGGGCCGTTTTAGCAAAGTCTACCCCAACGTGACGCTGGAGGTAAATTGCGAGCTGAGCAAAACCCTACTTTCAAAGACTGGGCGAACTAACCATGAGGTTATTTTGGCACTGCAAAACAGCCCCCAAGATAGCGCGGACAAGCTGGTTAAAAGCGATGATTTAGTCTGGGTTTCAAGTGCCGACTACAGTAGCCAAAAAACACCGATCCCGTTGATAGTTGCCCCTCAGGGCTGTATCTATCGACAGCGGGCGATTGAGGTATTGGATAATATTAAGCAACCCTGGCAGATTGTCTATAATATTCCCGATTTGACCGGTATCCAATATGCCATTCAAGAGGGTCTGGGGGTCACTGTTTTAGCCAAAAGCACAGTGCCGGAAAACTTGAAGATACTGCCCCCTTCAGAGCGATACCCAGATTTGGGCAATGTGGGTATCAGTTTAATAACCGTGGGCAAAAATAATGAAAACCAAGCTGTGCATCTTTTGGCGGAATTTCTTAAAGCTGGGCTTACCTAGACTCCGCATCCCTTTACTGGCGCACCTGCCGATAAAATGGCGGCATTTGTAAACAGCTGCTGCGGAAAGGGTTAATATCTAGGCCCCCTCGGCGCGTATAGCGGGCGTAGACCGTCAGCTTCTGTGGCGCGCAAAAAGTTTTTATATCCATAAATATCTGCTCTACGCACTGCTCATGGAAATCCTGATGCTGGCGAAAGGAAACAATATATTTTAGCAGCCCCTGTGAATCGATTTTAGGGCCTTTATAACTGATATACAGCGATGCCCAGTCGGGCTGGCTGGTTACTGGACAGTTGGTTTTTAGTAGATGCGAGTACAGAGTCTCTTCCACTATTGAGCCAATCTCTGCCTGCAGTAGTTGCGGATCGGGCTGATAGCTATCAATGGTTACTGGCTGAGAATCAATGCACTGCCCCTGAGGCTCAGAGATAGGCTTAAGGCCATTGAATTCGGCGATTTCATAAAGCGTCACATCCACCTCTGCCCCAGCTACAGCAGATAGGTCTTTAACCAGCCGCTCTTGCACAGCCTGCATGGACGGGAATTGAGTCTGAATATAGGAGTTTATATAGAGCTTAAGGGACTTGGACTCGACAATGCAGTCACTGCTACAGGGGAATAAAAACTCTGCTATGGCAATCTGTGGCAGTCCGTCTGGATTAAGCCAAGACAGCTCATAGGTAGTCCATAGATCAACACCATAAAAAGGTAGCGCATCGGAGTCATGCTGGTCCCCACGGGCTTTAACTCTGGGGATTGGACATAATAATGTCGGGTCGTAACTATCTGCATAGATGGTTTCTTTACCCAGTTCGGTGTGCTTGTAGTCAGTCATTAGCTACGCAACCTAGAGCCTTTTTCAAGTAAAAACAGCGCCACTGTAAATAATAGTGCCGAGAATAAACCGACCATCGCAAAGGACCCAACAATATTTATATCGGTGATGCCCACCATGCCATAGCGAAAGGCGTTGACCATATAGAGTATCGGATTAAATAGAGAGATAGCTTTCCACAGGCCTCCCAGTAGGTCGATCGAGTAAAAAACACCGCCCAGATAGATTAGGGGTGTCAGCACAAAGGTTGGAATAATTGAGATATCATCAAAACTATTGGCAAAAATTGCGTTGATTAAACCGGCCAGCGAAAACATCAATGCAGTCATTAACACAATACCGATGGTGACTGGAATGCTGTGCAAGCTGAATTCAGCAAAGTAGAGGGACAGCAATGTTACAATCAGACCGACCCCGATACCTCGACTCATACCACCCACTACATAGCCCGTTAGAATAATCCAGTTAGGTGTGGGAGATACCAAAAGTTCCTCTATATTGCGCTGAAATTTAGAACCAAAAAATGATGACACCACATTGGCGTAGGAGTTGGTAATAATCGACATCATAATAAGGCCCGGCGCCACAAACTGGATATAGGGCAGGTCCGACATCTCGCCAATACGCGATCCGATAAGCTTTCCAAAGATTACAAAATAAAGCGCCATAGTAATCACTGGTGGCACCAATGTCTGCGGCCAGATACGCATAAAGCGGCGAATCTCACGCCGTACTATGGTGGAAAAGGCAACCCATTTTTGCTGGTTATTCATCGCTGGCCTCCCCGTCTGCTGACACTAAATTCTTTTCCACTAAATCGAAAAATAGCTCCTCTAGACGATTGGCTTTGTTGCGCATACTCAGCACTTGAATTCCCTGTTCATTAAGGGCTTTAAACAGATCATTAATCGATCTGTTTTTGTCAACGCTGACTTCCAGACTGCTGGCATCCAGCATGCTCAAAGGATAATTAACAACCTCAGGACAAACATCAATTTTATCTTTAATATCAATAATAAAGGTCTCTTTGTTAAGTTTCTTTATTAACTCTCTAATGCTGGTATTCTGAATAATTCGACCCCGATCTATAATCGCGACATTGCGACACAAACTCTCCGCCTCTTCGAGATAATGAGTGGTTAGGATAATCGTTGTACCCTGTTTATTAATCTTTTTAAGAAAGGCCCACATTGAGCGACGCAGTTCTATATCTACGCCCGCTGTGGGTTCGTCGAGCACCAATAATTTGGGCTCGTGAATTAACGCCCGAGCAACCATCAAGCGCCGCTTCATACCTCCAGATAAATTTCTGGAGGCTATATTGCGTTTATCCCACAGCCCCAACTGTTTTAAATATTTTTCGGCGCGACCAGCGGCAACGGTTGCCGGTATGCCGTAGTATCCAGCCTGGGTTATCAGGATATCCAAGGGCTTTTCAAATTGGTTAAAATTAAATTCTTGAGGCACCACACCAACGAATTGTTTGGCCGCACTAAAGTCTTCATCTATATTCTTGCCAAATATTGTCACTGAGCCACTGGATTTGCGAACTAGAGAGCAGATAATGCCAATGATAGTGGACTTTCCCGCTCCATTGGGGCCCAGCAAGGCAAAAAAATCACCCGGGGCCACCTGCAAATCTATCCCTTTAAGCGCCTCAAAATCCTTACCATAGACCTTGGTGAGAGCAGTGATTGACAGCGCATTATTTTCGAACTGTTTCAAGTTATGTTTATTCCTTGGTCTATAGTAGAAGCTGGGCTATTGTAGCCCGCCAAGTCAATTATATCCGTTTTTTGCGCCTGTTTGCCTAGTGAGTTTAATCCATTAACGGCATAATGTGGCAAGGGAAACTAAACAAGTTTAATTTTATGCCCAGAAAAACCATCCATCGCTTTTTGCCAAATATGAACAGGTTGCTAGAGCAGCCGTCGTTGCGATGGCTCAAATCCCTAGCCACAGACCCCAACCTTTTCCATCTCAACCGACAGTCCGTATCTCTGGCCGCCGCGGTGGGGATTTTCTGTGCCTTTATGCCGCTGCCAGGGCAAACCCTCCTCGCTATTTTCCTATGCTACCAACTCGGTGCCAATCTCCCTATTGGCGCTCTGACAATCTGGATCAGCAATCCAATTACCATACCGCCGATGTTTTACCTCAGCTACCAGCTGGGTATTTTTCTATTGGGCATTGAACCCATACAGTTTACCGTGCAGATAGACTGGCAGTGGTTTAAAAGTATTGGCGCGGATATTCTATTGCCGCTATTTGTGGGAAGCATCCTTTGCGGCATTATTTCTGCCGTTATTGGCTACTTTGTTGTTTTCTACCTATGGCGCTGGAAAGTGCTAAAGAATTGGCAGGAACGCAGGCAAAGGCGTTTATTCAAGTAGAGACCTTTATTATTCGTATCTAAGCTCATCGGCCGGCACCGTTCGACTGGCCCTGATCGCAGGATAAATAGTCGCCAGCAATGTTAAGCAGAGTGCAGCCACTGAAATTGTTACTACGTCTGACCAGCGCAAATCCATGGGCACATAATCTATAGGATAGACCGCTGTGTTCAAAAAATCGCTTCCAAGCAGGGATTCAATAGCCGCAATAAGATCGGCAACCCAATAACAACCGGTCAACCCCAAGAGTATACCCAGCGCAATACCCAGAATACCTATCAGCGCCCCCTGTACCAAAAATAGCTGTAACACTTGGTTTTGAGAGAGACCTAGGGTCTGCAGAACGGCAATATCCTTGCGCTTATCCATCACTGACATCATTAACATAGAGACCACATTAAAAGCGGCAATACCCACGATTAAGAAAATTAGCAGAGCCACTAAATTTCGCGATAATTGAATCGCTTGATAGAGATTGCCATGGGTTTGCAGCCAGTCGCGAAACCCATAGCCAAACGGCAGTTTGCCAAGCAGCTGGCGAGCGATCAGTCGAGCATTAAACTCATCCTCGACCTGCACTCGAAAACCGTCGACGCGACCATTGTTTGCGGACATCTGCCCCACCTGCCCCAGCGCGGCGATACCCAATATCTGATCAACTTCGGTATGGGTTGAAAAAACCCCCACCAACTTAAAAGAAAATACGCCAGCTTGACGACCGCTATCCGAAGGTAGAACCACATTGATTGTTTTGCCCACAGATAGATTTAAAGCCTCGGCAAGGGGCTCGGCTAATAACATGTCTCCAGCTGCTGGAATCTTTAAGCCAGACTCACTCAGCACAGTGTTTAAACCCGCGGGCACCGCCTCGGGGGATAGCCCCAAAATCTGAATTGGCCTAGTCTGGTTTTGACTAAACAGCAGACCGTCAACCTGATTAAAAGGGGTCACTTCGGCCACCTGCTCAGAACGGGCAATTAAATCGCGATGGGCTCGCCAATCGCCAACAGCCTTGGAATTAATTATCTGAATATGCGGCACCACCGACAAAATGCGCTGGCGCATTTCACGTTCAAAACCATTCATCACCGAGAGAACTATAATTAATAGCCCGACCCCCAGCGCCAGACCTGACAGAGCCAGCATGGATATAAAAGAAGCCAGCACGCTGTTGCGACCGCCAGAGGCAAAATATCTCAGGCCAATAAAAACCGGCAGTGATCTAATCAACGTTGGACTCCAAGTGCCCGTCGATCAGGGTCACCGTGCGATCTAAACGCTGCGCAATTAGCGGGTCGTGAGTGACCACTACAAAACTGATATTGAGATCCCTATTTAAGGTCATTAATAGGTCTAATACGGAGTCAGCTGTCTTGGGATCAAGATTTCCTGTGGGCTCATCCATCAATACCAATGAAGGACTCCTGACTAGGGCTCGGGCTATAGCCACTCTCTGCCGCTCACCTCCAGAGAGTTCGGCGGGTCTATGCAGCAGACGATCGCCCAAACCCACTTTGCTTAATAACTCTGTTGCGTAATCCTTTGATTGGGCAACCGTATCGCCGCCAATCAAACAGGGCAAAGCGACATTTTCTAGGGCAGAAAATTCACCTAGCAGATGGTGAAACTGATACACAAAGCCTACATGCTGATTGCGCCAAGCGGCGCGCTCCGAGGGCGACAGATCAAGCCAGGCCTTGCCGCCGAGAACCACAGAGCCGGCACTTGCATCGTCCAGACCTCCAAGCAAGTTGAGCAATGTTGTCTTACCGGAACCGGATACACCCACAACAGCGAGCTTTTCTCCCTGCATAATATCCAGATCCACATTGCGAATCACCGAGAGGACATTATCAGCGCCTGCCTGCTGATAATCTCGCTTTAAGCCCCTGGCAACTAAGATCGGTTTATTGGTCATAGCGCAGTGCCTCCGCGGGTAGCACTTGGCCGGCACGCCAAGCCGGATAAAGTGTGGCTAGAAAACTCATTATCGAAGCTACAAGCACCACCAACAGCACATCGCTTAACAGCACCTTGCTCGGCAATGAGCTAATCAGATAGATAGAGGGATCGAATAAATGCATGCCTGTTATATTCTCCAATACAGTCACCATATCGCCGATAAAGAATCCTATAACAGAGCCCAGCAATGCGCCCACTGCGATTCCAACAACCCCTATAGCAGTGCCCTGCACCACAAAAAGTTTTATTATTTGATCGGATCTGGCCCCTAGGGTTCTCAATACCGCAATATCTTTGCGTTTATCCGACACCATCAATACCAAACTGGCAACAATATTAAAGGCTGCCACCGCTATAATCACCGAGAGCAATAGACTGACCACTATTTTTTCCATGCGCATAGCTTGAAATAGCGTGCCCATTAAATCTGTCCAAGACTGCCAAGTCACATTATCCGGCAATGTGGCAGATATTTTGTCAATCAACGCATCCGCAGCATAGGCATCCTGCAACTGCAACTGCATGCCCTGAAATCTATCGCCCAACTGCAATAGGGCTCGAGCATCTTGCTGATGAATAAACGCCATTGAGGAATCCACCTGAGCACCCACTTCAAAAATACCTATCACCCGCATCATTTTTAAGCGCGGAAAGGCCCCCACCGGAGTCAGCGAAATCTTCGGCAAGATCAATTCGATGCGATCGCCGATAAAAACACTGAGAAGGCGCGCCGTTTGACTACCCAGCAGGATACCAAACTCTCCGGGCTGCAACTGTTGGAGATGCCCGCCAATCATATGCTGATTTAATAGGTTAACTGCCGACCACTGTGAATCTATACCCTGCACTGCAACAGCCTGTTGCCGAGATTGGTTGGCAAGCATAGCAAAGCTCTTAACCAGCGGCACAACCGTCTTTATAGTTGGGTTTTCAATGTCTATTTGCTGTGAAAATTGGCTAATTTCGTGTGCTGTATAGCCTTTTGGATCGACCACAGTGATATGCGGGACTACGGTTAAAAGACGCTGTTTAATTTCACGATCAAATCCATTCATTACCGACATTACAATAATAAGCGCCATTACGCCCAATGCCATGGCACCAAATGAGAAGCCCGATATAAAAGATA
>JANXGQ010000034.1 GCA_024959305.1 Porticoccaceae bacterium | reverse complement strand
GAATGAATTACTTCACCCCATGTATTTAGCGATAGGGAAATCAAAATAATAATAAAAGTGTAGTTACAGATTGACTTAAGCATAGCGCTCTCCATTATATATTCTTAATTTCAAATTATGATACCGTTACGTTACAACGTCTCAAGCAGCTTGATGATTGCGTTACGTTGAGAGCCCTTGGGCACCACTCCCTTTAAGAATCCAAAAGTAACCCATTGATATTCCAGCAGCTTACTTAAACATGCGCACTGGGGGACACTGTGGGAGACAATTTTAGCCGTTCTTACCTCTATCTAACGTTTTTTGGGCATATGTTTATTCAGATGTTTTTTAATTTCCGCATTGGTCTTTCTTGAAGCTTTAAGCCCAATAGCACCATGAGTCAACGTCTCATCATCTATTGCAAATAAATGTCTTAGCAAAAGCAATCCATCAGTTAGCGCGTCCACATCGCCATCGTTATCGATATCAGCTATTTTTATTGCACCAGACATTCTCTCTTCAACCTGCGAGACTGACATTTGGGAATTTGCCGCCATAGCCTTGTTTGCCATGGATTCTCCACGAAGACCAAATGAATAACGCATCATGATAAGACCATCTGTTAGGGCATCGGCATCGCCATTGCCATCAAAATCCCATGTGGATCCTGTTTCTGCTAACTCAAGGACATAGTCTTCACTTTCGAATTGATAACCAGCTGCTGTGCTTATACCAGTGAAATTAATTTCAGTTGAGGTGACTGTATTCAAATCAGTTGAATTAGATACGCCAAAGGTAACCTTCAATAAGTGCGACGGAAGCTCCATATTTGGCCAATTACTAAATAATGATGCCCAGCCAAAAGTAATATAACTATCTGTCTGTGGATTATTGTCAAAATCCTCCACATCATTCTCCGGACCCTCACCATTTACAATAATATCTTGCTGTAGAACATCGCTTAATGAATTAAATGTCAATACAGCACTATCAAAGTGAATTCGCAATCCCAAACCAGATAATTGGTTATTGTCATTGCTGGTATTGTAGGCTATATCAATTTCTACATTCTCACCTAATAGGCCAGTTGGCTGATTGGAAACACTGATTTTTTGAATGGGCGAACTATCATCTTGGTTAGAATTTGAATCATCCCCTGTAGTATCGTCAGTCGTAGAATCATCGCCTGTAGAATCATCGCCTGTAGAATCATCGCCTGTAGAATCATCGCCTGTGGAGTCCTCGCCTGTGGAGTCGTCGCCTGTGGAGTCATCCCCATTAGAATCATCATCAGAGCTAGAATCATCTGAGTCGTTTTCATCAGGATCTTTACCCGTATAGCTCCAATCAAAGTTATCCCAGTCTGTATCAGGGTCTTTTAAGGCGATTCTAATTTTTCGAAGATAGCGAAAGAACTCTCGCAGTCTCTTTCTGAAATGAGATCGCGCCTCAGAGATATAGTCCGACCATTTCTTGTCTCGATGATGTTTATAAGCAACAGTAGTTTTATTATTATCAAAAAGATCAGAGGAATTACTAGCTTCATAATCCACTGCCTCGGCCCCTGCTTTGTATTCAGTTGCATCCTGCATTGACTGAGTTTGCAGATCATGCTGATCGCAAAGCGCATAAGTAGGAATGATTAGCAAAAGTAAGGTTAATGCTTTTAGGTTTAGTATATTTTTTACTTTGTTATGAAAATACATGACATTTCCTTTTTATTATTAGTATGCCAAATAACATTTTGATGTTTTTTATACTACTTTTAACGCCAACTGTATCATAAATAGAATTTTTCGATTAAAAGGTGATTTTTGAACTCTTAAGATAGCGTCCCGTGAGACAGTCATCTCCCACTTTCGGCGCCATATGTCTACTGTTTTGTCTACCGTGAAAGACCCCAAAGATTCCCGCAATAATCACAGACTGCCCCCCTAATTGATCGTAGACCTATTCCTTTGGTGCTGACCTTTCCCCCAAGTTAGTAGCGCTTGCTGGATAAGATTTCTTCACTTTATATTGCCTTCTACAATTGAAGCCACTAACCACCACAAGCTAGGGTGGACTATGACCAAATCGCACTGCGCTGCACGCAGATAGCTATTTATCTGTTAAATCAAAAGTTTTCATATATACAACAGTGAGTTAGTATGTTGGGAGCTAACGGTTGAATAACAATAATAACAAAACGATTGGATAATAATATGTGCCTACTAAATTCTTTTAAAACCCCTGTATTCACTGGTATTTATCAACAATTCACAGCATCTTTTTTACCCGCTTTGGTTATCTGTCTGATTTCTTTTGGCTCTATGGCTAGAGCGTCTGAACAGGTAGTTTACGTCGTGGGAGAGCCTGTAGCCGTTATTGGGCAGACCAATAGTCTCACTGTGGGCTATACCGCCAGCGATTCTACGCTGACCGGGCTCGGCTTACGTTTTCACTATGACAGCAACCTGATAACCGTTGTGGATCTACCCTATGTGCTCGCCAACGATCTGATCTACGCTGGCAGTGAGGCCAATCAAGACGGCGGTAACTACGATAGTAACGACACTACTGATGTGTATCTCAATGCCGCTTGGACATCCCTGTTCGGCAATTGGCCTAATATGGATTTGCCAACCGAACTGATGACCATCAGTTTTGAGGTTGCCGATGTAGACGCTGATGAAACCGAGGTTTGCTTTTCATCCAGTAGTAATGCCAGTGGCTTTGATTTTGTGGGTGGTTGCATCAGTCTTCCAGTGACCCGAGATTCAGATAATGACGGCTATGAAGATCATATGGACGCCTTCCCGTTCGATCCAACCGAATGGCTGGATACGGACGCAGATGGAATCGGCAATAATGCCGATACAGATGATGATAATGACGGTGTTGATGATATATGGGATGTGTTCCCACTGGATGCCAGTGAATCCGTGGATACGGACGCAGATGGAATCGGTAACAATGCCGATACCGATGACGACAACGATGGGGTTGCGGATACTGAAGATGCATTCCCATTGGATGCCAGTGAATCCATGGATACTGATTTCGATGGCATAGGTAACAATAGCGATCCCGATGATGATAATGATGGTGTATTGGACTTGCAGGATGCGTTTCCACTGGATGCCAGCGAATCTGTGGATACGGATTCAGATGGCGTGGGTAATAACGCCGATACTGATGATGATAATGACAGCGTTCCCGATAATGAGGATCAGGACCCGCTGGACCCAACCATTGGTCGCCCCACCCAAATTATCTCGGTGATGGATGATCCCTTTGGTGTGATTGGCAGTTACACCAGTGTTGATATTGGCTATAACACTAGCAACGACAACAACCAGTTACCTGGTCTTGGCTTCCGCATTCATTACAACAGCGCGTTTTTAAGCCTAATAGACGCGGTTGATATCTTACCTGAGGATCTGATTGTAAGTGCTGAGGGACCTTTCTTTGATTCAGAAGACCATGATAATGATGAGTCAACAGACCTGTATATCTCGGTGGGCTGGGCCTCCTTATATGGCAACTGGCCAGATATGGAACCACCTACCAAACTATTGACTTTGAATTTTAATATTTCTGAAGCCATAGACACAGATACAGCCACCTTAACTGATATTAAGTTCTCTAAAATAAGCACCCCCTGGGGCTATGACTTTGAGCCATTAAACTATGAGATGGATATCCTAGCAGCAACATGGGATTTTGATGGCAATGGTGAGGCTGACGCATTGACTGATGGCTTAATTCTATTGCGATATGCCTTTGGTCTGCGCGGGGAAATAATGACTGATTCTGTGATAGCATCAGATTCCACAATGACCTCTAGTGAAGTGGAACTGGCTGTTAATAACGCTTTGGTGATTGCCGATATTGATGGCGATGGTCAGGTGGATGCTCTCTCTGATGGGCTACTGCTATTGCGCTATCTGTTTGGCTTAAACGGCGAACCATTAATCAATGGCATTATTTCTACCCATGCAACACTCACCAGCGTGCAGGAAATAGAAGAGCATCTTCAGAAGTTTATGCCTCAATAAGTAGGTACGCTTATAGCACCAAGCAAAGGGCTCTTGATTTCAAGAGCCCTTTGCTAACTGCCTATCAACACTTGTCGGAATAAAGTTTGCCCAAGTCATAAAGTCTTGCTGGTTCCCAGCGAACGGCAGATAGCTATTAACCGGCCAACCTACTCCACTATTACCCTTATTGTTTCGGAAATAACTGGCTCAGTATGGGGAATATGTAAGTAGTTACCCAATAGTAGTTGCAGAGTATGGGCCCCCGGAGCAAGCTCGATCACTGTTTGGGTTTGACCCTTACCGAAATGCACTATCTGATCAGTCGCCGGCAGCGGCATGGAAAGATCGGGCAATTCTTTTATATCGATAAGCAGATGATGATGACCACTATTCGGTTGATGGCCCCCCGCCGGCGCAATGCTGATATTTGCAGCACCAAATTCTACTGTAAGCGGAGAGCTAACAACCTGATTATGCTTTGGAGATTGGATAAAAATCTCAGCATTATCTGCGGCTGAAGAGGACAGCTGAACTGGAGGCGCGGCCTCTTCAGCAACAGCAAATACAGGGGAAATTAAAATTAAATAGGTTGCTAGGACTCTCAGTGTCATTGTTCACTCCAGTTTTAGCTAAACGGTTGGTATTATTTTGGCTGCAAATTAGCGCCACCCAACATAATACTAATCCATCTGGTGTCTTTTTGTGTTTCCAGAGCTATTTTAATCATGATGGTTAGCGGAATCGACAACAGCATACCCACAGGCCCCAGCACCCAACCCCAAAGCACTAAAGAAACAAACACTACCAGTGGCGATAAATTGAGCCCTCTGCCCATCCAGCGCGGCTCTATGGCACTGCCCATTAAGAAATTGACCACCACAAAGCCAGCTAGGGTCAAACCTGCATGGCCTATACTTAACTGAACTAAAGCCAGTAAAACTGCCGGTACGGCAGCAATAAAAGACCCCACTGTGGGCACAAAATTAAGCAGGAATGCCACTAGCCCCCAGAGCGCCGCATAGTCGACGCCAATCATTGTCAGCCAGATAAAGATAAGCAAACCTGTGACAGCACTGATCGCCGCCTTGATGGCGAGATAGCTGTGCACACTGGCTGAGAATTTGGTTAACCATTCCTGAGAGCTGGCAGTGCCTCGCGCCAGCCTTAATTTGTCACCAAAGGTCATATTTTCTGCAAGAATAAAGATCACCGTCAGCAATATCATCACTGAGTTAGTCATCATATTGCCAAAAGATGCCAGCGTGCTACCCACCAGTTTCATGACCGCACTGGGGTCAAAACTGCTCTGCCATTGCTGGGCGTCGATATCCACCCCGCGCAGGCTTAACCACTGCTGTACGCCCTCACTCATAGCCGACAGCTTGGCTGAATAAATGGGTATATCCTGCCTAAAGCTTTCCAGCGCAGAACCTATGACCGCCGCCAGCACCAGACCAATGGATAAGATCAGCAATATCACCAGCACAATGGCAATACTGCTCGGTATCTGCCGCTCCTTGAGCCACGCCAGTAAGGGTGAGACTATCATGGCGATAAACACCGCCAGCAAAAATGGCACCACTAAAGCTGATGCCAGTTTAAGGCCAGAAACCACAACCACAAAGGCAGCAGTGACCACTAAAAACTTGGATATAGGTGATGGGTTATCTATCATTTTTAGATTCTGAGGCCTCTATTTTTTGATTTACCTGATCTAATAGATGGGCTATCTGCCTGCGACCGGTTTCTGAAAAAACAACCCACCCCTGCCGCTCGCTCATCTCCGAGGATGCCAACATAGCACATTCACGACGAATTTGATCCAACTCTGGATCATGGCGAATTGGCATCCCGATAAATACATCCCAGTCGGCAGTGGTGATGTTTTCATTCAATACCAATTCTAATAACCGTTTAATATTGATCGCTTGCACTCGATAGACCGGGGGCGCCACATAGCGAAATACCAGTAGGGCGATAAGGATTAAGACAAATGACAGGGCGACGGTAAGCAGGAAATTCGCCATAGCTTAATAGACCCTAAGTGACCAGACTCTGGCAGCAAACAGCGTTCGGACAGAGCTCGCTAGAACTGATCTGGAAACTTTCCCTGATACTGCCTGTACCACTGTTTAATGGTTTCTATATCGGCATAATTGTCGCCCGTGGGCTCAAATATGCCTCCCAGTACAACGCGCTTGCTAGGAAAATCGAAAGCACCCAGCTGGATCTTGCAGTCATTTATTTTAGCAATACGCAAAAATCCTGTTTTCCATTTCTTAGCTTTCTTACGCGTACCCTCTGGCGCCACCGCAATAACAACACCGTCATTTTTTTCCACTATCTGGTTAACATAGTCTATAACACCTTCGGGGTTCTGGCGATTGACCGGAATACCTCCCAGCCAGCGCATAAACCAGCTGAGCCCGGGAATAAAAACAGTATGCTTGCCCAAAAAGTGCAGACGCACATTTAACCCCAGAATAACCGCAAATCCCACAACGGCATCCCAGTTTGAGGTGTGCGGTGCAACAGCGATCAGTACCCGCTCGGCATTGGCAATACTACCTTCAAGTTTCCAGCCCATTAAGCCGAAAACCGTCCTGCCAAGCCAACGCGTTAAGGCACTTCGATTGGCTTGCAAATGCTCGGGGCACTGCTCCTGTTGCAAAGAAGGCTGTCTACCACTCATTCCCTATCCCTAAGGTTTGTGTTTTTTAGTGCTCTCTGGTGGCCCTGAAGTCAATATCAGGATGGCGCTCTTCGGCGAGGGATAGATTCACTCTGGTAGGCGCTAGGTAGGTAAGATGACCACCCCCATCAACCGCCAAATTCTCCTCGGCTTTATTTCTAAACGCCTCTAATTTCTTATTGTCCTCAGACTCCACCCAGCGCGCAGTATGCACATTGATCGCCTCGTAGATCGCCTCAACACCATACTCCTCGCGAAGGCGGAAAGCCACCACGTCAAACTGTAGTTGACCTACCGCGCCAACAATAATGTCATTGTTGCGAAACGGGAAGAACACCTGTGTGCTGCCCTCTTCCGAGAGCTGCCGTATACCATTCTGTAGCTGTTTGGCGCGCAGCGGATCCTTCAATCGGATACGTTTAAATAACTCTGGTGCAAAATGCGGAATACCACTAAATTTTAATTTTTCTCCTTCGCTAAAGGTATCGCCGATTTGGATCGAGCCATGATTGTGCAAGCCAATAATATCACCCGCCACCGCCTCTTCAACGGAAATGCGCTCACCGGCCTTAAAGCTAAAGGCATCGGCAACCCGCACATCTTTACCGGTGCGCACATGCTTCATCTTCATTCCCTTGCTGTACTTGCCAGAGCAAATACGCAAAAAAGCAATGCGATCTCGGTGCTTGGGGTCCATATTGGCCTGAATCTTAAATACAAAGCCGCTAAATTTAGCTTCGCTTGCCAACACCTCTCTCGCCGCCGTCTGTCGAGGCTGAGGTTGCGGTGCCCAGCGCACAAAGTCATCGAGCATCTCGCGGACCCCAAAGTTGCCCAGTGCGGTACCAAAAAAAACTGGCGTAAGACGGCCGGATAAGAATTCGTCCATTGCAAATTGATGGGTTGCACCCTTTACCAATTCTAACTCTTCCAGAACATCGTCGGCATAGTCGCCCAATGCATCGCGAGCCTCAGGGGAATCCAAACCTTTGATTTGAATATCATCCATTAACTGGTGCCCTTTGCCCTGCACATAGACATGGATAGTATCTGTGTAAAGGTTATACACGCCACGGAATCCGCGCCCCATGCCAATCGGCCAGTTAATCGGTGCTGCCTTGATTTTTAGAACATCCTCGATTTCATCGAGCAGATCAATAGGATCGCGAATATCGCGATCCATCTTGTTGATAAAGGACAGAATAGGTGTGTCTCGCAGACGACAGACATCCATCAGTTTAATGGTTCGAATCTCCACCCCTTTGGCACCATCAATGATCATTAATGAGGAGTCTACCGCGGTCAATGTACGATAGGTATCCTCGGAAAAGTCCTCGTGCCCGGGGGTGTCCAACAGATTGATGGTGCAATCACGGTAGGGAAACTGCATCACCGACGAAGTCACGGAAATTCCCCGCTCTTTTTCCATGGTCATCCAGTCAGAAGTAACGTGGCGGCCACTTTTTCGCCCTTTGACCGTCCCCGCCACCTGAATTAAATTACCCAGTAATAATAGCTTTTCAGTAATGGTGGTTTTCCCAGCATCTGGGTGAGAGATAATTGCAAAGGTACGTCGATCTGAGGTCGATTGATTCATTTTAAGTACGAGTCATAACGATTTAAAGGCGCGCATTATAGCCTTGGCTGCGTCTAGTTTCAGCTAATGTTTTAGCCGACAAACTTTAATAAATCCCTAAAATTATGCCGGTCAGCCGCTCGCAGCGCCGCTATATATTCTCTGCGACGTTCATTCATGCTTTCCAAGCTGTAACCACCGGCCCAATCAATGGCAGGCTTATTTAACAGCTTGGTTAATTCCGCATATCCCTAAAACAGCCAGACTGTTTTTTAATACAAAACCCTATCCTACCGATTTAACTGACTGTTTGATCTCAATGTAGACCAAAACGCATATTGAGGAGACCAAGTAGGATAAATATTATTTGTTCAGTTAAGCTTCTTGCAGTAGGATTTCGGCAATTAACGTCCAACTACAATCCTGAGAGCATTGCATGAAGTATAGAGGTCAGACCGAATACGACCACAAAGGGCCAGCGCCCAAGCAGGGCGTCATTCTTTGCAATCTCGGCACCCCAGATGCGCCGCAAACGGCTGAATTGCGCCGCTATTTGAAAGAGTTTTTAAGCGACCCGCGGGTGGTTGAGATACCTCGCCTGCTGTGGTGGATAATTCTCAATTTGATTATTCTGCGTATTCGCCCGCGCCGTTCAGCTGCACTCTATCGCAGTGTTTGGACCGATCAAGGCTCTCCCCTGCTGATTCACAGCCGTGCTCAGGTAGATGGCGTACAGCAGATTCTCGCCGAGAAATACGCCGACAAAGTCCCTGTGGTGCTGGGTATGCGCTATGGCAATCCCTCCATTGAAGCGGCCATTCACAAGCTCACCGATATGAATGTGCGGCATATTACTGTACTGCCTCTGTACCCCCAGTATTCAGGCGCCACCACCGGCTCCACCTTTGATGCAGTAGCCAAGGCCTTTGGCAAACTGCGCTGGGTACCAGAGTTACATTTTGTCAGCGGTTATCATCAATCTCCGTCCTATATAGATGCCCTCTGTTCCAGTATTCGTCACCATATTGAAAAACAGGGTCGGCCTGATAAATTAATTTTTTCTTACCACGGCACCCCACAACGCCACCTAAATAACGGCGATCCCTACCACTGCTTTTGCCAGCAAACTACCAGACTGGTGCGCGAGCGCATGGGCTTGCATGAAGATCAGGTATTAACCAGCTTCCAGTCGCGCTTTGGCCGCGAACCTTGGTTGCAACCCTACACGGATAAAACATTGCAAACATTGCCCGCCGATGGGGTTAAGCATATTGCGGTTATCTGCCCCGGCTTTGCATCTGACTGTCTTGAGACCCTAGAGGAAATCAATGAAGAGGGTCGCAAGATTTTTACTGATGCCGGTGGTGAGCAGTTTCACTATATTCCCTGCCTAAATGATAATCCGACCCATATTGAAGCGCTGGCCGAAATCGTTGGCAAGCAGCTTAAAGGCTAAACTTCCATTAATACGTTCTCGGTTATATAAATACGCCAAAAGTAAGGAATTATGGTGGCACTGCTCGTATAATGGCGCTCTTTTAACAACATCGATTGTACCCAATTGAAAATGATGGATATTAAAGCCTATATGCAATCTGTTGGCATTGCCGCTCGGGAATCTTCCCGTGCACTTGCACGTGCCAGTAGCGAGATAAAAAACAACGCTCTGCTGGCTATTGCCGACCATTTAAACGCTGGCCGCAATGAGATTTTGACGGCCAATGCTGTGGATATGAAGAATGGCCGCAACAATGGTCTCGACGCCGCTCTACTGGATCGTTTAGAACTCAATGACGAGCGTATCGACGCTATGATCGAAGGCTTGCATCAGGTAGCTAGGCTGCCGGACCCAGTGGGTGAGATGACTGATCTGGGTTATCGCCCCAGCGGTATTCAACTTTGCCAGATGCGTGTACCGCTGGGGGTGATCGGCATTATTTATGAGTCCCGCCCAAATGTCACTATTGATGCGGCCAGCCTGTGCCTTAAGTCTGGCAATGCCGTCATATTGCGCGGCGGCAGCGAGGCCATTGAATCCAATCAGGCAATTGCCGCCTGTATTGGTCGAGGTCTGGCTGCAGCGGGCTTACCAGAATCGGCAGTGCAGGTGATCAACACCACCGACCGCGCTACAGTGGGCGAGCTGATTACTATGTCGACCTATGTGGATGTTATTGTGCCGCGCGGCGGCAAAGGCCTGATCGAGCGCATTAGCGCCGATGCGCGGGTACCTGTTATCAAACATCTGGATGGCAACTGCCATGTGTATATTGATGACTGCGCCGACCTCAAAAAGGCCTTGGCCATTGCCGATAACGCTAAAACCCACCGCTATGGGGTTTGCAATGCTATGGAATCTCTTCTAATCGCTGAGTCCATGGCTACAAAAGTACTGCCTGAACTGGCCGCAATCTATACCGAGAAAGGGGTTGAAATGCGCGGCTGTGATAAGACCCGTGCCATTCTTCCGTCGATTAAGGAAGCCAGCGAAGAGGACTGGAGCGAAGAGTATCTGGCCCCGGTGTTATCGATCAAAATTGTCTCTGGCATTGATCAGGCTATTGATCATATCAATGAATACAGCTCCCAGCACACCGAGTCGATTGTGACTGAAGACTTTAATCGCGGTCGGCGCTTTATCGCCGAGGTGGATTCAAGTTCGGTGATGCTCAATGCATCGACCCGCTTTGCCGACGGCTTTGAATACGGCTTGGGCGCGGAGATTGGCATCTCCACTGATAAGATCCACGCTCGCGGCCCAGTGGGTCTCGAGGGTCTAACCAGCCAGAAATGGGTGGTGTTTGGCGATGGGCAGATCCGCCAATAATATGTCTGTTGCGCTATTTGGCGGCACTTTTAATCCTGTGCATTTTGGCCATGTGAAGATTGCGGCGGAACTGGCGGAACTATTGCAAGTGCAAAGTATGCGTATGCTGCCCTGTGCGTTTCCGCCTCACCGCGACCAACCAGCGGTTGCTGCTAAACAGCGCTTGGCGATGTTGCAGTTGGCTATTGGCGAGCAGTCCGCACTGAAAGCAGACGACTTGGAATTGCACAGGGCGGCGCCCAGTTATAGTATTGATACAGTACAGTTGGTGCGGCAGGAAATTGGCGAGCAGACGCCATTATTTTTATGTGTAGGTATGGATTCCTTGGTAACATTAGATAGCTGGCAGCGCTGGCATGAACTACTGGATCACTGCCATATTGTGATCCCTTCACGACCGGGCTGGCAGGCGCCAAGCCAAGGTGTTCTGGCAGACTGGATTGCTCAACACCGCTGCGATGATTTGGCCGCTGTAAAAAAGTGCTCTAGGGGCCATGTACATTTTTGCGATTTGACCCTGTTAGATCTATCGTCCACCAATATCCGCGACAAGATTAAGCAGGGTGAAAGTATTAATTTTATGACCCCTGATACAGTGGTCGATTATATTCAAAAACATCATTTATACGAGTAAATAATTGCTATGACGCAAGCTTTAAAAGACATTGTTATTAACGCCCTTGAGGAGATCAAGGCAATCGATATCACCGCCATCGATGTACGCGAACTCACCGGCGTGATGGATACTATGGTTGTCGCCTCGGGCAATTCCAACCGCCAAGTTAAATCCCTAGCCAACAGCGTGGTGGTAGATGCCAAAAAAGCGGGCTACAGCATGATCGGTATTGAGGGCGACGATAGCTCAGAGTGGATACTGGTGGATTTTGGTGATGTTATTGTTCATATTATGCTGCCTACAACCCGTGAATTCTATGACCTTGAACGGCTGTGGTCGGTGCGACCCAATGACAGCGAAGAAGAGCCTGTCAGCTAGGCGTTTTCATGGATTACTCGAGCTAGGCATCTATGAAACTTAAACTGTTGGCAGTGGGCACGCGTATGCCCGACTGGGTAAACTCCGGTTTTAAAGAGTACTGCAAACGTATGCCTGCAGAGTTAAAGGTAGAGCTGATTGAGGTTCCTATTAACGTCAGAGGGAGGAACCCATCCAATCAATCGATAGAAAATCAGGGGCGAGCTCTGCTAAAGAATATCGACAAGCAAGACTTCGCAGTTGCTTTGGATGTGGTTGGAAAATCTCTATCCACAGAGGCATTGGCCTCCCAGCTAACAAACTGGCAAATGAACGGACAGAATCTGTGCCTGATGATTGGTGGCCCCGACGGCTTGTCTGCGGACTGTTTGACCCGCGCCAATATGAAATGGTCGCTATCAGATTTGACCCTGCCCCACCCAATGGTTCGCATCCTAGTAATGGAGCAGCTATACAGAGCATGGACAATCAATAGCAACCATCCTTATCATCGCAGTTAGATTAGGTTAATCAGATGTTGAAAGATGTCGCTATTTCAGACCCGCAAAAGGAGCGCAAAGTTTTTGCTCTCAGGCTGGTGATCGCCTATGTAGGTTTGCTGGCCCTGACCTCAATTATCTTGTTTCGATACTTTGATTTGCAGATCATTCGACACCAAGATTATGTCACCAATTCTAATAAAAACCGCATACATATTAGATCTGTTGCGCCCGTGCGAGGACTTATATACGACCGCCACGGACAGCTAATAGCCGATAACCGGCCCACTTTCACTCTGAATATTATTGCTGACAGCGCGAAAAATGTTGGCCAACTATTAGCTACTCTGGGTTCATTGGTAACTATTTCAGAGCGCGATCTGTCGCGTTTTGAAAAACGTGCCAAGCGCGGAAAACCCTTTGAATCCATACCGCTAAAATATAACTTAACAGAACAAGAACGCGCTATTCTAGCAGTCAATAGCCACTTACTCTCTGGCGCAGAGGTCAGTGCTCAACTGATGCGCTTCTACCCTAGGGAGGACCTGTTTGCCCATGTGATTGGCTATATGGGGCGAATCGATGAGCGGGAGATTAAAACCATTGATGCAGATGATTATAGAGGCACAGATTTTATAGGCAAAATCGGCCTCGAAAAGTTTTACGAAAAATCCTTGTTGGGGACGGTGGGTACAAAGCAGGTAGAGACCAATGCCCGAGGTCGGGTAATGCGTGTATTGGGCAAGAAAGGCGCTGTTCCGGGCGACAACCTAAGCCTCTATATCGACAGCCGTCTGCAGAAGATAGCACTGGATGCTTTGCAAGGTGAGCGGGGCGCCCTAGTTGCCATGGATGTAAAAACCGGTGGCATTCTAAGCATGGTGAGCGCCCCCAGCTATGATTCAAATCTTTTTACCTCTGGTATCAGTCAGAAACAATACGATAAATTACTTAATTCACCGGATCGACCACTATTTAATCGCGCCTTGCGCGGACAGTATCCGCCTGGATCTACGATTAAGCCTCTGTTCGGCTTAATTGGATTACACAACAATATTTTTGATTTGGACTATGCCATCAATGACCCCGGATACTTTTTTATGGAGGGTATTAAACGTCCATGGCGCGACCACAACTCCGAGCAGGGAGGTCATGGAAAGGGGGTTGATCTCGCCAAAGCTATTATTGAATCCTGTGATGTATTCTTTTACACCGTTGGTGTAAAAACCGGCATAGATCTACTATCTGAACAAAGTGCTAAATTTGGTCTAGGGCAAGTAACTGGGATAGATCTACCTGGAGAACGGCGGGGAATAATGCCTTCGAGAGATTGGAAAAAAACCCATCGTCATCAGGATTGGTTTGATGGAGATACCATTAATACAAGTATAGGTCAGGGTTTTATGCTGACTACGCCTCTGCAATTGGCTGTCATGTCAGCCCGTATCGCCTCTCGAGGAAAACTTGTCAAACCTCGGTTAGTTAAAGCGATCAATGGTGAAACCGTAAGCCCAGCACCAGACGCCGAAAAAATTAACATTGATAACAGGCACTGGGACTATATACACGAAGCTATGACGGATGTTGTGCATTCTGCCCGCGGAACAGGCCGAGGTATCAATAAAAATCTGACTTACAAAATAGCCGGAAAAACTGGGACAGCTCAGGTTATCAGCATCAACGAGGAAGAAGAATATGACTCATCCAAAATTGATAAAAGAAAATGGGACCATGCGCTGTTTATCGCTTTTGCGCCAGCTGATGACCCGGCGATTGCCATCGGCTTAATCGTTGAAAATGGGGAACATGGCAGCTTGACGGCAGCACCCATAGCGCGCAAAGTAATCGATGCCTACCTAAGCGATCTAGATCGACAAAACCAACAGGCTGCCAACCTAGCAACGCCACAATTGCTGGCCGCCCAAGCAGAGATTAATTAGCCAATGTATCAAGATGATTTTGTCAGGCGATTGGATACCAAAGGGGGTGATAGGCGCCACAATCCATTTCATATCGACATCACATTGCTGATGATACTGCTAGTGCTGTGCACGGTTGGCTTATTTGTCCTTTACAGTGCCAGCGAGCAGAGTCTCTTCTATGTAAAGCGCCAGGCAACTTTTATGCTCGCAGGTTTCTCCGGCATGCTGATTGTAGCGCAATTTCCGGTGCGGTTTTGGGAGCGTTGGGCCACATTTTTTTATGGGATGGCATTGCTCGCATTGCTCGCAGTTCTAGCTTTTGGTGTTGAAGCCAAAGGAGCAACACGTTGGCTCAATCTTGGATTTACCCGATTTCAACCTTCGGAAATAGCCAAAATTGCCGTGCCAATGATGGTTTCAGCCTACCTTGGTCGGCACTATATACCCCCCACTTTTAAACATGTCGTAGGCGCTCTGCTGATGGTTGGCATTCCCGCGCTAATGATTGTCAAGCAACCGGATTTGGGAACTGCGATACTGGTTTTTACCTCTGGTTTTTTTGTACTTTTCTTGGCCGGACTCAGGAAGCGCTATTTGATAGGATCCTTTCTGGGCGGCCTAGCTACGGCTCCAATACTCTGGTTATATGTGATGCGCGATTACCAAAAACAGCGCGTTCTAACCCTTCTGTCACCGGAGGATGATAAATTCGGTGCCGGCTGGAATATTATTCAATCCACTACAGCCATAGGGTCTGGAGGATTCACAGGAAAGGGTTGGACGCAGGGAACCCAATCACAGTTAAATTTTTTGCCCGAAAGCCATACCGACTTTATCATCGCTGTATTAGCAGAAGAATTTGGGCTTATCGGCGTCACTATTTTGTGCGTTCTCTATCTGATCTTTATCGGGCAATGCATGATCATTGCATTGAATGCGCAATCTCAATTTGGCCGCCTTATGGCCGGCAGTATTGGTCTCACTTTCTTTATTTACATGTTTGTGAATATGTGTATGGTATCAGGACTGCTGCCGGTGGTTGGCGTGCCGCTACCATTAATTAGTTACGGTGGTTCTTCTATTGTGACTCTATTTTTCGGATTTGGTATTATTATGGCAATCAGCTCGGAACCCAAACACATTAGGACTAGACCTTGAAAAAAATCATCAGAATTTTCTCAATTACCCTGTGGGCATCTATTGCCGGACTCTGTGCTGCGGATTATTCACAGCACCCAGAGGTGGACGCATTTATTGACCTTATGGTCAATCAGCATCAATTTGAACAGAAACAGATCCTCGGCTGGTTGTCTGAAGCCAAACATCAGCAATCAATAGTCAAAGCAATGAGCCGGCCCGCCGAGAAGGTTAAGCCGTGGCACGATTATAGAAAGCTATTTGTTTCAGAGCTTCGCATCAATCGAGGCGTCAAATTTTGGAATAAAAACCAGCAAACCCTGCAGCGAGCTGCAGAGGACTTTGGTGTTGATCCGGCGATTATTGTCAGTATTATCGGCGTCGAAACCAATTATGGTAGAAATACCGGCAGCTACCGAGTTGTGGATGCGTTGAGCACACTGGCATTTGACTACTACGTCTCGATTGAGAAAAGAGAATCTCGAAAGAAATTTTTCACCACACAGCTCGAACACCTATTTTTGTTGGCAAGAGAACAAAATCAAGATCCCTTATCTCTAAAAGGCTCTTATGCAGGTGCTATGGGTTGGGGTCAATTTATGCCCAACAGCTATCGCAATTATGCCGTTGACTACGACGGCGACAAGCTGGCAGATATCTGGACAAACCCCACAGATGCCATTGGCAGTGTGGCCAACTATTTTACCAAACACGGCTGGAAAAAAGATCAGCCGGTGGCGACCAGAGCACAGGTAGGGAAAGATTTCGATAGCCAGGGGCTGAATAAAATGCGCCGCCCCAAAATAAGCATTGCCGATCTTGAAACCAAGGGCTATAAACCCGTGGAAAACTATGCCAAGGACAGCAAGGCGTTTCCGATATTGCTGGCCGGAAAGTATAGGGACGAATACTGGCTGGGCTTACATAACTTTTATGTTATCGGTCGTTACAACCCACGGATTAAATACGCAATGGCGGTTTACCAGCTGAGTTTGGCTATTCGAGAACGTCGCTGTGAATTTCTTGAAAGCTGCTAGAACGCAAAATCGCTCTGCAACTGTGGTACTTTTAAGCCTACTACTAGTATTATTAGGAGCTTGCAGCAACTGGCAGTCTGTAGGCATTCCAATTCAAGACGGCGCTGGGGTACCAGTGGATATCAGCTCGATCCCCGATGCTGTACCAATCGATGAAGAAATTACCAGCGCAAGCAATAATCCTTACCAACAATTTGGTAAAACCTATGTGGTGCTTCCCAGCAACAAAGGCTATCGGGAAACCGGCACTGCATCTTGGTATGGCAGCAAATTTCATGGCCGCAAAACATCCAATGGCGATACCTATGATATGTACGCCATGACCGCCGCCCATAAAACACTGCCTATCCCCAGCTATGTGCGGGTCACCAATCTCGACAACAAGCGCTGGGTAATCGTTCGCGTGAATGATCGCGGGCCTTTCCACGACTCGCGAATTATCGATATGTCCTATGTAGCAGCTCTAAAACTGGGCTTTGCAAAACAGGGAACAGCGGATGTATCTGTCGCAGCCGTACTACCCAATGACCCTATCACTGCAGCGGACACAAAAGCAGCGAATGGAGACTATCTTCAGGTGGGGGCTTTCGATAACCGGCAATCCGCAACCATGCTGGCTACCAGGGTTGGCAATTCGACCGGACTGCCCGCTGTGATTAGAAAAAAAGATCATTCGTATAAAGTCCTATTGGGGCCTATCGCCGATGATAGGGAGCTACTGCTGATCAAACAGACTCTAAAACAGAAAGCTAATATCTCAGCTTTCACTGTAGAGCTGTAACTCGTAAAACCCTTTAAGGTTGCCTTGGAGATATTTCTAAATGGGCACAAGACCGTGACTGGTGTTAGAATGTGCGCTTTTAGAATTGGCTGTTTCGGTATCGCTACTATGTTGAAAAAATGCAACCTATACCCTATTATTGTTTTACTCTGCTGCAGCGCGATTTACTCGGCTGAAGCAAAACAGTTTCTCCCAGATCCACCACAGCTCGACGCCAAAGCCTGGATTCTAATCGATGCTGACACTGGCTATGTGCTCGCCGAAAACAATGCCGATGAACAGTTGCCCCCAGCTAGTTTGGCAAAAATGATGACCACCTATATCACCTCCAATGAGATAGCCGAAAAGCGTCTTAATGAAGATGACTTGGTGCTAATCAGCGACAACGCGTGGAGACTGGGAGGCGCCAAAACTGACGGTTCCACTATGTTTTTAAGTCCGAGGTCAAAAGTTCCAGTTATTGATCTTATGCACGGGGTTATTATTCAGTCCGGCAATGACGCCGCTATTGCATTGGCGGAACATATTAGCGGCGGTGAAACTGCATTTGCAGATAATATGGGCTACCAAGCCGAACTGCTGGGCATGTCCAACACCTATTATGCCAACGCCACTGGATTGCCCGCTGAAGGCATGGTCACATCGGCTAGGGATTTGACCATAATCGCCCGGGCAATTATTAATGAACATCCAAATTATTACAGTATTTATTCAAAAAAATATTTTCAGCACAATAATATCAATCAACCCAACCGCAATCGATTGCTGTGGCGAGACAGTAGCGTCGATGGCTTAAAAACTGGCCACACCCAAGAGGCGGGTTACTGTTTAGTAGCCTCTTCAAAACGCCGCGGTATGCGTTTGATATCAGCGGTGTTAGGCGCCAACAGCGATGATTCAAGAGCCCGTGAATCACAGAAACTATTTTCCTACGGCTTTCGACACTACGATACCAAAACTGTCTATGCTGCAGGCCAGGTAATCAAAGAAAATGCCGCGCTGTGGTATGGGCAAGAGGACTTTATAAACCTCACCATTGCCGATGATATAACTCTGACCTTCCCCAAGGGCGAGCAAAAGAACCTTTCCGCAAATATTCTGGTTGATAGTGAAATAAAAGCCCCGGTGTCCGCTGGTCAAACATTGGGACGTCTACAAGTCAGTCTTAATGGAACTACCATGATTGAGGTCCCTTTGGTGGCCGAAAAAGATATTCCTCAGGCGGGCCTGTTTGCGCGATTATTTGACTGGATCCTGCTGTTCTTTACCCAATTACTCTCTTGAGATAAGTCTTTTGACTGAACATGAAAAACCACAGATAGAATTTCCCTGCCAGTATCCAATCAAGGTGCTGGGGGACGCGCACTCTGAATTGCAACAGCATGTTGTGCATGTAATGAACTCTTATGCCCCCGGATTCGCTGAATCAGATATTACCAGCAAGCAGAGCAGCAAAGGAAAATGGCAATCCATCACTGTGGTTATCACGGCCACTGGAAAACCTCAATTGGACGCTATATTCGCCGCTCTAAAAACCAGCGCCAGAGTCAAAATGGTGCTCTAGTTATGGTCGCCCATCCCGAAGATTTATCGCTAATAATTCGCCATCTAGGTATCCAAGACTATCGCCTCACCTATGACGCCATGAGGGGATTTATAGAGCAGCGCGACAAATCCACTGCTGATGAAATATGGTTTTTACAACATACAGCTGTATTCACTCAGGGACAGGCTGGAAAAGAGGATTATATTTTAGCCCCCGGCGATATACCGGTAGTCAAGACTGATCGCGGTGGTCAGGTTACCTATCACGGACCAGGGCAGATAACAGCCTATCTCTTAATCGATTTAAACCGATTAAAAATTGGCGTTCGCGATTTAGTCAGTCTAATTGAGCAGGCGTTGGTTGACAGCCTTCGGCACTGGAAAATTAATGCCAGCCCGCGCGCCGATGCACCAGGCGTCTATGTAGACAGTGGTCAAAAAATTGCCTCACTGGGACTGCGCATTAGAAAAGGCTGTAGCTATCACGGGCTAAATTTCAATATAGCGATGGATATGGAACCCTGGCAACGAATCAACCCCTGCGGCCTAGATGTTGAAATGACCCAGCTGGCAGATCTAGTTAAGCCGGTACCCAGCATTGATCAAGTGACCGATAAATTAGCTGAGTTTCTCAGGCTAGGACTGGGTTATAATGCCTACCAAATTGGCGATAAATATGTTTTAACCGCCTACCGGCTCAAGGAAACCCCATGACATCAGACCTGGTTAATCCACCAAAACGAACGCGAAGGCTACAGCAGGGCGAAAAGCTTCGCAGTGCCGATAAGGTGGAACGAATCCCAGTTAAGGTTATTTCAACCACTGAGGTTAAAAGAAAACCAGAGTGGATGCGCATCCGCCTGACAACATCGCCAAAGGTCAACCAGATTAAGCGTATTCTGCGCGAGCACAAAATGGCTACAGTTTGTGAAGAAGCCGCATGCCCTAATCTTCATGAGTGCTTTAGCCACGGCACTGCAACCTTTATGATTATGGGAGAAATTTGCACTAGGCGCTGTCCATTCTGCGACGTAGGCCATGGAAAACCCAATCCCCTAGATATCGACGAGCCCGGCAACCTAGCCAGAGCCATTAAGGAGATGGGGTTGAGTTATGTGGTTATTACCTCTGTGGATCGCGATGATTTGCGCGATGGAGGAGCACAGCACTTTGCCGACTGTATTCGAGAGGCACGAGCGCTATCACCCAATTTAAAAATCGAGGTATTGGTTCCAGATTTTCGCGGACGCATGGCTCCCGCCCTAGATATTCTATCGGCAACTGCCCCAGATGTTTTTAATCACAATTTGGAAACCATAGCCAGCCTCTACCGAGAAGCACGCCCTGGCGCTAACTACCAGTGGTCACTGAAGCTACTGAAAGAGTACAAAGCATTAAACCCACAGGTGCCGACCAAATCAGGTTTGATGGTAGGGCTTGGGGAAACCAAAGATGAACTGATAAGAACCCTAGATGACTTGCGTAGTCACGATGTGGATATGCTCACAGTGGGTCAGTATCTACAGCCCTCAGCCAATCATTTACCGGTTGAGCGATTTGTACATCCAGATGAATTTGCCGAGTACAGTGCCTATGCTGAAAGTATCGGTTTCTCTCAGGCGGCATGCGGACCTCTTGTGCGGTCAAGCTATCATGCGGATAAGCAGGCTCGAGGGGAAACTATAGGTTGAACAGCGCAACCTAACTATCGACCCAAATTTCGCGTATAGGCTCCCCAAAGTCATCGTAAACGATCTTCTTTTTGGGGCGCGCAATCGGTTTTTTAGGCGGGGGAGCTGTGTTTTTCTTCTTCTTGCGGCTATCTAATCTGGTGACCACATCATTGACATAGGTTCTGGTCTTTAAAGGCGAGGGACTGACAAACACAGATCGCACTCTCGGCTTATCCGCAGGCTCGCCAGTCTCTCCGAGACCATACTGCTCAATCTCACCACCATCAGACAAAAACTCTTCGGTCTTGCGACGAAGTTCTCTGCGCAGGAAATTTTTAGACGTGCTAGAGATCAAAATTATAAGCTGAATGTTATGGGTGATCTACCAGTCTATCAAAGAATACACTACTTGTAAGTAGTCGACCCTAGAAAAAGGTCTTTTTTGCCCTAGGCTGTGTTGCACTACGACTTCCCGCGCTCATGTACTCTTATGTACACTGCGCTCCGCCTTCTCGTGCGCCTTGCCTAGAACAAAAAATACGCATTTTTTAGACCCGACTAAGTAGCGTCTCGGAATTTTACTCGGGAAAGCGCTTTAATTACATGAAAAACAAGCACTTACCTCTTATTATCTCCATCGCGCGGCTGTTTAGCCAAATTGATGCCAAACTGACGCCGCAGAACGCCCGGTAACAACAACATTGCCGGCGTTAGCAGAAGGGTCATAATAGTGGCTAAAAGTAGCCCGTTAACAATGGCGCTGGCCAGTGGTTGCCACCAGGACGCCACCATACCACCCACCTCTATTTTTCGATTGATCATATCCACGCTAAAACCTGTAGCCAGCGGAAGCAAACCCGCAATGGTGGTCACTGTGGTCAGCATAACCGGTCTAAATCTAGACTTAGCTGCCGTATAGACTGCTTCCTCGGCGCTCAAATCACTGTTATTGCGCCGCAAAAAGTTATAGCTATCAATCAATACAATATTATTGTTGACCACAATACCCGCCAGAGCAACGATTCCCACTCCGGTGAGGATAGTGCTAAATACCGCCTGCGAAATCAGCAATCCCAACAGAACACCAGCAGTTGACATAACAACCGCGAGCAGTACAAGAAAGGACTGATAAAAGCTATTAAATTGCGCCACCAGCAAAATCAACATTAACCCCATAGCCAATGAAAATGCAGTCGAAAGGAATTCTGCCGACTCGGCCTGTTCTTCGTTGGCACCTCGGAATATGATCTTTACCGAGGGGTCTATATCCTGAGTAGTCAGCCACTGTTCAATTTGCTTTACCTGATTATCCGTCAAATAGCCGTCCTCTGTATTGGCCAATATAAACACCGTCTCCATCATATCTATACGCTGAATGGCGTCGACCCTTGATCTGGCTTGGCGCTCAGCGAATCTACCAATCGCCACAGCTCCATTCGCCGTGTTGACTCTCAGGTTATCCAAAGACTCCAGTTTTCGGTATTCGCGCGGGTAACGAACGCGAATTTCCACCTCCTCATCGGCATCGTCTGGCCGGAACTCACCCATCATCATACCGTTTGTCACCAGCTGCACCATCTGACCCACTGCACTGACATCGACACCCAACATGGCGGCCTGTGGGCGGTCCACCAGCATCTCCCATTGAATACCAGCAAGAGGCAAGCTGTCCTCCACATCCCTTACACCCTCTACATTTTCCTCGATCCAACGGCGCACTTTCGCCGTGGTACTGTGCATTTCTGCACGATTGGTGGACGCAATCTGAATCTGGATATCTTTGCCAATAGGAGGACCGCCATCTATAGCCTTAGCGGTTACATAGACACCGGGAATATCGCTGGTCAAAGCTCTTATCTCCGCGAATGCTTCAACACTGCTCCGATCCCGCTTATCCCGAGGATAAAGCTCAATCAAAAAGGTACTGATCTGGTCGCGACTGGCATCTCTCTGACCCATCAAATGACCCGCATTGCTAGATGCATAGAGCTGTTTAATATCTTTCAGATGGGCAAGTCTTTGCTCTACCTGAGCGGTTAACTGCCTCTGCTCCTCAATGGATAGATTGCCCTGCGCCCTGACAGTGCCGATACCGAAGCGATTCTCTGTATCTGTAAAGAATTCAAGCCCTGCACCAAATTTTCCGTACACTTGGAATATGCCAACTAATAGCAACAATGCCAAACCAACAGCGGCTAGCGGCCGAGCTATAACTGGATTTAACAGTTTGAGGTAGAAATTTAACAGAGGCTCGAAAAAGGTTGTCGCCGATATCTCCGATGTTGGCGCCTCCGTTATCTTGCGTTGCTTGCCTCTCTTGCGGGCCAACAGAATACCCAGAGTGGGCGCAAAGATCAGAGCATAGACCAATGACCAAGACAAAACAGCAAATACGGTTGCCGGCAGATAAACCATAAAATCTCCCGATACCCCAGGCCAGAATAACATAGGTAAAAATGCCGCCAATGTAGTACCTGTGGATGCTATCACCGGTATCGCCATGCGGCGTACGGCAAGCAAATAGGCCTCTCGAACCGACAGCCCCTGCGCCACTCTAGCGTTGGCAAATTCGACCACCACAATGGCACCGTCAATCAGCATTCCAAGCGACAATAATAGGCCAAACATCACCATAAAATTGAAACTAAAGCCCATTAAATTGACGATAATCATCGATCCAAGTAGGCAGAAAGGGATCCCAAAACCGACCAGCAGCCCAGAGCGACTGCCTAGAGTTGCCACCACCAGCACTAGAACCAGAACCATTGCGGTAAGGATATTGCCCATTAACTCACTAACCATCGATTCGGCGTATTCTGAACTGTCGAACATATAATCGATTTGTATATCTTGAGAAAATTGACTGCGGTGGGTTGCAACCACTTCTCGCACAGCGGCAACCGTCTCAATCGAGTTTGCCTTTGGGCGCTTGCGAACATCCACTGCGATGGTGGGCTTGCCATTGAGCGCACTGAAACCCGTTGCATCCTTAAAGGTGCGGCGGATCTCAGCTACATCACCCAAAGTAATTGCGCCATAGCTGTCACTGCGAATCGGCAGATCGCGAATATCCTGCTCTGTTTCTATAAGCGCTGGAACCTTAATGCCAAAGCGCCCCTCCCCCACGTCCATTTCACCTGCGGGTATCAGAAGATTATTGGCTCTTACAATATATAACAGCTCATCGGCGGTAATATTGAAAAAATCTAGCTTAGAGGGATCTAAGGTCACCTCAACCATTTCTTCACGATGACCGGACAAATTTGTTTCAAGCACATCTGTTAGGCTTTCAATCTTGCGCTGGAAAAATTTCGCAGCTTTGTACAGATCGCGCTCATCAATCTGGCCTCCAGAAAATGTCACCACAACATCTGGCTCTGGGCTGGGACTAATCTGACTGACCCTGGGCTCTTCGGTTTCATCTGGAAATTCTGCCTTGGCCCGATCTACCGCCTCCCTGACATCGGCGATAGTCTTGTCGACCTCTAAATCAATATCAAACTCAGCAAACAGGTACACCATGCCCTCTCGAGCGGTAGCGTTCATTTCTTCAAGCCCATCCAGAGTCTTTAGCTCCTTCTCAATAGGCCTGATCAGTAATCGAGTGCCATCCTCAGGAGAAATTCCATCGTGACGCACCGTAATAATGGCAGCGGGAATTGTCACATTCGGGTTTACCTCGATGGGCATTGAGGTACGCGACAAAATGCCGGCAAGAAGCACCAACAGCATTAAGGACAGTATGGCTCGAGAACGACTAACTAGGGGTCTAAGTAAACTCATAGGGAAGTGAATGCCTCCCTATTGAACGTTGGAAGACAAATAGATCTCAATATGTTCTCCTCGAGAAACATAGTTCTGACCTACAGTGATTAAGGTGATGGCCTTCGGTAGACCCTGCACCCAGACACCCTTTTTATCTTCGCCAACAATGGCCACCTTGATCTGAATAACGCGATTTTCTGCGTCCACCGCCCTGACCGTTATATCGCCATCTGAATCTAGGAGGATTAAACTAGCCGGGATTAAATGCGCCTTTATTGATGGCAGGGTTATATTTAAACGGCCAGATATACCGGCTCTTAGCAATAAATCTGAGTTTTTCGCTTTTGCCTCAACAGGGTAACTGCGCGTCTTGGGATTTGCCTCATGGGCAATATAGGTCAAAGAAACCTCTATATCTGGGTAATTATCAAAGGTTGCCAGCGCTTTTTGGCCGAGCTTTAAACGGGCCACATCTGTTTCTGCGGCCTGAGCGATCAGCTTCAATGGATGCAACTCAACCAACCTCGCGCACAGTTGTCCAGACGCTAAAAAGTCGCCAACTTCTACCGGCCTATCTTCTACAATTGCCGAAAAAGGTGCTTTGATATTAAGGTGATCTAAATCAATCTCACTGCGTTTTAAGGCCAACTTAGCGGCTTCCAGATTTGCCTTAGCCTGTGCTATTGCCAGCTCCGATTGGTAGCCCGCGGTCTTTAGTTGAAGCGCCCCTCGATAGGCAATTTCCGCCTGTTGCAAATGGGCGACAGATTGATCCACACGCTGTTGCCTGTCTTCTTTATCTATAGCGCAGATAACCTGACCCCTCTCGACTAAGGAGCCTCTGCGACCGGGAACCGCTACTATTCGCCCAGCTACCTGCGCTTTCAAGTCGACAATTCGAAAAGGCTCTGTGTGTGACCTTAACCACAGCTGAGGAGCAAAGTCCCGCTCAGAAAATTTTTCCACTTGCACTTTTGTTAAAGGCGCTGACGTGGGTTCGGCAACATCTCCAAACTCCTCAGACAGAAGGCCGCTGCCCAACCAAAGTATCGTGGCTAGAACAACAAACAGTGCAACTCGGGTATTGGCATTCAAATCATCTACCTCGGCGCAAAAAATATCAGTTCAGGAACCTATATCTACAGCAACCATCATTATTAAGTTTACTATGCATTTACGTATTTTGTTGCCTGCAGGCGAACTTTCGAACCCCTATTTGCAGCTTGGCATCTAAAAGTCTCTGTATGCCGGCTCGCAGGCAACTACTAAATTATAGATCACATAAGCACTTATTTTAGCTAGTTAATTTTTAAGCGGCTGGTATAATCCGCGAACTTTTCCTAAACGCGATCGGATTCCTTACAATGAGTTTTAATGACATTCCGGCAGGTAAAGATCTGCCCAACGATATCAACGTTATCATCGAAATACCGGCCAACCACGACCCGATAAAATATGAGGTGGATAAAGACAGTGACGCTATCTTTGTCGACCGCTTTGTTGCGACCCCGATGTTCTATCCAGCAAATTATGGCTATGTTCCTCAAACTCTCTCTGAAGATGGCGACCCACTCGATGTTCTGGTGGTAACCCCCTATCCAGTCATGCCCGGCTCGGTTATCCGCAGCCGTGTCGTCGGCGTTTTAAATATGAGTGACGAATCAGGTGTTGATGCAAAACTATTGGCCGTACCTCATACCAAGCTGACCAAACTGTACGATCAGGTATCAGAGATCACAGATTTGGATGATCTATTGATTAAGCAGATCGTCCACTATTTTGAGAACTACAAAGCACTTGAGCCCGGAAAATGGGTTAAAGTTGACGGCTGGGACAATGCAGAGGCCGCTCGAGCCGAAGTGATGGCTTCCCGAGAGCGCTATCTAGCTTCTTAAGTAGAACAGCTGTAATCAGCCAATTGTTTCAAGCTGTACCCATAAAAAACCCGACAGATGTCGGGTTTTTTATGGGACGGAATAACTGCCAACTTACTCAGAGTCCTCATCATGCTCAGCAAACACGACCTCGCTGGATAGACCATTGTGATGCAATAGATCATGTAACCGCCGCAGTCCGTCAATCTGTATCTGTCGAACGCGCTCACGCGTCAAACCCACCTCGCGACCAACCTGATCTAGCGTTTCCTTCTGATGATTCAACAACCCAAATCTCCGCACCAATACCTCGCGCTGCTTTTCTGGCAATTGATCCAGCCAAGTTTTAAGCATATCAACGAGATTTTCGTCCCCAGTGAGTCTCTCTGGGCTATTAGATTTTCGATCGGGGATCACATCGCCAAACGCTTTCTCATTGCCGCTAACTGGAACATCCAGCGAGCACACACTGTCATTGAGCTCAAGAATTCTATTGACAGTCTCGACCGGCTTGCCCACCTCTTCTGCTATCTCTTCATAGCTGGGCGTATGATCCAACCTCTGTGCTAGTTTTCGCGATGCACGGCGGTAGATATTTAATTCTTTTACGATATGAACCGGCAATCTTACGGTGCGCGTCTGATTCATCAGCGCTCGTTCAATAGTCTGCCTAATCCACCAGGTAGCGTAGGTTGAAAAACGAAACCCTCGGTGGGGATCAAACTTTTCAACAGCTCGCATAAGACCAAAATTACCCTCTTCAATTAAATCTAAAAACTCAAGACCTCGATTTAAATAGCAACGAGCAATTTTGACCACTAAACGTAGGTTGCTCTCAATCATCCTATGGCGAGCAATTTCATCTCCCTCCCGCAACCGGATAGCAAAGCGCACCTCCTCTTCCGCAGATAAAAGAGGCGTGCAACCGATCTCTTTTAAATAAAGACTGGTGACATCTACCGCACAGGGTTCTGAGTGAGTACTCGTTTTTTGATCTACTACAGACAACTCATCCATAACTTGCAACTCCCTTTCGAAATTCCCTAATATTAGCCGGATAAGTCGACGTCCATCCAGCACTCCCTAAGATCATGTTCCTGAAAAATCTCTATTTCTAAACAAGCTTAACCAATACAAACAGTATTGATCTGTCAATCTAGATAAGACAGAGGATTGACCGGATTCCCATCTTTTCTTATTTCAAAATAAAGCCGCCCACTGGCACCCAATTCTGAAATTATTTTTCCATTGTTAACTGTTTGTCCTTCGCTCACCAAGATTTTTTGGTTGTGACCGTAGGCACTTAACAGATACTCAGTATGCTTGATAATAACCAGTTTGCCGTAATCACGCAAACCATCTCCTGCATAAACAACCACACCTTTCGCCGCAGGCCGCACTGAAGAGCCGCTTACAGCTTCAATGACCACGCCTTTACGCAACTCTTTTGGATTGTAATCCTCAACCACCTGACCTTTTACAGGTGATTGCCAACGCAAGTTTTTGGCGCTGATTTTCGCTGCGGGAGCCACCTTGGGGGTTGTTTGATTTTTACTGATCGCAGCATCACTATTCTTAGACAGTGCCTTTGAGACAATACTTTTGGCTTTTTGCAGGCCTTTCACCGAGCTATTTGCAGTCTTATCGAGACTGAGTATCTGCCCCTGTTTGAGGATATAGGGATGACGGAGACCATTGACTCTGGCTAACAGGTCAACACTGAAATCATAGCGCCAGGCGATGGAATAAAGAGTATCTCCCCTCTCCACCATATGCGTCTTTATAAAGGCGCTAGGCGGCTGTTCGCGACTAACTATTGGCGCAGGCTGTGATGAACAACCCAGTATTAAGACTGTCCACAGCGCCAGAGTGCATTTTTGCAAAATTAGCTCACCTATTTTAACTTTTCTCGATATCTATTGCCGATGGTTTCCAGCCCTAACACTAGGCAAAAACCGGCCAACAGCGCCATTGTACAAACAAATATTTGCGGGTCTTGACCCACAGCTGCTTGATAGTTATGGGGAAGCACATTCTCCGAAGCCAGTACGATAGTGCCTCCAGAGTGACTTAGAATTGATTCAGTCACCAGCTTCCATGGCCAAATAACGTTCAGGCTAGCCACCAAAAATCCACACATAATGGCAATGACCGTATTTTTGTAGTGATCCAACAACCAAGATAGCAGACGGCTAAACAACATAAGTCCAACCACTCCACCAGTGGCAAATACCACTAATAAATCCATATGCACATTGACTAGTGCATCTATATAAACCGGATATAAACCGAGTAGCACCAATACAAACGCACCGGAAATGCCCGGTAATATCATCGCGCACAGGGCAATACTGCCAGCAAAAAACATAGTTATATAATCGCCTCCAAGCATCACTGCAGGGGCGATAGATATGCCGTAAGCGCAGATTAGCCCTAGGCAAAAACCCCCAGTGTCAACATACCTTCTAGGGGGATGCTGGCGCAGTAAATAGATCACTGAAGCCATAATAAGCCCGGTAAAAAAAGACCATAGTGGCAACCCATAGGTATCTAAGAGAAATCGCATTATCCCCGCCAATGAAAATTGGCTCACCAGTATTCCGGCCAACAGAATGGTTAGGAAACTACCATTGATATGTTGCCAAGTTGCGGGTATACCATCAGCTTTCAAAATTCTTATGGCTTGGAGGTTAAAAGATTTAATGCTGTTTATTAGTTCGGCGTAAATACCCGTCACAAAGGCAATGGTCCCTGCAGAAATCCCAGGCACCAAATCCACAGCTCCCATGGCAATACCACGCAAAAACAATAACAAATATTGACGAGAATTCTTCATTTATTTCCTCTAGCGGAACGAGCGGGTGACGCCGCCCAGCAAAGGCACAAATCTAACCTTTTCAATCACATCCTCATCAAATTCATTGGAATCGCCCAAGCGCCTGATAACCCGCAAATCTTGTACCATCTCACCACCCACAGGTATCACCAATATGCCATTGGGAGCCAGTTGCTGTAGCAGCTGTTGGGGTATCGCCTGGGGCGCTGCAGTGGAGATAATCCCATTGTAGGGTGCCTGCTCTTCCCAGCCAAAACTACCATCGGATAAGCTTGCGGTAATATTAGTTAATCGCAATTTGCGAAACCGCTCTCTGGCTTTTTTTAACAGCGGCTCTATGCGCTCCACCGAAACCACCTCGGCCACCAACTGTGACAACACAACAGTCTGGTAACCGGACCCTGTGCCAATTTCAAGCACCCGCTGAAGTGGGCCATCACTGAGAAGTGCCTCTGTCATTCGCGCTACAACATAGGGTTGGGAGAGCGTTTGTGCGAAACCAATTGGCAGTGCTGTATCCTCATAGGCTCTATGGGAAAGCGCCTCGTCGACAAACAGATGTCGAGGTGTCATTCTAATCACATCTAATACGGCCTGACTACTGATACCCTGATCTTCTAGACGCTGAATCAAACGCTCCCTTGTGCGCTGAGATGTCATACCTATACCGGCCAAATCAATCGAATTCACTCAGTGCTCCCAATAAAAACCCATGCAAAAAATTGCCTAAAAACTAAGAGTAAATATATCACAGGGCGGTGATATCGGGGCGAAATAATTTCGCTATTTCACGCAAAACAGCCGTGGCATAACAACCTGCGAGCAGATCAAAGCTAAGTTCAAAAGTATTTTTGTCAATGCATTGGTAGGTAAAATTTTCCGGCTGTAAAAGAAACAGTCGACGCTCCTGCTTAAGGCCGGCGTGTTCCAGCGCATCACACCATTTTTCCCAGTTGGCCAATACCTCGGTTTCCATTTTTCCAAGCTCGGCAGTGCTGGCTGAACGCCCTCTTCCCCAAAGCGCACCAGTTTCTCCAAAACGGGCACTACCGAGGCCCAAATAGCTATCCAGCAACAGATTAAACAACCAGGAGCGAGCCGCTGAAAGATACATGCCTGTGCCATATTTATTGCCTTTAAGCCGACCCTCTGCTATCAACTCAGCCGCTCTGTTTAAATTATTGCCCTGTCGGCCAAAGCGCTGCTCAGCAAAGTAGTTGGGTACACCACAACATCGAATGCGCTCCAGTCGCTCATAAAGCACTCTAGTATCCACATTGAAATCGCGCAGGACTATATTAAATCTATTGCCTGCATGCATACCTCTTCTGAGCTTCTGGTGATGACGATGACTGGACAGTATTTGAAAATCTTCGTGTTGTAACTGCTGTTGAGTAATTTCCCTGCCGGGAAGATGGAGGCTAAACCACTGGGTTGTGACAGCAAAGCGATCTTTGAGACCACAGAATCCAACCGCTCTGCGCTCTATACCAGCTAACTCCGCCAGCAACCCCGCCACCCACTGAGTATTTTGATCGCGCTTTTGAATATGCAGAAGAAGGTGCTCGCCCTCATTAGAGGGTTGGAAGTCAATTATTTCATCTACCGAAAAATCTTCAGGACAATATCGAAACATAGCGCGACCCAGGGGTTCACCATGCATTCGCGCCAGAGCATTAAAACTAAAATGATCTGAATTAATCGCCCCGAGCTCCAGATTGTACTAGCAGAACCACGGCGTGACAGGCAACGCCCTCACCGCGACCGATAAAACCTAACTTTTCAGTGGTAGTGGCCTTGATATTTAACTGATCCACAGAGCACTTTAAATCTGCGGCTAAATTCTCACAGATTAGACTGAGGTGGGGCGCCATCTTCGGAGCCTCAGCAATAATGGTGATATCCGCGTTACCCAGCTGATAACCGCGGGCAACCATCATCGCCTGAGCCTGAACCAGTAACTGGCGACTATTGCAATCCTTATACTGGGGGTCTGTATCGGGAAAATGCTGTCCGATATCACCCAGTGCAAGCGCTCCCAACAAGCCATCGATCAGGGCGTGAATCAGCACATCGCCGTCGGAATGGGCGACAAACGAGTGGGCAAAAGGAATAGTCACTCCACCCAAGATCAAGCAATCGCCTTCTCCAAACCCGTGAACATCATAACCATGCCCTATACGCATCCTTCAATCTCCTGATTTTTCATGATTGCGGCTGCTACAGCTAAATCTTCTCGCCGAGTAATTTTTATATTATCTTGACGACCCTCTACGACCAACGCCTTTAGTCCGGCATATTCTATTGCCGAGGCCTCGTCTGTAGGGGTTACTTTATCTCTTAACATGGCGCAGATAGTATCTTTGAGCAGTTTATATCGGAACATCTGCGGGGTCTGTGCCACTCTAAATTCATCGCGATTAACCGTAGTATGAATATATTTATCCGAGCTTACTATTTTGAGGGTGTCGTTAATCGGCGCAGCCAAAATACCGCCCACTGGATGATCGGCTAGGGCGGAAAGCAACGCAGTTATATTTTCAGTGGTAACACAGGGTCTGGCCATATCGTGGACCAGCACCCAGTCATCATCCGAGGCCAATTCTTGAATCGCCATCAATCCGTTTAGCACCGAGTGCACTCGCTGCTCGCCACCTGCAATTAAGCGGACTCGACTATCTTGCACTGCCGGAACTCCAGACCACCCACTTGAGATGGTATCACAGGGTATAAAGAGAGCCTCTATCGCGGATAGGCTCAACAGGCGATTCAGTGTGTGCTGGGCAACTGGCTGTCCATTGAGCTGATGGAACTGCTTGGGGGTATCCGCTGAGAAGCGCCGACCAATCCCAGCGGCCGGCACTACAGCCCAAATTCTTGCTTTAGATCTGCTCATAAGCCTCTCAGGGCGCTGCTTCTGCAGTGGATAGTTGCTCTTTTTTATCGATCACCAAATAAAAGACCTCTGCATCCTTAATCATACCCAAATCTTTGCGCGCCTTCTCCTCAATGGAGTTGAGATTGGTTTTGAGGCTTTCCACCTCTTTGGCAATCAGCCTATTGCGAACTTTCAGACCCTCGTTCCTCTCTTTCTGCACTGCCCATTGCCTATCCAAGTCTAACTTGTGAGAAATGCTCCCCTCTCCAAACCAAAGCCGGACCTGAAGCAGTAAAAAAACAGTCACTAGAATAACCACTAACCAACGCATAACATCATAAGTCTAAGTATATTTACGGAGTTGCCAGCAACCCATTGTTGCCCCTGTTATTTGAATTCAGCCATACCCTTATAAGGAGCAGCATTACCTAATTCAGCCTCAATTCTCAGAAGACGATTATACTTTGCAACACGGTCAGAGCGGCACAGAGATCCAGTTTTAATTTGCCCTGCAGCAGTTGCCACCGCTAAATCAGCGATAGTTGTATCCTCAGTTTCACCGGATCGATGAGAAATCACCACGCTGTAACCAGCGTCTTTGGCCATATTAATGGCATTCAGCGTCTCTGACAAAGTACCAATTTGATTGAACTTAATAAGTATTGAATTGGCAACGCCCATTTCTATACCGCGACTTAAGATACTGGTGTTTGTCACAAATAAGTCATCGCCCACTAGCTGAATTTTGTCGCCTAGTTTTTCTGTCTGATATTTCCAGCCTTCCCAGTCAGATTCATCCAAACCATCTTCAATAGAAATAATGGGATACTGATCGCAGAGCTCTGCAAGAAAGTCACTAAAGCCTTCCGAATTGTAGACCTTGCCTTCCCCAGACAGATTGTACTGGCCCTCTTTGTAAAACTCAGAGGCAGCGCAATCCAGCGCCAGAGTGATATCTTCACCCAACTTGTAACCGGCAGCTTCTATGGCCTCTTTAATAACTGCCAAGGCTTCCGCATTAGACGATAAATTAGGGGCAAAACCACCCTCATCTCCCACCGCTGTATTTAAGCCTTTGGAGCCCAGTACCTTCTTAAGGGCATGAAAGATTTCCGCACCCATTTGCAACGCCTCAGCAAAGCTAGTTGCCGACACTGGCTGAATCATAAATTCTTGAATATCGACATTGTTATCAGCGTGCTCGCCACCATTTATAATATTCATCATAGGCACAGGCATGCTGTAGGATTGGGTTCCGTTAATCTCTGCAATATACGCATAGAGAGGCATTTTTTTAGCCTGCGCAGCTGCTTTTGCCGCTGCAAGGGAAACCGCCAAAATTGCGTTTGCCCCTAGCACTTCCTTGTTATCAGTGCCATCGGCATCGATCATCGCATGATCTAATGCACGCTGATCAGTGGCATCTGCGCCCACCAAAAGCTCTCTAATGGTGGTATTTATATTGTTGACCGCCTTTAAAACGCCCTTACCTAGGTAGCGCTGTTTATCACCATCTCGCAATTCGAGAGCTTCTCTTGAACCGGTTGAGGCGCCTGAGGGTGCGCAGGCGGTTCCCACAATCCCATTGTCCAGGATCACATCTGCCTGCACTGTTGGATTGCCTCGCGAGTCCAAAATTTCAAAGGCTCGAATATCAGCGATATTACTCATTTAAAGTCTACTCCGTAAAAGGTTAGGGTTATTTACTTACCGGGATATTGGCTGGCTAACTTACTCGCCTGCCGACAATATCCGGTCATATTATATTAAGGTCAGATTGCGACTTAATTAAGTCATCAAAGGCTTTCATTTGCCGCAAAAAAGGCTCCAATTTGTCCAGCGGAAGAGCGCTGGGGCCATCACACTTAGCCTTTTCAGGGTTCGGGTGTGCCTCTAAAAATAAACCGGCAATCCCCACCGAAATAGCCGCTCGACCCAACTCAGCTACCTGCTGGCGACGACCGCCGGAGGCGGCACCCATGGGATCGCGACACTGCAGTGCATGGGTTACATCAAATATCAGTGGCAGTCCTCCACTCACTTCTTTCATGGTGCGAAAACCCAGCATATCCACCACTAAATTATCGTACCCAAAGCATGATCCACGCTCACAAAGCATCACATTTTGATTGCCGCACTCGCGAAACTTATCGACGATATTGCCCATCTGGCTAGAGCTTAGAAACTGCGGCTTCTTAATATTAATCACGGCGCCAGTAGCGGCCATGGCGGCTACCAAATCGGTTTGTCGAGCCAAAAAAGCGGGTAATTGTATTACCTCACAGACTTCGGCAGTGGGCGCGGCCTGATCCGACTCATGCACATCGGTAATCAGCGGCACCCCGAAAGTCTGTTTGATTTCCTGTAAAATTTTCAGGCCCTCTTCAATACCTGGACCGCGAAAGGAGTGAATCGACGAACGATTGGCTTTATCAAAGGAAGCTTTGAATACATAGGGTATGCCCAATTTTTGAGTTACCTCAACATAGGCCTCAGCCACTTGCATCGCCATATCGCGAGATTCAAGCACATTCATACCACCAAAAAGCGTCAGCGGAGCAGCGTTGTCAACACCGATTGAGGCGACTTTTATTTCTACTGAATCCATTGCCTAGCTGCCTTTATTTTGCTGCTGATAGGTCGTAGCTGCAGCGACATAATCCTGAAATAGCGGGTGGCCATCGCGGGGCGTCGAGGTAAATTCCGGGTGGAATTGACTGGCAAAAAACCACGGGTGGTCGGGCAGTTCTATGGTTTCCACCAGAGTCTTATCAGAGGATAACCCACCTATTACCAACCCAGCTTTTTTCAGCTGCGGTAAAAAATTATTGTTCACCTCGTAGCGATGACGATGGCGCTCTTCAATCTGCTCGCTACCATAAATGCGCTGCGCTTTAGAATCCGGTATCAGATGACATACCTGAGCGCCGAGGCGCATAGTCCCACCCAAATCGGAGTCTTCCGAACGCTGTTCTCTATTGCCCTGTTCGTCAATCCACTCAGCGATTAAACCCACAACTGGGTATTGGGTATTTGCATCAAACTCCGTGCTATTCGCCCCGCCGAGCCCACAGACGTTGCGCGCATACTCAATGACCGCAATCTGCATGCCCAGACAGATTCCCAAATAGGGGATATTGTTTTCCCGCGCCGTTTTTACCGCGTAGATTTTTCCTTCAGTCCCTCTGGTACCAAAACCTCCCGGTACCAAAATAGCATCAGCCCCGTCGATCAAGGAGTGATCCGCCTCCAACTTCTCAGAGTCTATATAGCGAATTTTAACTTTGGTTTTATTGTGAATTCCAGCGTGAATAAGCGCTTCAGTCAGAGACTTATAGGCATCTAGCAGTTCCATATACTTGCCAACCATAGCAATGCTTACCTCACCCTGAGAATTTAACTGATTATCAACCACTGCATCCCACTCGCTCAGATTGGCCTCGGGGTTATTGAGGTTGAAACGATCCAAAACATATTGATCTAGACCCCATGCGTGGAGCATGCGTGGCACCTGATAGATAGTTGCCGCATCCATCACCGGGATAACCGCTTTCTCCTCAACGCTGGTAAACAGTGCAATTTTCTTGCGCTGCGCATCCTCTAGCTGTACTTCGGATCTACATAAGAGTACATCTGGTTGCAGACCGATGGAGCGCATTTCCTTAACTGAATGCTGGGTGGGCTTGGTTTTGGTCTCTCCAGCCGAAGCTATATAGGGGACAAGCGTTAGATGCAGTAGTAGCGCCCTTTGATGGCCCAGCTCAATCTTCAACTGTCGCACCGCCTCAAGAAAAGGTTGCGACTCTATATCACCCACAGTTCCACCGATTTCTACCACCGCCACATCGTGATCGCCAGCGCCTGCATAAACACGCCGCTTAATTTCGTCCGTCACATGAGGGATAACCTGAACTGTGCCACCCAGATAGTCTCCACGGCGCTCTCGCCGCAAAATCGTCTCGTAGACCTGACCGCTGGTGAAATTATTATTTTGGGTCATTTTGGAGCGTAAAAATCGCTCGTAATGCCCCAGATCAAGGTCTGTCTCTGCACCATCTTGAGTGACATAAACCTCCCCGTGCTGATAGGGACTCATGGTCCCCGGATCAACATTGAGGTAGGGATCTAGCTTAAGAATGGTGACACTCAGCCCGCGAGCCTCTAAAACAGCTCCCAGGGAAGCTGCCGTGATACCTTTTCCCAAAGAGGAAACCACACCGCCAGTAACAAAAATAAAACGCGTCATAAAGACCCTGTATAGATCAGAATTAGAGTACTCAAAATTCTCTTTGGAAGGTAATTTGGCCAAGAAAACAGCTTAATTCGGCCTCGGACCCATCCTACAAAAGATGGGGTAGTAAATTACCACAAAGGCGGTGAGTATTCCACTGCCGAGACCATTGCACTAGAGCTAAATTTCATAGGTTAGGGTAATTAATGTCTCTGTATTAAATTGATTCTTTCCTTCAGGCACCTTGTCAGTGTATTTCATCTCGAGAGAAAGCTTGATGGCTAATTTGTCATTGATTCGTGTTTTTAATGAGGTTTGGCTCTTTGAAATTGTTACGTCTGAGCCAAATTCTACTGAAAAATTTTCTTCAAGCGTTGCTGCCTCGCTCAAATTTACCTTATATAGGGTGGTGGCCTCGACAATGGCCTCATCACTTAATTCCAGCTGCTCAGAGTAGGTCTGTATCGTTTCGACAAATCGGTAGCCTGAGCCAAGCTTTAGATCAAGCCTGTGAACTTCTGTGTCTATATAGCGGCACCCATAACCAATGGAAATTGCTGTTTGATAATCAAAGCCGCTGAATTTATCTTCCTCATGCAAAATCCTTCCAAACAAGAAGCGATTTCTGTCACCGAACAAATAATTTAGTTCCTCTGAAATCAAATAATTTTCCGAAGAGGTGTCATCATCTTGCGATGCGTAACGGTACTTTAATTCGACTTCGTTTCTCAATTTCTGCCATTCCTGCTGCACATTGAGTTGGGCATTAATATTTTTGGCCTCAGTATCCCCACTTGTGATGATTAAACCGAGCTCAACACTAATCTCTTCTTGGTAATCTAGCTTCTCTACAGCGTCTACTGCATAAGTGCAAACCGAATAAAACAGGTAAAGTAATGCAAAGAAAAGTTGGTATTTCATGTTGTTACCATCATATTTAAAGCCTATGTAATTATTTGAGATATAGAATCCACTTGCCAGTCAATCTCGAGACCTTTTTCTCCAGCCCCAGCACTCCAACCCTCACAGACCCAAAGGTCCCCCACGGCTACCAGCTTATCCTGAACATAGAGCAGAGGAATTCTATCCCGCCACCAAGGTTGCAACCCATACGCCTGCAATAGCTTTTTTAAACTGTTTGAATGGGCCCTACCAACTGGCTTGCATAGCTCACCGCCCTGACGATAGCGAATCTGTACAGAACTAATTTCTGCGCTTAACCCTCTGCCCATAGTCTCCTCAGTACAGAGTAGACCACCAGCGGCCAACACTAGGGGGCTTTGCATATCCCACTGCAGCGAGAGCTCGCTGTGCGCCTGAAAAGCCTGTTCTCTCAGCATATACAGACGCCCCTGAAAGCGCGCCCAGCGCTGAGATTGCCAAACCACTTTGGGTTCAGCATCTCGGCGAGCACTGATCACCGACTCTAGAATCTCATCAATAATTTTCGGCCCAGGCATAGGTAAATTATTAAAACCTGACCAGTGGCGCAAAATATTTCTCTGCCTAAGCAGTGAAACGGACTGTAATGATTCAATAGAGATCGACCAACCAGCTCGCTCCACTCTGGGATCAAGACCCAAAACATCCTCTCCAGCCAATGCCTTTGATAGCTCTTCTGCGTCGCTACCCAGCTGTGCCGAACGCTGCAATGATTGAGCATAGTCCGGCCATTTAAGGGCAATATTTGGAATCACCTTATTGCGTAGATAGTTGCGATCGAAACTATTGTCGGCATTACTTTCATCCTCTATCCACTGTAGATTCCTCTGTTGGGCGCAGCGTTGCAGTTCCGACTTCCGCCATGGCAACAGCGGTCGAATAAGAGTGCCCGCACCTATGGACCTGCGATTTGGCATTCCCGACAGCCCTTTGGGTCCCGAGCCACGCAACAGTCGGTATAGGACCGTCTCTACCTGATCATCGGCATGATGGGCCAAAAACAACAGGCCTTCGGGTTCCAGCAAGCGCTCAAAGACCGCATAGCGCGCATGGCGTGCGGCAGCTTCTATGCCCTCGCCAGAAGATCTGACCTCTACCTTTTCTGCATGGAATAGCACCCCAATCTGATCGCAGTGTTCAGCGGCTAGAGCTTGCCAGAGATCGGCATTGGGCGATAGACCATGATTAATATGCAGCGCACAAATTCGCTGTGGATCAATATGCTCACAGAGCAATGCCAGCAGCACAACAGAATCCAATCCGCCGCTCAATCCAACTAGAATCTGTGGCGCGCTGACAATGGATTCCATCCATGGGGACAGCGCAGAATCTGCGTTTAGTTGTTTAGGCATAACTAACGAGACCCATCCAAATCTTGAGAATAATCTTCATAGGCTACTGTCCTGTCGCTCTCTTGTATCCTGCACATCCGCCTGAGTATTGCGCAAGAACTGCTGGCGAGTTAGCAATGTGCAGTTTTCTGTGCGCGGGTCGAAGGTAATAAGCACATCGCCATTTTCTAACTGACCGCGTACCTGAGCAATTTTATCTTCTAAGCTCACTTCCCAAGCACCATAGTCTGTGCCCTCACGAAGAATAAATTCCTCAATAACCGCGCTCAAAATCTCAGCGTCCAGACGTTTGAAGGGTATTTCAATCACTCAGTCGATCCCATTTGTTTTTTTGTTGCCTGTAGAGACCTTTGCATGGATAGAGATTTTGCTTTAAGACAAGGCAAAATCGCACGCAATAAGGGAGTTTATTGGTCATAAATGACCGAATGAGTACGATTTTAACGCCGTATGGCGGCATAACTCCTAGATGTGCAAAGGTCTCCTGTAATAACATTGCTATTTAGTGCGATAATACACTGGATTTTGAATAAACCATTAATTATGCTCGATATAGTACTCTACCAACCAGAAATTCCGCCCAACACCGGCAATATAATCCGTCTTTGCGCCAATACGGGCTTTAAACTGCATCTTATTGAGCCCATTGGCTTTGATTTAGATGATAAAAAACTGCGCCGAGCCGGCCTTGATTATCTGGAATTTCAAACCCTGCAAGTGCACTCTAGCTGGCAAGCCTATTTAGACAGGATAAAACCGCAGACCGTTTACGGGTTGAGCACCAAGGGCACAAGATGCTTTTCAAGCATTGACTACAAATTGGGTGATAGCCTGTTGTTTGGTCCAGAAACCCGCGGTCTACCGGAGAGTATCCGCGAGGAACTAGGTGCAGATAAGGTGATTCGCCTGCCTATGCAACCCAACAGCCGCAGCCTAAATCTATCTAATTCTGTATCAATAGTGACCTATGAAGCTTGGCGCCAACTCAACTTTATCGGCAGCGGAGGCACGGGAAGTTAGATGCAAGAATCTATAGGACTTTTTTACGGCAGCTCCACCTGTTATACCGAAATGGCGGCAGAGAAAATTCGCGATACTATTTATGCGCTGACTAAGCATACATTGACTGAAGCACCGACGGTTACTCTGCACAATATAGCCAATGACTCAATTCAGTTAATGGAGAGTTATCAGTGCATTATTCTCGGTATCCCCACCTGGGACTACGGTGAGTTACAGGAGGACTGGGAAGCCAACTGGAATGCACTGGACCACCTCGACTTGCAGCGCGCTAAGGTTGCCCTGTATGGCCTCGGCGATCAGATTGGCTATCCGCAATGGTTCCAAGACGCCCTGGGATACCTGTGGGCCAAGGTGGTCAATCAGGGGGCTACCGCAGTTGGCTACTGGCCTAATTGTGGCTATGAGTTTGAACAGTCAAAAGCACTGACCGAGGATCGACAGTTGTTTGTCGGCCTAGCTCTGGACGATGAAAATCAACTTGAGTTAACCGATCAATATATAGATCGGTGGTGTCGACAGGTTCTCCGAGAGTTTGGTTATCTAGAAAGTGATTAAAAGTAGCGATCAGGCAGTCCAAATGGCAACCATCGAATGGCGTGATGGCACCCCCTACTCCACAGATTTTAACGACTTTTACTACCACAGTGGCGATCCCTTTGAGGAAAATGGTCTGAGGGAGACAGAATACCTATTTCTACAGCAGAATAATCTCCAACAGCGCTGGCAAAATTTACCCAATCACCCAGAATCTGAGAATAAATTATTTGTTATCGGCGAGACTGGGTTTGGCACTGGACTGAATTTTCTTGCAGCCTGTGATCTATGGCTTAAAACAGCCCCTAAAGACTGGCGATTGCAGTTTATCTCCAGCGAATTAAAGCCGATTTGCAAATCGGATCTAAGGGCTATTCAGCAAAGTTGGTCTGGGTTCGCAGAGCTATCTGGCGAATTGATTAGTCAATACCCTGAACTGACACCGGGCATACATCTACTATCTCTGGCCAACGGTCGCATACAGCTTTACCTTATGTTAGGTGAGGCTAATCAGATGCTTAAAGAGATCGCCGAAAGTCCCGATCCAGCGCTGGCCAACCACCAGAAAAAAGCTGTAGATGCCTGGTTTTTAGATGGGTTTGCTCCTACTAAAAACCCTGATATCTGGTGCGATAAGATCTTTTCAACCCTGGCGTCACTATCCTGCAACAAAACTACTTTTGCCACCTTTACCGCGGCATCACAGGTGCGCAAAGGGCTTACCTGTGCTGGCTTCAAGGTCAATAAAATTACTGGTTTTGGCAAAAAAAGAGAATCTCTTAAAGGACAATTTGTTGGCGCCGACAAGCAGACCACAACCAAGGCGACACATTGGTATTTAAATAAATCACCTATCTCAAGAAGCCGCAAAACGGCCTTGGTACTGGGCGCGGGAATCGCTGGCTGCACAGCCGCCAGCGCCCTAGCTAAACGCGGTTTTGATGTCACTGTTGTCGATCGTCACCCAGCGGCGGGGCAGGAGGGGTCGGGGAATCTTCAGGCCATTGTCTACCCTAGGTTATCTGTGCAGAATAATCAGCTGCCGCGCATTAATCTAACCTCGATGACATTGGCCAGTCGCTATTACCAACCCTATTGGGATCAGGGTTTAGGTGCTCAGTGCGGTGTACTATTGTTGCCAGAAAGCGATAAAGCGCAGGTCGATTTTCAGCAGATTGCCGAGCGTTACTCAGATCATAAAAATCTCGTCACCCCAGTGGATAATCGACAAATCTGCGCACTGAGCGGCCTCGATCTCCATGCACAGCAGGGTCTTTTCTTTCCCAGCTTGGGCTGGCTGCCGCCACAGGCTATCTGCCAGAGGTTACTGCAAGATATCAATATCCCGCTGCTAACAGCGGATATAAAATCACTTAATCACTGCGCTAAAACTAACCTCTGGGAATTGCACAGCGCAGACAGTCAGACAATATTGAGCGCAGAAACCTTGGTTATCGCCAATGCCTTTGAATGCCAACAATTCCCCCAAACTGATTTTCTACCGGTAACTCAGCTTCGCGGTCAGGTAACCCATATACCCAGCAATGCCCAGAGCTCCGCGCTGAAAACTGTTATCTGTGGCAAAGGCTATATTGCCCCCGCCAACAATGGCCTGCACAGCTGCGGTGCCACCTATAATAAAGGCCTGTTTTCAAGCGCATTGAGAGCAGAGGATCACAAAGCTAATTTGAGCACTATCTGTGCAACGGACCATGGCATTGCAGAAGCCATGGGCTCTCCTGCCATAGAAAGTTTAACGGGTCGCGCCAATTACCGCTGCACCAGCAAAGACTATCTGCCTATGGTTGGGCCAGTCCCCGATGTGGCAGACTTTAAACAGCTATTTGGAGCTTTGCGAAAGGATGCCACGGCCTATGTGGAAAGTCTGGGAAACTACTTACCCAATCTATTTATACATTGCGGTTTAGGTTCCAGAGGCTTGAGCTATGCACCGCTGACCGCAGAGATTCTAGCCGCAGAGATCAGTGGCGAAACTCCCCCACTGCAGAGAGAGCTTCGGCTGGCTATGCACCCGGCGCGGTTTTTAATTAGAGATTTAAAAAGGCGAAAAATTTAAATTTATGCTGAGGACTCTACAACAAACTCTAAACCCTGACGATACATCTTCGCGCTGGCCCTGCTATCGCCTATCAAACTAAGCAGTGCCGCAAATTCAAAATAAGCCTGTGCAGTGGGCTGTATAGCAATGGTAGCAATCATATAGTCTCTGGCCTTGCCAAGAAAACCCATGCGCTGGCATATGCGACCCAGAGCCATCAGCAGCCGAGGGTCCTCAGCATGTTCTTTAAGCCATTTTTCACCCAGTGCTAACTGTTTTTCCGAATCCTTGGCCTCCAAGCTACCGAACCTCTTAATAAGCTCCCCATGCCATTGATATTTAAGCGCTTTACTTAAAATAGCCAAGCCTTTGTCGGTCGTATCTGTCGCCGCTAGCGCATCCGTATAGGCGGCCACTATTTCCGGCACTTGGCGGAGATTCTTGGGAACGTCCGACCAAATCTCGCCCAGTATCTTGACATTGCTTGCGCCGGCTAAACCCTTATTGGTAAAACTCTGTAATAGGCCGCAGTGGGACTCTATTTGCAGCTCTCTAAGACTCTGTTCACCCAGAGCTCGTTGCTTTTTAACAGCTGGCAACAGGGCGCAGAGTGCAGACCAATCCGACTGGAGACGATAGATATTGGATAATAACCTAAGCACCATTTTGTGGTCTTGATCCAGAGACAGCAGTATTGCCAGAGCCTCCTCTAATTTTAAATCTTCAATCAATACCTCTGCCAAGCAAAGATCGGCGCGAACAGCCACATTGGGATGGGCCGTCTTTAACTGCTCAAGCAGTTGGCGCGATCGATCAAATTGCTTATTTTTGGCGGCGGCCCTAGCGGCAAATAGAAGGTTCACCTGAGGCATGGAGGAATTTGCAGCGGACTGACTGAGGATTTGACTTGAGGCCTGCCAATCATCCCCCAAGAACAGCAACAGCCCCCTCGCGGTTTTACTGCTGTGCCTAGAACTGCGTCGCAACCGCCACCAACGCCCGATGCCTCCAGCATCTAACAGCCACCGAACCACCAATAAGAGCCATACCAAAATACCGCAACTTACAAAGTATATGATGGCGCCAACCCAGAAGCTCATCTCTACGCTGGTAGTTCCCAGACTGATTAGAAGATAGCCTTGATCCTGCTGTACAAGCCAGATCCCCGCAGCACCAAACAACAGCGCCATCAGGGTAATCAGCAACATCTGTCTCACTGTGCTGTCTCCACTTCTACTGCATTATCAGTTTCCGTTAAGCGCTGTTGACGGACTATCAACAGCGTCTCCAATGCTTCCAGAGAACGATTAATCCTCGGTAGCGTTCGCGCAATATTGGCCTGTGCCAGAGTCGCAAGTCGCCGCTGCGCTACCTGAGCGTTTGCATTGTATTGAAAAAAGCGCGCTAGGTAATTCTGAGCCTTTAGCAAGCTCTGATCATAAATAACCTGTTCCTCGCGCAATAGTGCGACCTGCGCCTGCTCCAGCATCATAGAAAAATTGCGCCTAACCAATAACTCCTCAGTTGGCTGGAGAATAGGCTCAAGGGGTGTCTGACGATCGCGAATACGCACCAGAGACTCAAGCTCTCTTAAAAATCCTGTAAAAATATTATCTTCATTATTTTGCAGCGCCCTTGGGGCCTGTTGCTGTGGACTGACCTCTGTTGGGAAATCCACCAACGGCAACTTTTCAATATTATTGGCGAGCGCCTGTAATTCTAGATAGATCCCCTCTCTATCCACATCGCCGGCGAGACGCAGGGCCGTTATATCCTCCGCCACAGCGCCGCGCACTGAAAGCAGATCGGGATCATCCAATTCTTTTAAAATAATATCGACATTTTCCAACAGTGCCAGCGGGGTTTTGACACTGCGTTGCGTTTGCAATCTTTGACTGGCGAGACGAGTTAGGTAAACAGCCTCTGCTAATAACCAGTCACTGCGCGTGGTGGAACCCAGCTCAGCCAGACGTCTGCCCTGAGTGTTCACACGCAGCTGAAGGTTTTGAATTTGCTGCTGCAATTGCTGAATCTGTTGCAACTGTTCAGTCTGTGCATCGCCAACCGCCAGCGATTGATGCTGGGCTTTTTGCATAGATCGAATCATGCCTTTGATTGCCGAGCTAGTTTCGTCAATCACCAGAGTCCGCTGTTGCCAATCTTGCCAAAACAACCATCCAGCTGCAGCCATACCCAAAATAACCGCGACAATAAACATAGTGCGCAGGGTGCGATAGAGTGCGCGGAGAGACCTTTTGGTTTTGCTCGATGCGCCGCTATCAGAGGTATCACTGTTAGGTGCCTCGGCATCAACGGTCGGCTGTTTAAGTGCTTGCTCGGTCTTTTCAGTCACTGTGCGTCCCCAAAATTTTCCTATTTACCCCGCAACTTGATTACGGCATCAAACATGGATACAGGTAAGGCATTTTCGGCAACCTGTATCTGTTGATAGCCAAGCTGCTGTGCCAGTTGCGCAATTCTAGCACTGGGCACAACTAGAGGTATATGCCTCTCGAATGTAATAGCCAAAGCCTGCAATAACTCCCCGCTATGAGCGACCAGGCAGCTGGCCTTTCCAATAAAGGCCTGAGCCTCGGCAACTTTTAAAGGCTCTATAACCCGCTGGTAAAGATCGCAATACGCAATCTGCGCCCCGCGCTTAGTTAATTCTGAACCCAATATCTGACGACCCTCACCACCGCGAAAAATAACCACCGATTTACCATCGAGATGCTGTAGCTGTGGCAATTCCCTAAGCAACCCCTCGCTATTGGGTTGCTGCGCTGGGCAACAAACATCATAACCATAATCACTCAATAGCTGCCCTGTCTGCTGTCCCACAGCAAAAATTTCAATGCTTGCAGGCATCTTGGGCCAACGCTTAGCAAGCATCGGCAAGCCAATTTCAGCGGCATTGGCACTGATAAAAATAGCCTGATCGAACTGGTCTAGCCGATCGATAAGATCAGCTATTTTTTGGCCTTCAGGTTGCGATTCAATCAGCGGTTGGATTTTCATAATCGGAATATGCCGATAGGGAACCGCAGCCCGATCCAACAGATCGAGAAAAGCATCTGAATCACGCAATGGCCTGACCACTAAAAGCGGTTTTTCAGACATCCTGCTCAGTGCCATAAACTGCGGCCAGTATCTTACCGGCACCCATAGATAGAAGTTGCTCGGCCAGTGCCTCACCCAACTGCTCGGCGCTCTCTCTAGGCCCCTGAATATCTGCCTCAAGCAGGGTCTGGCCATCAATAGATCCCACTAAACCACGCATTTTAACTGTATCCCCCGACGGGTCTAACTCTGCAAAACTGGCAATTGGCACCTGACAGCCGCCCTGCAAGCGCCGGTTCATAGCTCTTTCAGCCAAAACACAGCAGGCGCTATCCAGATGGTGTAGCGGCTTCAGTAAATCTAGACTTTCACTGTCGTCAGCACGGCATTCTATACCCACAGCACCCTGCCCTCCCGCAGGTAGACAGAGGCCAGTATCCAGTCGAGAGGCAATTCTCTGGGGCATATTAAGACGGGTCAAACCAGCGCTGGCAAGAATTAGCGCATGGTATTCTCCACTGTCCAGCTTGGCCAATCTGGTATTGACATTGCCGCGCAACTCTTTGATCTGCAAATCGGGGAATTGGGCGCGCAGCTGTGACTGACGACGCAGACTGGAGGTGCCCACAACTGCACCCGCAGGCAATTGATCCAAACTCGTATAATTATTCGAAACAAAGGCATCGGTCGGATCTTCGCGCTCACAGATAACCGCCAGCGCCAGTCCCTCGGGAAACGCCATAGGCACATCTTTCATCGAGTGCACTGCAATATCCGCTTTACCCTCCAACATGGCAATTTCAAGCTCTTTAACAAATAAGCCCTTGCCTCCAACCTTGGCCAGAGGCGTATCCAATAATTTGTCACCTCTGGTGCTCATTGCCAGCAAATCCACCTGCAACTGCGGATGATGCTCCAGTAACTGGCGCTTAACATACTCTGCCTGCCACATAGCGAGAGGACTTTTTCTGGTTGCTATTCGCACTAATTGAGTCACGGTTTTAACCTAAGATCGCTTTTAAGCCGCTATTATCGACAATTTAGGGCACTTTGTCAGAGTCAACCGAACGAATCGGCCACTTTATTCATATAATCGCGAATATAGAAGCCAATTAGACCGCAACTTTTACCTATCCCCTAACCATCAGTATTAGCTATAATCGCCCTGATATTCACCGACTGGGCAGTTGCATCAATGGGCAAATCTAACAAAAACAAAGCTGGACAGCTTGAAAATTCCGCAACCAATTCCTCTTGGGGAGGGCGTTTTAACGAGCCTGTGGATGCTTTTGTGGCACGTTTTACCGCGTCCGTAGATTTTGATCAACGCTTGGCACCGCAGGATATACAGGGATCCATCGCCCATGCAAAGATGCTCGAGAAAGTCGGCATTTTGGACAGTGGCGAACTCACCCAGATTATTGATGGGTTGCAAGAGATCGCCAGCGAGATAAGCGAGGGTCGTTTTGTCTGGTCCCAAGCCCTTGAAGATGTTCATATGAATATAGAGGCGGCTCTAACAGAGCGCATTGGAATTGTCGGCAAAAAATTGCATACGGGGCGCTCCAGAAATGATCAGGTAGCCACCGATATACGCCTCTGGTTAAGGGATCAAATCGATACTATCAAGCCCTCCATCAGCCAACTACAGCGTCATATTGTCAACTTGGCAGTTGCCGAAGCCAATACCATTATGCCGGGCTTTACCCATTTACAAACAGCCCAGCCGGTTACTTTTGGACATCACCTGTTGGCATGGAATGAAATGCTGGAGAGAGATTTTGGGCGTCTTTGTGATTGCAGAAAAAGGCTTAACCAAAGCCCTTTGGGATCCGCTGCACTGGCGGGTACCAGCTACCCAATCGACAGGGAGTTTACCGCCGCTGAACTGGCTTTTTCTAAGCCCTCAGAGAACTCCCTTGACTCGGTGAGTGATCGCGACTTTGCCATCGAATTTTGCGCCTTTGCCAGCATGCTAATGACCCATCTGTCACGCATATCCGAAGAATTGATACTCTGGGCCTCCGCTCAGTTTCAATTTATCGACCTGCCCGATCGTTTCTGCACCGGCTCATCGATTATGCCGCAGAAGAAAAATCCGGATGTGCCAGAATTGGTTAGAGGCAAGACCGGTAGAGTGACCGGCCAGCTAATCTCGCTACTGACGCTGATGAAAGCCCAGCCACTGGCCTATAACAAGGACAATCAAGAGGATAAAGAGCCATTATTCGACGCAGTAGACACGGTGTTAGACTGCCTGCGCGCCTTTGGCGATATGATCCCAGCCATACAAGCCAATCGGGAGGCTATGTACGGAGCAGCTCGCAAAGGGTTTTCAACCGCCACCGATTTGGCCGACTATCTGGTCTGTAAAGGAATCCCATTCCGAGATTCTCATGAAATTGTTGGCAGGGCGGTAGCCTATGGCATTGCCAACAATAAAGACCTTGGGGAGATGAGCCTCAAAGAACTACAGCGCTTTTCTGATCTTATTGAGCAAGATGTGTTCGATGTATTGACCCTTGAGGGCTCCGTAGCGGCGCGCAATCATATGGGCGGCACAGCGCCAGAGCAGGTAAAAGCGGCCGCGGCGCGAGCGCTAGAGCTGATTAGAACTCGAAACTAACCTGCTCGCCAGATTGAGCTAGGCAGGCCTGACTCAACATCTGAGACAATGGTTCAGCGCTGACCGTATTGCGCCACAGATCTCCATCTTGCGTGGATTGCAACTTAAAGTGAAATCCCCCCGAGCGCGCAGCCAACCATATTTCCCTAAGTGACGGCTGACGCGACAGAATGATTTGCGAACCATTGCCCTCGCAAGTCAGCGTTAACATCCCGCCGCTATTTTCATAATCCATATCAGCACCACTGTGCTCTATACTCTCTTCAATAGAGAACATAAGCTTATCAACTAGCTGATTAAACTGCGCTTCGGTCATGTATAGATTCCTGTTTTTAGAGAGTCGTCCCTAAAAAAGTCAAGACGACTGTATTTAACGACCTATGATCGAGTATCACCCCAATGCAATGGTTTCATTATTGTTTGAGTGTAATCCGCCACTACCGCTATACTACCGCTTTTTCCAAGGTAACAGAATATGCTTTATCGACTCCCACTGCTACTTTCGCTCATTTTGTTCTGCGGACTAACCGGCTGTGGAAACACAGGTGATCTCTATCTGCCGGACGACAATGCAACAGTCCAAGATGCGGAGTCCTAACGGCTATGCACAGCACTATTACCACGCGCGATAATCAACAGTTTATGGAAGATGTGCCATTGGCCACAATAGCCAGAGACTTTGGCAGCCCCTGCTACGCCTATAGCAAAGACGCTATTAGCGAAAACTTTTTAAACTATCAGCGCGCCTTGGACTCTCAAGATCACCTGATTTGTTATTCGGTAAAATCCAACTCAAATATTGCAGTATTGCAGACCCTCGCAAAACTGGGTGCCGGCTTTGATATAGTCTCCGCTGGTGAATTGGAGCGGGTGCTATTAGCAGGGGGAGATCCGGCAAAAGTAGTTTATTCAGGTGTAGCAAAAAGTGCGGTGGAAATGCGCCGTGCACTGCAAGTGGGTATTCACTGTTTTAATGTAGAATCAGAATCAGAACTGGCGTTACTTAACCGAACTGCCGCCGAGGTTAATCGGGTGGCACCTGTATCACTGCGCGTTAACCCCGATGTGGATGCCAAGACCCACCCCTATATTTCTACAGGGCTTAAAGAAAATAAATTTGGTATAGATATTAACAAGGCATTTGACGTCTACCAGCGGGCGGCGCAGATGGAGAATATCTCTATAGTGGGCGTCGACTGTCATATAGGCTCCCAGCTGACCGATATCAGACCATTTATAGATGCCATGAATCACCTGTTGGTACTGGTAGACCAGTTGGCTGAGTCAGGCATTAGGTTGCAACATATAGATATTGGTGGCGGCCTAGGGGTCTGCTATCAGGATGAGGTGGTACCTTCTGTGGATAGCTATATGGCGGCTCTGCTGCCTCTTCTAAAGGACCGCACAGAGACACTAGTAATGGAGCCGGGGCGCTCTATTACCGCCAATGCGGGAGTCCTGTTAATGCAGGTACAGGTGATAAAAAGCAATGGCGAAAAAAACTTTGCAATCGTTGATGCGGCGATGAATGATATGTTGCGGCCCGCGCTTTACAATGCGTGGATGCATATCCATCCTGTTGAGAGCAAAGCCAATAGAACAGAAAAAAACTACGATGTGGTGGGTCCAATTTGCGAAACCGGCGACTTTTTAGCCAAAGATAGGCTGCTGGCTATTGCCGAGGGCGACTATCTGTATTTGTTATCAGCTGGAGCTTACGGTTTTACCATGAGTTCAAATTATAATAGCCGCCCCAGAGTGGCCGAAGTTATGGTGGATGGTGAACAGTTACATCTTATTAGGACGAGGGAAACTTTTGAGGATCTCGTCAGGGGCGAACAGCTGATGGCAGAGCAATAAGGGAACCCTCGACTATGCTGATGAAATTTACAAAAATGCACGGCCTTGGCAATGACTTTGTGGTGATCGATACGGTCAGGCAAAATGTTGATGTTTCTCCCGAAATGGTCAGGCGTTTGGCGCACCGCAATCTTGGTATAGGCTGCGACCAAGTACTGGTGATCGAGCCCCCGTCAGAGAAAAATATAGACTTTAACTATCGTATCTTTAACTGTGATGGCGCCGAGGTAGAACAATGTGGCAATGGCGCGCGCTGTCTGGGCCGCTATATTTTTGATCAACGTCTATCTGGCAAAAAATCAGTGCTGGTAAAAACCAAGAATCGGGTTATGGAGATACAATCCAGCTCTAAAAATTTAATCACCGCCAATATGGGTGCGCCGGTCTTTAAGCCAGCAGATATCCCCTTTGTTGCGGAACAGCAAGATAAGCTGTACACAATTGATATAGATAATCAGCCCTATTCTATCTCGGTAATCTCAATGGGTAATCCCCATGCAGTGATCCAAGTGGAGGATATTGAGACGGCAGCTGTAGAAGCATTTGGATCTCAACTACAGGCGCACCCAAGATTTCCCGAAAGCGTCAATGTTGGCTTTATGGAGATTGTAGATCCACAGCATATAAAACTGCGGGTATTTGAACGCGGTGTAGGCGAAACACAGGCTTGTGGCTCTGGGGCCTGTGCAGCCGCGGTAGCAGCCATACAGCAAAAACTGACAGGCCACTCAGTCAAAATTGAGTTGCTGGGGGGAGAGTTACGCATTGAGTGGCGAGGTGATTCTCAACCGGTGCTTATGACCGGACCCGCAGTCAGCGTTTTCCATGGACAAATAAAACTATGACCGAACAGACCTGCCCCAATGAAGAAATGGTGCGCGAATTCCTTCGAGATAACCCAAGTTTTTTGGAACGCAATCCCGATATTTTAGAAATCATCGATGTTTCCCACGACAGTGGCAAGGCTGTGTCGCTGGTAGAGCGGCAAGTGGCAGTGATGCGTGACCGCAATAAAGAAATGAGTGCACGGGTTGATCAAATGGTCGCCTCAGCCAATGAAAATGCACTGCTGTTCGAAAAAACCAGCCGCCTAGCTCTCAACCTATTGCGAGCCAGTGATCTCTCCACTCTGGTGAAAGCCCTCTATAGCAGTCTAGAGGAGGATTTCTCGACCGAGTTTTATAGCCTTACTCTGCTAAACAACGGTGCTATACAACCTGAAACAGGTGCTAATTTAGTGACTGAAAAAGAGGCAAAAGCCAAGATAGGCGCGATACTTTTAGCCGAGAAAGCGGTGTGCGGGGTTATCCCTGATAAAGAACTTTCATTCCTATTTGGCAGCAGAGGCGCAGGCGTCAAATCTGTAGTGGCACTGCCGCTGGGCAATGAAAATACCTTCGGCGTTATAGCTCTGGGCCATCGCGACCGCACATTCTACTCGAGAAATATCGGCACCCTGTTTATCGATTATATCGGCGAATTACTGAACGAACTGTTGCCCAAGCATATGGGCTAGCCAGTAATATCTTAACGACGAGGCTTGGGGGTTTTGTTGGCGCTGGTTTTGGATTTACGCTGGGAAGCGGATTTTTTGCGCTTGCTCGGCGTTGCCTGTGCTTTGATAGTTGATTTTTTAGATCTTTTTCCACTTCGTTTACTGGGGGTTTTCAGCTTATCTGATGCACCGGGCTTACCCTTGGTCGCTAAATTATCAACCAGTTCAAAATCAATTTTTCGCTCTTCCAAATTTACCCTGACCACCTTTACGGATAACTTCTGCCCCAACCTAAAGCTCCTGCCAGAGCGCTCACCCACCATACGGTGCTGAGCGGCCTCGTGATGATAATAGTCCTTGGGAAGACCTGTGATGTGAATAAGGCCCTCGACAAGCAGTTCATCCAGCATTACAAATAACCCAAAGCCGGTGACTGCACTGACAACGCCGCTGTACTGCTCTGAAATTCTATCCATAAGATATTCACATTTCAGCCAATTCACAACATCTCTTGTAGCCTCATCAGCGCGACGCTCAGTCACCGATAGATGCTGTCCAGTCTCATCTAGCGCCCCAATCTCGTAGGGGTAAATAGTGGCTTTATCGACAACGGCATGCTCTTTAGCTCGCCTCACATGGGCCACCTTTTGGGCGCTTCTAATAAGACTGCGAATTGCTCTGTGAACCAGTAAATCAGAGTAGCGACGGATCGGCGAAGTAAAGTGAGTATAGGCTTCAAATGCCAAGCCAAAATGACCTAGATTTTCTGGCTGATAAACAGCCTGACTCATAGATCTCAATAGAACTGAGTGGATAATATGCGCATCCTCTCGATTTTCTGCCGCTTTCAGAACCTGCTGGTAATGCGCTGGCTGTGGATCATCACCGCCCCCAAGACCTATACCAAGCTCGCTTAAAAAATCGCGAACCGATGTCAATCGCTCTTCACTTGGACCCTCGTGAACCCTGTAGAGCGCAGGTAGTTTGGCTTTTTTTAAGAATTCTGCGGAACACAGATTGGCGCATAGCATGCATTCTTCGATTAAGCGATGAGCATCATTTCTCTCAACGGGAATAATCTGGTTTATTTTACGCTGACTATCGAAAAGAATGCGTGTTTCTTGACTATCAAACTCTATGGCACCACGCTGAGTTCGACGCTTTTGAAGTACCGTTGAGAGATTCTGCAAAGCATCGATCTGCGGCAGAATTGCGGAAAACTGCTGTCTAATTCCCGAATCATTGCCCTGCCCATATTCAGCGATAATATGCGCGACCTGAGTGTAGGTCATGCGCGCATGAGAGTGCATAATTCCCTCGTAAAACTGATAACCGGTTATTTCTCCCTGCCCACTAATCTGCATTTCGCAGACCATGCACAGACGATCCTCTGCGGGATTCAGTGAACAGAGCCCATTTGAGAGCTTTTCAGGCAACATCGGCACCACATAGTCGGGGAAATAGACCGAATTGCCTCGGGAATATGCCTCCTTATCCAACGCTGAACCAACGCTGACATAGTGAGAGACATCGGCGATAGCGACAATTAATGTCCAACCACCCCGCAGTCGTGGCTTACAGAAAACCGCATCATCAAAATCCCGTGCATCTTCACCATCAATGGTAATCAGTGGCGTGGATCTCAAATCAATTCTTGAGTCCTGGTTTTCAACCTCAGAGGGTATTGCATCGGTCTCGACCCCAACCTCAGCCGACCAACTAAAGGGAATACCATAGTTGCGAATTGCCATATCTATTTCGATACCAGGATCTAGATGCTTTCCCAGCACCTCTGAAATATGGCCCACCGGCAAACTATTTAGGGTGGGTGGCTCTAAAATATCCACTACTACAATCTGCCCCGAACTGGCTGCACAGGGTCGTTCCCCAGAAATAAGAATATCCTGGCTAATACGCGGATTATCAGGTCTTACGAAATCTATCCCGCTTTCACGAAAATAACGTCCAACCAGTTGTTTAGTGCCGCGCTCCACAATATCCACAAGCGTGCCTTCCGGTCGCCCACGGCGATCCCAGCCGGCAATGCGCACCAGTACAATATCGCCATCAAATACGCGGCGCATCTGTGTACTGGAAAGATATACATCCTGCCCATTACCGCGCAGTGGAGAGACAAAACCAAATCCCTCAGAATGCCCTATAACGCGGCCTTTGACCAAACTGAGCTTTTCTAAGGTGCCATAACCTCCGCGACGATTTTTGGCCAGTTGACCATCCCTCTCCATAGCCCTGAGCCGGCGGCGCATGGCTTCAATCTGATTTTCATCCTCTAAATTTAATGCGACACAAATTGCCTCGTGAGTTAACGGCCCCACGCTCTGCTCCAGATAATCAAGAATAAATTCTCGACTGGGAACTGGATTTAAATACTTGGCCGCCTCGCGATCAGCGAAACTATCCTTTATATCTTTGGCTTTATGCATTGATATCCAACCTGAAATTTCTGACAGTCTATGATGTATGAGCTCGCGAGAAAAGATATTCTTTGGGTTTTACAACAGAGACCTTTGCATTAGGAGACTATTGCATTAGAGGTAAGACGATAATCAGGGCCAGATTAGCAGCGCGCAAAAAAAACCTCGCATGGGCGAGGCTTAAAAGAGGGAGTAAATAACAAAACCGACCGACGCCATCACTGGCATTTAGCAACTACCCTGTCGCCTTAAATACATCAGGTGACTATTGCCACCGATGCAAGTCCATTTAATAGCTTCCTGCTAGAAAGTCGATCCCGCATGACTAATCTAAAATAATAGCGGGTAAATTTAAATTACACTGACGCATTAATACCAAAGCATTAATACCAAAGTATTAGCAGCCTAGACTCATCAATTAGGCTATTGAAAAACCATAGATTCTTCGATATGACTGCGTATCTGCTTGACCTTTTGCAAATTCTGCTGGGCATCCAAACTGCCATAAGAAGCCCTGAGATCCAAGACTAACTCCCGCAATTCTGACATCCCATAAAGGCCACAGAGACCCATCAAGTCGTGAATAATTTGTCTTAGACTGGTTTTCTCATCAGCTCGCAAACGCTCTTCCAGTTGATCTAAACAGTCATAGAGAGCTATCTTTAGATCTTTAGCAGGTAACACTGATGCTAGCAATCCCACGCTCGACAACTCAGATATCTCATGCTGGTCGTTCAATACATTTAAAATAGCATTGATTAATTGGACTTCATCGATTGGTTTTAGCTGCACAGTCACCGCGCCAGCCGCAATAAACTTTTGCTGTTCTGACTCAGTAATATCAGCTGTTAAGCCAATAATAGGAGGGCTATCACCGCCCTGCTGAATAATAGTCTCCGAGGAAACTATGCCATTAATCACCGGCATATGTAAATCCATTAATATCACATCAACATGCAGATTTTCAGATATTTTTATAGCGTCTAAACCATTTTGGGCAACCAGACATGAGGCCCCATGTCGCTCCAATAGTTTAAGCAGTAGTTTCTGATTAAAAGGATTATCTTCCGCCAGCAAAACAGACACCCCTGACAAAACATTTTCTGACTTGGACTCTGCTGCCGATGTGGCCTCTGGAGTAGGTTTGGCACAATATGTAAAAAACTTACAGGTGAAAGTCACCGTCGATCCCACACAGACCTCGCTAGTGATTTGGATATCGCCCCCCATGGCCTGCACCAATCTTTTGGCAATAGACAATCCGAGACCACTGCCACCAAAACGTCGGTTAATAGAGATATCTTCTTGAGTAAAGGCATCAAATAAAGTAGGTATTTTCGCCTTGGCAATACCTTTCCCAGAATCTGTAACTGAGAACTGTAGAGTAATTACATCACTCTCTTTGCCGATATAACTAATATTGAAATCGATACTGCCCCGATCGGTAAATTTGATCGCATTATTAAATAAATTGGCTAAAACTTGGGCTAGGCGAACTGAGTCTCCTTGGATTTTTTGGGGGACATCCATGGCAACCGCAACCTTAAATTCCAGACCCTTTTCCTGTGATTGTTTGCGGAATACAGTGGTGAGATCCTCGGTTAATTTATCCAGATCAAAGTCAGTATTTTTTAGGGTAAATCCGCCTACATCAGCTTTTGAAAAGTCCAGAATATCATCGATCATAGTCAGTAAAACATTGGAACTTCTCTGGATAATTCTCAGATGATCCTGCCGCTTTGATTCGCTCTCTTCATTGGACAGTAAATTAGAAAAACCTATTACAGCGGTTAGCGGTGTCCGCAACTCATGGCTCATCCGTGCCAAAAACTGATCCTGAGCTTTCATCGCCTTTTCCAGCTCTGCTAGAGTATCCTGCAATTGACTTGTGGCACGGGTAATCTCACTTTGCATACGTATATTGGATTCGCGAACGCTGGTTGCCAACCCATTAATACCGCGGGTCAATTTGCTAAGTTCAATGGTCCCCTGTTCAGGAGCAACTTTGTCCAGATCACCAGCTTCCATTCCCTCGACAACCTCTGTGAGCTCCTCCAAAGGACGCGAGATAGCCGTTCCAATTCGAATAGATAGCCAAAAAGCCAGTAACAATCCCAGAGGAATAACGGTCAATGTGGTCAGAATGAAACTACGCTCTTTTTGCAACAGAATTTCATCAGTAAGTGCCAGCAACACCCATCCGATTCGCTCGGACTCGTGCTGATCAATTTCATCGTAATCCATAACTGTAGTGAGATCGGAAATAATGTCAGAGTAGAAATACCAATGATTATCCACTTGCAAGGGAGGTCCCTGATCAAAACCTTCAGGCATAGCCCCAACTGGAAAGCCCATATCTCCAATTGTTATTATTTGATCATCCTTGTAGTTGTAGAACAACACTCCAGAAACCGACGGAATTTCAAGTGCCACATAACTTAGAGCGTCAAGTCTCTGGCGATCGCCAGAATACAGGGCAAACGCCGCGTTCTCTGCCACCTGATGCACAGCGATCCTGCCGGTATCTTGCAGATTGCCGACTAATTCAGCGCGCTGACTAAAGATCATATACCAGCCAATGACCGTACTGAGTAAGGCCAGTGGAATCAAACTGGTAATCAGAAGTCTGGCACGAACACTATTGAAGCGTAATAGGGATTTCATAGCTCGCACAGTTCTCCCTGATAGAATCGCTCATCCCTTGTCTGTATCTCAAGATGCCAAGCTACTGTTGTATTAACTGTCACCGTGCAGTATTTCGGTCTATAAATCCTGTTGAGGCTATAGTCTCGAAGATTTTGATCGCGAATAACTTCTATGGTCTGTCGAGCAACATTTTCAGGCGATGAGTAAACGGCCGCCAGGGCTCCCGCAGTAACGTAGTTTTTAGAGAACCCTATGACAGGCACGCTGTATTTATAACCCAACTGCAATATCCATTTTGCGGTAGTTACATTGATCAAACGGCTATCGGGGACAGGAATAAAAACATCAGTGTTTTTTATAATAGGAGCAATCTTATGAATGGGATTATCTGCAGCAGTGATAGACAGAATCTGCGGTATTATTCCAGCATTCTTTAATCGATCACGATGGTCACGCGCCTTGGTTCCGGAGGAGGGCCCCAGCATTATGGCAATTTTTTTCAACTTTGGAATCAGCAACGAAGCCAAGCTTGTACTGCGCTCCAAAGGTTGATCCAAGAGGATCGCATTGATGCCTGAGGCCAATGCTTTAGACGTAGAACCCCGATATTTTTTCGCCAAATCAGTAAAGGTACTGTCGGTGATCAGTGCCGCGATCAGAGGTTTATCCGAATCTCTACTTATCGCAACATCCGCCGCCCCCGTTCCCAAAGTCACAATGATAGTGGCTTCTTTGATAGCTCTATCAATTTCAGTATCCGCATCCTTTGACACTGTAGTAACCGAGTAGTCCTTTTTTTTATCGGACAGACCCGTCCGAACCAAGTCAACAATCTTAGTATAGTTGGGAGCATCCCTACTGAGGATAAAAAGCACATGCTCAAGATCCTGCGCAATACTGCTAGTAGCAAGGCACTGTAAGCCAAAACAGAAAACCAAGTGAAAAAGTTTCTTAACTACCCTCGAATTCTGATTCGCCATTGGTTTGACATCTAACATCTCATTTAAATGATCCCTCTAACAAACCTGCTTTAATGTCTGCAGATCGGTTAGAACTTATCCTTAACTGCAAAATATATTTTGCATTAAGTCCATTAAAAAAATGATACTACTGTACTGATAGTCATTACCTGCATTCTGTGCGATCAAAGACAATTCTGCCCAATTACTTTTACGTTGCCATTAATTTCGCGTCTTTTTAACAGCTTATCCCTCCAATAAATCTATTTTAATATCTACAACTCAGTTAGAACCCAGCTTCAATCCCAGAATATATTTGCTATTGAAACGATTAAAATAATGGTGCTCCTGATAGTCATCACCCACATTCTGTACCGTAAAGGATAACTCCATTGAATGCTTTCCAAGCTGCCATTTTTTCGCAGCTGTTAAATCAACCCGAGAAAATGGCTTTGTAAGATGAGAGAGATCTATATCACCACCAACAAGTGTTTTTCTAATCTTGCTCAAATAAGCCGACTTGTAATAATAAGTAGCTCCCCACCTCACCCCACCAGGGCTAGTATAGCTACCCATAAACGTCAGAATATTGTCGGGAGTAGAATCTTTTAGAGGCAACTCAATCCTTTCTGGAGACAGGCTATAAACAGTCGTTCCCTCAACATCAGCATAACTATGATTGGCATGCAAAAGGATATTATCGGTGGGTCTATACTGCAGTTGCCATTCTATCCCGCGAACCTGCAGGCTGGCGGCGTTAGTATAAATATTAACCTGTCGATCGTAATCAAAAGCAATCCCAAAATCAGCAGAATCCCGTCTAGTTTGATCAATGATATCTGAAAAATCTTCCTTAAAAATACGCACATCAAGCAACAGGCTTCTATCTAGGAAAGAGCCACCATAGCCTATTTCATAACTGGATAATTGTTCTGCAACAATATTGGGATCTGGTTTCACACTGAGATCGAGAGTGATATTTTCATTGTACTTATAATCAGTGCTATGCAAACGCTCAAGTATTGTTGGCGCTCGATAGGCGTGATTTGCTGCCAATCTGATGGTCTGCTGTTCTGCCAATTGGTAATTTGCCGCTGCCCGATAAGAAGTATTGCTACCGCCTTGCTCAACCTTCTCGGTTATAAGGCCGGAATTTAATGTGATCTTGTCACTGGCAGTCCACTCTAAATTGGCATAGGTTCGGTAGGCCGTTTGGCTGATTTTATCTGGACTTCCAAAAAACAGCTCACTCGTGGAGCTATCATATCTGGCTGCCAGTCCCAAACCGATACGCAAACTGTCCCAATGATAAAAATTCCCCCTAAGTTCAGCATCCCATCGATCGGAAAAATGCCGGCCCTCAGAAGCGCGTACCGTATTATTGGGCAGTGCCATCACAAGACCAGACTCGTATTCTGTAAAAGAACAACTTGCGGGATCTGACAAATCACAGCTAGATGCTGGTTGCAACTGACCACCCACATAATCAAGTGCGTAATCAAAGTTGGGCATGCCCAGCGCCCCTAACCCCAACGCATTAAACAAGTCATTTTTCTGAGACTCTTCAAGCCCTTTCAAACTTTGCAGAAAACTCGCTCTTACAGTGGTCCCATCTGCAATACCATTGTCGTGTAACTCCAGATCCTTTGCATACATCATGCCGTAGGCATCTTGAAACTTTTTTTCCTCAGCTTGGTCTTCAAGGTCTATCGAATTATGATAGAGCACAAATTCAATA